>JBIOJX010000230.1:0-4463 GCA_044451265.1 Desulfobaccales bacterium
CCGGTCTACGTGGCCCAGGACCTGGCGGACGCCTCGGCCTGGATTTTGGCGGATTTGCAGAATGGTTAGCAGATATCGTAGGGGCGGCTCTCGAGCCGCCCTGACACACCCGCACCGGCTGGAAAGCCTGTGCTACCAGGCGAATAACGACTTGTCAGACGAACATCCGCGGATTCTCATCGTCAAGCTCAGCTCCTTCGGGGACGTGCTCCACGCCCTGCCTACCCTGGAGGCGTTGCGGACCGCCTTTCCCACGGCCCACCTCACCTGGCTGGTGGAGGCCGCCTATGCCCCCTTGCTGCAAGACCATCCAGCCCTGGATGAGGTCTGGCCGGCGCCGCGGCTACGGCCGGGGGCGATCATTCGAGGCGGCAACCCGGGCCTGCTGGCCGGGCTGGTCCGGCGCCTGCGCTCGAGCCCATTCGACCTGGTCATCGACCTGCAGGGGCTTCTAAAGAGCGCCGTTTGGGTGGCCCTGGCCCGGAGCCGCCGCAAGCTGGGCTATGACCGCAGCCGGGAGGGCAGTTACCGCGTCCTTACCGAGCGGGTGGCCCCTTATGACCGCGAGGCCCATGCGGTGCTGCGTTACCTGAACCTGGCCCACCACCTGGGCGCCCCGGTCCAGCCGCCGCGGTTCCGGCTGGGTCTGGGCGCCGAAGTTGAGGTGGGCCACCTGCTGCCGGGCAAGGCCCGCGGCGGCCTGGTGGTGCTGCACCCCGGGGCCCGCTGGCCCAGCAAGCTCTGGCCCGCGGCCGCCTGGGCCCAACTGGGGGACTGGCTCAGCCGGGAGCACGGCCTCCGGGTGGCCCTCACCGGCAGCGCCGCGGAGCAAAGACTCGCCGCCGACATTTTGGCTCAAATGCGGGAGCCGGCCCTGTCGCTGGCCGGCCGCACCACGCTCCCGGAACTGGCTGCGGTGCTACGCCGCGCCCGCTTGCTGGTGACCACCGACACCGGCGCCATGCATCTGGCCGCGGCCCTGGAGACGCCGGTGGCGGCCCTCTTCGGCCCTACCGCGCCCTGGCGCACCGGGCCTTTCGGGGCAGGGCACCAGATTGTGCGCCTCGGCCTGGAATGCAGCCCCTGCTTTCAGCGCCGCTGCCCTAAGCCCCGCTGCCTGACCGACCTGATCCCGGAAATGGCGGAGGCGGCCTGCGAGAAAATCTTGTCATCTGCCGAAATTAATTGATAATATGGGAGCATTGATGGTGGGGCAGGCCTCCGTGCCTGCCCGAGGCGCAGGCGAGCGCGGCGGCCCGCCCCACCAATCATCAAAGAATCGGTAGCCTGGGCGTATCGCCTTTGGAGAACAACAATGCTCGACGACCTGACTGGTAAAATAGCCCTGGTCACCGGGGGCTCCCGGGGGATCGGCCGGGCCGTGGCCCTCGCCCTGGCCGAGGCCGGGGCCGACCTGGCGGTGAACTACCTCGGTCGCGAAGCCCAGGCCCTGGACACCGTCAAGACTATCGAACGGTTGGGCCGCCGGGCCATACCGGTGCGCGCCGACGTCTCCCTGGCCGCGGAAGTGGACGGCCTGGTGACGGTGATCGAGGCCGATTTGGGCCAGGTGGACCTCCTGATAAACAACGCCGGCATCGTCAGCCACCAGCCTCTGCCGGAGATCACTGAACAGGATTGGGACCGGATGCTGGCGGTCAATCTCAAGTCGGCCTTCCTGCTGATCCAAAGGGTCCTGCCCGGCATGCGGGCCCGACGCTGGGGGCGCATCATCAACCTCTCCTCGGTGGCGGCCCAGACCGGCGGGGTCACCGGGCCGCACTACGCCGCCTCCAAGGCCGGGCTCCTGGGCCTGACGCACTCTTACGCCCGCCACCTGTTCCATGAGGGCATCACGGTGAACGCCATCGCCCCGGCCCTGATCGAGTCCGAGATGGTGACCGCCAACCTCAAGGCCAGCCCCGAGATGATTCCCGTCGGCCGCTTCGGCGCCCCGGATGAAGTGGCGGCAGTGGCGGTGCTCCTGGCCAGGAACGGCTATATCACCGGCCAGACCATCAACGTCAACGGCGGCTGGTATATGAGTTGAGTAAGCAGTAAGCAGTGAGCAGTTAAAATGCAGGGTGGGCACCGCCCACCATTACTCTGGAGGCCCCATGCCCATCAACAAGGAACTGCTGGAAATCCTGGCCTGCCCCAAGTGCAAGGGCGACCTCAAGCTGACGGAAAAGGAAGACGGCCTCATCTGCGAGAAATGCCAGCTCTTGTATGAGATCAAGGACGACATCCCCATCATGCTAATCGAAGAGGCCAAACCGTTAGGAAAGTAGCCAGTAGCCAGTAGTCAGTTGCCAGAAACTGCCAAAACTGGCCACTGGCCACTGACCACTGACCACTGGCCACTGACTATGCGTCTCTCCGTCATCATCATCGCCCTGAACCAGGAGGCCAACCTCGGCGCCTGCCTGGCGTCGGTGCGCTTTGCCGATGAGATCGTGGTGGTGGACACCGGCAGCACGGATCGCACGGTGGAGTTGGCCCGGGCCGCCGGCGCCCGCGTGGTGGTCACGCCCTGGCAGGGCTTTGCCGGCACCAAGAACTTCGCCCTGGACCAGGCCCGGGGCGCCTGGGTCTTCAGCCTGGACACGGATGAGCGGGTTTCCGCCGCCCTTAAAACGGAAATCCTGGCAGTAGTGCAGGCCGACGGGGACCTGAACGGCTACCGGGTGCCCCGGAAGAATTACTTCGGCGGCCGCTGGATCAGGCATTTGGGCTGGTACCCGGACTACACCCTGCGCCTCTGGCGCCGGGGGCAAGGCCGCTTCCGGGACCGGGAGGTTCACGAAGAGGTGGAGGTGGCCGGGCCGGCGGGGACGCTGCGGACCCCGCTGGACCACTATTCTTACCGCCATCTGGAGGAATACGCCGCCCGCCAGGACCGCTACGCCCGGCTGGCCGCCCGGGAGATGTTCAAGCAGGGCCGCCGGCCCCGGCCCGGGGAACTCTGGTGGCGGCCATTTTTCACCTTTTTGCGGCTCTATTTCCTGAAAAAAGGTTTTTTGGAAGGTGCTCTGGGATTGGCCCTGGCCAGACAGGGCAGCCGCTACAATTTCTTGAAATATCACTATCTGCAGGAACTGAACCGGGGAAAGGACATCGATGCCCATTGATCCCAGCGCCAAGATAGGCCCTAACGTTGAACTGGCCCCGGACGTGGCGGTGGGCCCGGGGGTGATCATTGACGGCCCCAGCCGCATCGCGGCTGGCACCCGCATCCTGGCCCACGCCTATATCGGCCCCTACACTACGATTGGGGAAAACAACCTCATCGGCTTCGGGGCCATCGTCGGCTACGACCCCCAGGACTACGCCTTCACCGGCGAGGAGAGCTACACCATTATCGGCGACCACAATCTCATCCGGGAGTACGTCACCATCCACCGGGGCACCAAGCCGGGGAGCGCCACCCGCATGGGTAATCACAATTTCCTCATGGCCCTGAGCCACATGGCCCATAACTCCTCCCTGGGGAATAACGTCGTGGTGGTCAACGGCGCCCTGGTGGGCGGCTATGTCGAGGTGGCCGACCGGGTCTTCATTTCGGCCAACTGTCTCCTGCATCAGTTCATCCGCGTGGGCACCCTGGTGATGATGCGGGGCGGAGCCCGGGCCTCCCGGGACCTCCCGCCTTACGCCAATATCGACGACACCCACGTCGTCAAGGGCGTCAACCTGGTGGGCCTGCGCCGGGCCGGTTTGAGCGCCGCCCAGATCGCCCCGCTGCGCCAGGCCTTCCGTCTCCTCTTCGGCCGGCGCACCAACCTGAAGCAAGCCCTGGAGCAGGTGGAGGCCGAGGTCCCCCTGACCCCGGAAGTCAACCATTTAGTGGAATTTATCCGCGCCTCCAAACGGGGCGTGGCCATGGGTCCTCGGCAGGCCCGGCAGGACGATGACTTCTAAACGCCTCCTGGTCATCAAGCTGAAGCAACCCGGGGACGTGCTGGTCTCCACCCCGGTGATCGCCGCGCTCAAGGAGGCCTGGCCTGACTGCCATCTCACCTACCTGGTTCCCAAGGGCACCGAAGACATGGTGGCCGGACACCCGGGGCTGGACGACCTGGTGGTGGTGGACCGGAGGGGCGAGACCTGGAGCCAGGCGCTACGTTTCGCCCGTGACTTGCGCCGGCGGCGCTTCGACCTGGTGATCGAACTTTCCGGCGGCGACCGTGGCGCCATCTATTCCTGGCTCACCGGGGCGCGGGAGCGGGTCGGCTTCGAGCATCTCCGGATGCCTTTCTGGCAGCGCCGCGCCTGCTTTACCCGCCTGCTGCCCCGGCCGCCGGTCAAGACGCACCTGGTGGACCAGAACCTGGCGCCCCTGCGGGCCCTGGGCCTCAACCCCAAGAACCCGCGGCTCCAGTTTTTCTGGGATGAAGCCGTAGAAAAGCGTATCCAGGACCTGCTCACCTCTCATAAACTGGCCCCCGACGGCTTCGTGGTCA
>JBIOJX010000231.1:0-4368 GCA_044451265.1 Desulfobaccales bacterium
AATGGGGGCTGGAAGGTTGTCCGGTAAGCCTGGCGGTGAGCCGGGACCTGGGTTTCCTGCGCCCGGCGGCCCTGCCCCAGGCCGCGGCCGAGAACCTGGCCCAGGTGGTGACCTACGAACTGGACCGGTTTCTGCCCCTGCCGGCCGAGCGCCTCTATTACGACTATCAAATTCTGGGGGAGACGGATACCGAGATCCGCATCATGTTGATGGCCCTGCCCCGGGAAGCGGTGGACGGCAGCCTAAACCTCCTGTCCCAGGCCGGGTTGCGGCCCATGGCCGTCGAGTTGGCGCCCGCCGCGGTGGCCACCGCCTTCTCCCAGTTGGCCCCCAAACTGCCGACTGCCTGGTTGCTGCTGCACTTGGAGTCGTGGGCCTTCGAGTTGGCCCACATCCAGGGCCAGACCATCCGGGCCTTCCGCCAGGGGCGCACCACCTCCGGGGCCGACCTCAACCGGCTTCTGGGTGGCGAAATCGAGCGCCTCAGGGCCGCGGGGCACCAATTTAAGGCCATTTGCCTGCATGGCCAGAGCGGTTCGGGGTTTCAGGCCACCGCCTTGAGCGAGTCCCAAAACCTGAATCTGGTCTATCCCAGCCATCTGGCCATCCAGAACCTGCCGCCGGAAACGGAGCAGGAAGGGGTCCTGGCCGCAGTGGGGGCCGCCCTCCGGAGCCTGGGTAAGGTCTCCCTGCTGGGCAACCTGTTGCCGGTCTCGGAGCGGGCCATGGTGCACCTGGGCCGCTTTAACTTCAATACCTTGATGCTCCTGGTCTTTCTTGGCCTTTGTTGCCTCTGGGCCGGCAGCGGCTTTATCCACCAACGGGTGGTGCTCTACCGGATGAACAGCCAACTGGCCAGGTTGGAGCCGGAGGCCCGGGCCGTCGAGCGCCAGTTGGAGGAGAGCCGGACCCTGGCCAAGCAGATGGAAAACTTCCGCAAGATGGGCAGCACTCCCGATAAGCTCAGGGTTCTGAAAGACCTGACCGAGCTTATCCCCGACAACACCTGGCTTTTCAATCTGCGCCTCAGCAGGCAGAACCTGGATATCAGTGGGATATCCAAATCGGCCTCCGATTTAATCCCCCTGCTGGAGAAATCCGGCTGGTTGACCAAAACCGAATTCGCTTCACCCATAGTGACCGATGCCACCAACCAAGAACATTTTAAGATTAAAGCAGATTTTAAGTGATTCGAGCCGGCAGCTTGAACGGCTGAATCCCCAGCAGCGACGCCTGGCCCTGATCGGCGGCGGCGCCTTGCTGCTGGCCCTGGTCTATCTGGCGGTGATTACCCCCTTATGGGCCCTGCATGACAGTTGGTCCCAGGAACTGGCCCGCAAGCGCCAGTTGCTGGCCAAATACCAGAGCCTCGTGGCCAGCAAGACCCGGATCGAGCAGGGCAATAAGGCCATGAAAGCGGCCCTGGCCCAGGCGGAGAGCCAGTTTCTTACCGGCAGCAACCCAGCGGTAGCCTCCGCCGATCTCCAGGAAATCCTGAAGAAATTGACCCAGGACCACGGGGTGCAGCTGACCAGCGCCAAGGTCCTGCAGCCCCGGGAGGCCGGCCCCTACCTGGAGGTGCCGGTTCAGGTGCAGTTAGCCTGTACCACCGGGCAATTGCTCACCATTCTCTATCAACTGGAGCACCACAAAAAGCTCTTGTTCGTCCCGGAACTTGAGGTCAACGCCCCCCGCTGGGTAGTAGGGTCCAAGGGCAGTTCCGCCTTGCAGGTCAACCTGGTGATCTCCGGGGTGATTAAAAAAAGTGCGGGGGTCTCCAGTTGATCTGGCGCCGGGGCTTCAAACTGTGGCATATTATCCTGGTGGCGGTCAATTGCCTGCTGCTCCTGGCCATCGTCAACATCTGGTGGGGCGGAACCGCAGGACCGGTAGCCGCCCGACCCGGCAAGGGGCCGGAGTTGCCCCAGACTCCCATGTTGCGGGACCAGCAGCCCCTGAGCGCCTTTCGGGTAGTGGCGGTCAAGGACCTGTTCAGCCAGGATCGCGCCGGCCCCGGAGAGCAACCCGCCACGGCCCAGGCCACCCTGGAGGGCCGGCAGCTCATGGGGATCATGGTGATCGGCTCTGAACGGTTCGCCCTAATCAGCAACAAGACCAAATCCGCCCCCAAGCAGCAGGAGGCGCAAGTGGACGTGGTGCGCCAGGGCGAAGACTATGAAGGCTTTAAAGTGGTGGAAATAACCAGTGAAGCAGTGGTGCTGCAAGACAAAGAAGGCAAAAAGACCCTAAACTTCCCAGAATAGAGGCTCCAGCGTGAAGATGATGCGCAGTTCCTGCGGTCTAGTGGGGAAACGCCCCTTGGCTGGGTGGTTCCCAGGTTTTCTGTCTTTCCTCCTCGCCATGGGGCTCGCGGGTTGCGCCGGCCCATCCCAGGTGACCTCGCCGCCCGCCCTTCCCGAAGCTCGGAAGGTGCCGGTGAGGGTCTTTCAATCGCCGGTCACCCCGGAACGCAAGTTCGTCAAAAAAGAGAAGCCGCCTACGGAAAGGGAAGAGGAATCCTATATTGGAGACCGAGGCCTGGAAAGCTATACGGCCCGCCTGAAAAAGCTCCCCACCTCCCGGCCGGCCCCGAAGCAAGGGGAGAAGGTCTATCCTATTGACCTCAATCTGAAAAACGCTGACCTGGTGGAGGCTGTTCGTGTCCTGGCCGAAACCATGGGGCTCAATTATTCCATCGACCCCAAGGTCAAGGGCTCCGTCAATGTCCGGGCTACCGGCAAACTGAGTGAAAGTGAGCTCTTGTCCATCCTGGAGAGCCTGCTGACCGTCAACGGAGCCACCATGATCAAGGGACCGGACGGGGTCTACCGGATCGTGCCCATGGACAAGGCCTCAGCCCGGGGCCTGCCGGTCTACAGCAGAGGGGCCGTGCCTCCAGGCATGCGGGCCCAGGTGGTCTTCCTGGAGCAGACTCCGGCCAAGGAGATGCTGGCGGTGTTGAAACCCCTCCTCTCCACCGCCGGTAATATCGGGGAGGCCTCCCACAATTCCTTGATCGTGGTGGATACCCCGGAGAACATGGATAAGGTGCTGGAATTGATCCACCTGGTGGATACCCGGGCCCTGGCTCATACCAAGGTGCGCATCCTCAAGGTGCACAACAGTGCCCCCAAAGAAGTCATTAGTGAGTTGGAGACTATCTTTGCAGCTTACGGCACCCTGTCCGGCAAGGAAAAGGCGCAATTCGGGGTGAGCTTCCTGCCGGTGGGCCGCCTGAACGCCGTAATGGTCCTGGCCACCTCCGGGGAGCTGATGGAGCGGGCCCTTTACTGGGTGCGCCAGTTGGATGCCAAGACTGATATGATGGCCAACGTCCACGTCTATAACGTGGAGAATTACAAGGCCAAGAATCTGGCCAACATCCTCACCCAGGTGTACGGCGGCACTGCCGCGGCGCCCACCGTCAAAGAGTCCAAGCCCGAGGTGGGCATCCAGGCCGGCGGCGCCGCTTTTGGCGGTACCGGCGGCACCGCCGGTGGCATGGGTGGCATGGGCGGCATGGGTGGCACCCAACAGCAGGGCAGCATGGGTGGGACCGTGAGCGGAGGCATGGGATTGACCGGCGCCGGCGGGACCGGCGGGGCCGGAGGACTGGGCGGCGCCGCGGCCGGCGTCCCCGGCGGCCAGGCGGGAGGTTCGCCCCTGAAGGAGCGGGCCACCGGCGCCGGAGCCGAAGGCACCGCGCTCAAGGAAGGAGTGCGCGTCATCCCCGATGAAGAGAACAACCTCCTGGTGGTGGTGGCTCCGCCCTATGAATGGAACATTATCTCCCGGATCTTGAAGGAATTGGACATCATGCCCCGGCAGGTGCTGAACGAGGTGCTCATCGCCGAGGTCACCCTCACCGATCAGTTGAAATACGGCATCGAGCTCTTAATTGGGGCCACGCCGCCTACCTCCGCCACCTCGACGGCCACCGGCAACACTTCCACCAGCCCCACCGGCCTATTGGTGGCCAACCAACAGGGGACGACTACGAGTGTTACTGGTCCTTCTGGTAATACTAGTACTATTTCCTCGTCTCCAGCCACCCTCGCCGGGGTGACGCCGGCATCGGCGGCCGCGGCGACCTTCACCACCGCCGGGGGGTTTAGCTTCCTGGCCGTGGACACGGCGAACAAGCTCAGAGGCCTCATCAACCTGCTGGCTGCCGAAGGCAAGGTCGAAATCCTGGCCTCGCCCCAGATCATGGCGGCCAACAACCAGGAGGCCCGCATCCAGATCGGCTCGGATGTGCCCACCCTCACTTCCCAATCCGTGCCCCTGGTCAGCCAGCAAACCTCTTTTTCGACCTCCACCGTGCAATACCGCAGCACGGGCATCATCCTGTCGGTAAAGCCCCAGATC
>JBIOJX010000232.1:0-4352 GCA_044451265.1 Desulfobaccales bacterium
GACCCGCCCCTTGGCCTGGTAAATGAGGTCCACCGCCTTGACGAAGTTAGCGTCGAGCTTGGCAATCAGGGTGGTGAGGCCCTCGGCTTCGATGGTCAAGACTTCCCGGGCCAGGTCCAGGATATTGGCAGCCATAGATTCCTGTTTTCTGTTTTCTGTTTTCCGTGGTGGCACAGGCGTCCCGCCTGGCACGGCGCAGGCTAAAGCCTGCGGCTACAATGATACTACTGGTGCGTAGAACGCAGCCTACGCCTCTGCCGCCGGGGTCTGGTCGCGGCCCAGCATGATGCGGTCCTTGCCCCGGCCCTTGCTGGAAAACAGGGCCTTATCGGCCACGTTGAGCAGTCCTTCCCGGTCCTGGGCGTCCTCCGGCAGGGTGGCGATGCCGTAGCTGGCGGTGATCCGCAGGTTCAAGCCTTCAGCGGTCAAGAAGCTGGTCTGGTTGAGCCGCTCCCGCAAGCGCCGGGTCAATTCCAGGGTCTGGGATTTGGCGCGGTGCGGCAGGAGGATGATGAACTCATCACCGCCGTAGCGCACCAGGCTGTCGTCGGGACCCAGCAGGGAGTGGAAGACCCGGGCTACCTCCCCCAGGACCTTGCTGCCCCGCAGATGCCCATAATGATCCACCACCGCCTTGAAATTATCCAGGTCCAGGAAGACCACGGAAAACTCCCCGCCTTGCTGGTGAATCTGGGGGATAAGGCGGTCCAGACTATAGATGAGGTAGCGGGGGTTGTAAAAACCGGTGACCTCGTCAATATAGGTGCGGGCCTGGAGCTTCTGGAGATTGCGGACGTTGTCCACCGCGATGGCCACATAGTCCGCCAGGATGCTCAGGTGGGGCAGATACTTCTCCCGGAAGAATCTCTCGTCCTCCACGTTGACCACTTCGAAGACCCCGATGACCTCTCCCCGCACCACCAGGGGCAGGGCGATGATGGAACGGGTATCGTAGCCGGTGGCGGTATCCACCCGGGCCGAAAAACGCTCGTCCACGTTCACGTCGGGGATGAAAATGGGCCGACCCGTTTGGGCCACCGTACCGGCTATGCCTTCCCCCGGCCGCAGGCGGATGGACTTGACCGACTCCGGGTCCACCCCGACCGTCACCGCGAAGTAGAGCTCGCGGCTTTGCGGGTCCAACAGGAGCAGGGACCAGTTGGCGGCCGGCAACAGAATCTTGATCCGCTCCAGGACCGCGGAGAGCAGGGTCTCCATGTCATAGGCGCTCACCAGGGCCTTGGAGAACTCGATGTCGGCCAGCAGGCGCTCCACCTGCCCGGTGTCGGAGGGCTCGAAGCCTATATCCTCTTTCTTTTCCACGGCATGCGCTCCAAAGAGATTCTATGGTTAACCGGCCACTATTGCAAGGGGTTTGTCCAGCGTCGTTGACTCCCAGGATGGAGATGATTAACTTAGCCCTGATTTTGGCGGAAAAAGGAGGCAGTCATGGCCAAGCTATTGATCGCGCTGGATAGTTCGGAAGGGGCCTGGCGCGCCGTGGAATACGTGGCCAAAACCTTTGGCAAAACCGCGGGGGTACAGGTCACTCTGTTGCACATCCTGGCGGGCCTGCCCCCGGCCTTTTGGGACGACGGCCACGTTCTCCAGGACAAGGAGCGGGAAGCCCGAAAAAGCCTGGTCGCCAGTTGGCAGCAGGAACAGGAGAAGAACTGGCAAGACCTGGTCGGCAAGGCGCACCAATACCTGACCAAGGCCGGGCTGGCCAAAGGAGCGGTGGCCAATAAGTTCAAACCCAAATATTTCGACGTGGCCGATGATATCATCGACGAGGTTCAAGCGGGCGGTTACGACACCGTGGTCATGGGTCGCCGGGGACTGGGGATGGCCAAATCCCTGCTCCTGGGGAGCGTCACCCGCAAGGTGGTGGACAGCGCCAAGGGTTGCGCCGTGACCATCGTGGGCTAGGGTGCGCAGGGCGTACCCTACGCGGCGGGCGGGACGCCGCGACCGAAAAAAAGGAGAAGAAAACCGTGGCCATAGAGATTTGCTGGCTGGACGATCTGCTCAAGGCCCAGGAAACCGCCCGGAAGGTGAATAAACCCATCTTGCTCGATTTTTACAACCCCCAGTGCCTGGGCTGCCAGCAGATGGGTGCGGTTACGCACCCTGACGAGCGCGTGGCCAGGTTTATTTCCCTGAACTTTGTCCCGGTGCAGGTCCAGACCAGCAACCAGATGCTAATGCAGAGATTTGCGGTGAGCTGGACCCCCACCCTGCTGGTGCTGGACTCCGACGGCCGGGAACATTACCGGACGTGGGGCTTTTTTTCCCCCGAGGACCTGGTAGCCACCTTCCTGACCGCCAAAGGCAGGTGGGCCCTGGGTACGGACCAGCTGCCGGAGGCTCGGGCCTTATTCGAAGAGGTCATCTCCTGCTATCCGGGATAAGGACGCGGCGGCCGAGGCCCTGTTCTTCCTGGGGGTGGCGAAATTCAAGCTGAGCCACGACCCCAAATTCTTGCGGGAAACCTACGATCAACTTACGGCCAAATTTCCCCAAAGCACCTGGGCCAAGCAGGCGGACCATTACCGGCTGATCAATAAATAGCCCGGCAAAGGCGGGCGCGGCGGCCCCCCCCAAAAAAAACCCGGTGCGGCGGCCGTCTCGGCCGACTCGAGTAGGCTTTAAGGGGCCGAAACTATGAACGTCAAGATTGGTGGGGCTGAACTGCAACTGGTGGAAGGCGATATCACCCAGCAAGACGTGGACGCCATCGTCAATGCCGCCAACTCCTCCCTGCTGGGCGGCGGCGGGGTGGACGGGGCCATTCATCGGGCCGGCGGCCCCAAGATCCTGGCAGAGTGCCGGCAAATCGGGGGCTGCCCCACCGGCGAGGCCCGCCTCACCACCGGCGGCAACCTCAAGGCCCGTTACGTCATCCACACCGTGGGGCCAATCTATCGAGGCGGGGGCCATCGGGAGCCCGAGCTGCTGGCCTCCTGCTATCGGGAGAGCCTGAAGCTGGCCTCCGGCAAGGGGCTAACCTCCGTGGCCTTCCCCTCCATCTCCACCGGCGCTTATGGCTATCCCCTGGCCGAGGCGGCCCGGGTGGCCTTGAAGACGGTCCTGGATTACCTGTCCCAGCATCCGGAAATTAAACTGGCTCGCTTCGTATTATTCGGTCACCCGGCTTATGAAATTTACGAAAAAACCCTGCGGGATTTGCTGCGGGTTTACCCGGGAGTCCGGGAGCTCTAACAGAAAAAACAAAAAAGGCCCCACCCGGTCCGGGCGGGGCCTGGAAATTGGCGGTTACTTCGTGGCTTCGATGCGGCCTTCCAGCTCGGCGACATAATTTTCCAACCATTCCTCGATCAGATAAACCCGGCCCAGTTTATGGTCCATGCGAGGCAGAACCTCCACCGGAGCCCGGTCGCCCTTCTTGGGGTAGACGCAGAGGGCCGGAATGGTCTTGCCGAAGTATTCCTTATAATCCGAACCACGCACCTCGCCGAAAATGGGGCGATACTCGGAGGCAGGGCCGCTGGAGGCCTTGTGGTAAACCCGGAAGGGATCGGGGTTGTCGCCCAGGTCAATGGCCGCGGTCTCTACACCGTGGGAGCCCACGCTCTTCAGCAGGTTGAGCACATTGGCATTGTTGCATTTATATTTATCGACCGGCGTGTGTTTGGTGCTGTAATAAAATTCTATGTAGCCATATCTTGCCATCTTTTTGCCTCCTCCCAGTTTTGGCGGAATGATTTGTGCACTCTTTCACTTTCCTTTGACCTAAATACCATTCATCTCCCAAATATGTCAAGATTTTTTCCAGGTCTAAAGCCGGTCAGGAAAAAAAATGGACCAATCCTGACTGGTTATGTTAGAAAAAATCTACGCGATCGTCTTTTTCTGGAGGAGGACGTCTTGACTCAGAAATGGCTGCACCTGCCGGACTGGCTGCCGTGGCCCGAAGGCCGTAGAGTGACCGCGGTCATCCAGGAGGCCGACACCGCGGCGGTCCTGATGGTGGTGGAACTGGACCGGGAGGCCCTGGAACGTCTAGCCGCCACGGGCCGGGTCCATTATTACGATCCCCGGAAACGCAAGGTGGTGGCCAAAGGCGAGGCCTCGGGGCACTTCCAGGAAGTGGTGGAGATTCGCCTCAACTGCGCCGGCGACCAACTGCTCATCAAAGTGCGCCCCGCCGGGGGCGCCTGCGAACTGGGCTACCAGTCCTGCTTCTTTCGCCGCCTGGGCGCCGACGGTTGGGAAACCGCCGACCCCAAGGTTTTCGACCCGGCGGAGGTCTACCCGGAGATCGCCTTTTCGCATTGAGATAGGATCGTGGGGGGAGGGCCGGGGATTTCATCTCTGCCCTCCCCCACCCC
>JBIOJX010000233.1:0-4315 GCA_044451265.1 Desulfobaccales bacterium
GCCTTAAAGATTTCCACGAAATCCTTACGCTGCATGGGCATGAGCTTGTCGGCCCAGCTCCTACGCTCCACTTCGGTATCCGCCAGGATCAGGCTGCGCATCTGGGGCAGGCGGTCCCCTTCATTGAACATCCGCTCGGTGCGGCACAGGCCGATACCCTTGGCCCCGTGCTGCCGGGCCTTGTTGGCCATAACCGGGGTGTCGGCATTGGCCCATACCTGAATCTTGGCCTTCTTGTCGGCCCACTCCATCAGGATGGCCAGGTCCTTGGGCAGTTCCGGATCCAGCATGGGGACCGACCCCAGATAAACGGCCCCGGTGGTGCCATCGATGGTGACAATGTCTCCTTCTTTGATGACGACGCCGCCCAATCGGGCTTCTTTCAGATCATAATTAATGTCCAGACCTTCGGCGCCGGAGACGCAGGGCTTGCCCATACCCCGGGCCACCACCGCGGCGTGGGAGGTCTTGCCGCCCCGGCTGGTGAGAATCCCCTGGGCCACGAAGAAACCGTGGATATCTTCGGGTTTGGTTTCGATGCGGGTCAGGATGATTTTCTCCCCCAGATTGCCCAACCTTTCGGCCCGGTCGGCGTCAAAGACTACCTTGCCCACCGCCACCCCGGGGGAAGCGGAGATGCCCTCTGCCAGCGGTTCCTGCTTGAAATCGGGATCGATGCGCCGGTGCAGGAACTGCTCGAGCATCTCCGGTTCGACCCGGAGCAAGGCCTCTTCTTCACTGATCAAGCCCTCTTTGAACATTTCTACCGAGGTCTTGGTCAGGGCCCAGGCATTCATCTTGCCGTTGCGGGTCTGCAGCATATAGAGCTTGCCCCGCTCGATGGTGAACTCGAAGTCCTGCACCTCCCGGTAGTGCTTCTCCAGGGTGCTGCGCAGCTGTTCCAGTTCCCGGTAGATGGTGGGCATGTCGGTGCGCAGCTCCTTCAAGGGCCGGGGGGTGCGGATGCCGGCCACTACGTCCTCGCCCTGGGCGTTGATCAGATAATCGCCGTACAAAAGATTCTCGCCGGTCCCCGGGTCCCGGGTGAAGCCCACGCCGGTGGCCGAGTCGTTGCCCATGTTGCCGAAGACCATGGTGCAGATGTTCACCGCGGTGCCGTTGGCCTTCTCCGGGGTGATGTTGAACTGGCGCCGGTAATCCACCGCCCGTTTGCCCATCCAGGATTTGAAGACGCCGTCGACGGAAATCACCAGTTGCGCCCAGGGGTCCTGGGGAAAAGGCCGGCCGGTGGTTTTCCGGATATGTTCTTTGAAACGCTCGCAGATTTCCGCCATAGCCTCTGCCGAGAGTTCGGTGTCCACCGTGGCGCCGTATTTCTTCTTCATTTCTTCAAATATTTCATCAAATCCGGCATCCGGCACCCCCAGGCCGATCTTGCCGAAGAGCTGCAAAAAGCGGCGATAGGCGTCGTGGACGAAGCGCTCGTTCTGGGTCAGGGCGATCAGGCCAACGGCAGTCTCATCATTGAGGCCCAGATTGAGGATGGTATCCATCATGCCCGGCATGGACAGGGCGGAGCCGGAGCGCACCGACACCAGCAGGGGATTTTTGGGATCGCCGAACCCTTTGGCGGTCTTCTTCTCCAGGGCCTCCATAAAATCGTGCACTTCATTCATCAGGCCATCAGGCATATGCGAGCCTTGGGCAAAATAATCCAGGTTGGCCTCGGTGGTGATACAATACCCCGGAGGCACCGGCAGCCCGATCTGGGTCATGGTGCACAGGCCGGCGCCCTTGCCGCCCAAAAGTTTTTTATTGGTGCCGTCGCCTTCCTCAAAGGCATAGCAATAACGTTTGGTTGCCTCTTTTGCCGCTTGCTTGGCCATGTCGCCCTTCTCCTTGTCTATTTCGGTTTTGCGAAAAATTCATGAATTTTCAACTAGAGGTAATTTTACTACATACCATGTAAATGTGAAAAAATTCAAAAAGAAAATGCATTTTTGTCATTTGGCTTGCCAAAAGGGCCGCCAGGCTCGCTCAAGAGCTGCAAATCCTGGAAAATATCCAAATCTTTGCTATAATGTTAAAATGATCTGCCGGCGCGATGCCAACTTTCATAAAGGATAATTGATGCTACCGGTGAAATTCGATTTTGCCTCGAGGGAAGATCGGCGGGGGATAACCTTTGAAGGCGTTGAAGCCGGCCATCCGGACCCGGAAGGAGCCCTCCACCTCGAGGTGCGGGTGGCCCGGGACCACCTGGTCTTGAGCGTCTGGCCGATCAAGGGCGCCATGACGCAGCTTGCCGACCAGCTGACTCAAATCCTCGGGCCGCCCCGGTCCGCCCCGGCAGTCTGCGGCTTCGGCGACTGCCAGGACGATGACAAGGACGCCCTCACCCAGACCACCATGTGGGAGTTCTACCCGGCCACGCGGCCGGAGGTCCTGGAAAAAGTTAAGACTTTTTTGGGGCTGCAATAGTTGGCCGCCTAACCGCACGGCCTGCGCCTCGGGGCGATCCGCTGGGGCGCCCTGCGGCTGCTAACCGCTCACTTCAAAAAATCCTTCTCCACCCCCAGGCCCCGCTCCTTGGCCTTGAGGTAAATGGCGTAGCCCAGGGCCAGATCCTGGATGATCAGGCCGGTGGAGTCGAACACCGTGATCTCCTCCGGGCTCTGGCGGCCCGGCTTTTTTCCCGCCACAATCTCTCCCAGGGAACCATAAATCATCTCCGGGGTAATCTCCCCTTTGGATAGAGCCACGTTGATCTCCCCGGAATGGGACGCCTGAGCCCAATCGTCCACCACCACCTTGGCGGCCTGCAATATTGCCGGGTCCAGTTCCTGTTTGCCCGCGGCGTCGGCGCCGATGGCATTGATGTGGGTGCCCGGCGACACCCACTCCCGCCTGACCACCGGGCTGGTGCTGGGGGTGGTGGTGACCACAATATCCATCCCCGTCACCGCCTCCGGGGCCGTGGGCACCGGCCGCACCTTAACCCCGTAAGTGGCGGCCAGTTTCTCGGCAAAGCCCTGGGCGTGGTCCAGGTGCCGGTCGTACACCGCAATCTCCTTGATGGCCCTGACCTTGACGATGGCGGCCACCTGGGTGCGGGCCTGGGCCCCGGCGCCGATGAGCCCCAGGCGGCCGGCGGAAGGATTGGCCAGATACCTGGCCGCCAGGCCCCCGGCCGCGCCGGTGCGGAAATCGGTCTCGTGGGTGCCGTCCAGGTCGGCGAACTCCAGGCCGGTGTCCGGATCGTTGAGGAGCACCTTGGCCATCACCGTCAGCAGCCCCTTATGGGGGTTGCCGGGGTGGACGTTGACCCATTTGAGGCCGCAGATGTGCCCATTGGGCAGAAAGACCTCACCGTACATGGCGCGAAAATCCCCCTGGGCCAGGGTCAGATAGGACTTGGGCGGCATGTTCACCCGGCCTGCGCCATAGGCCTGGAAAGCATCTGCCGCCGCGGCCAGGGCCAGGTCCATATCCAACACCTGCATCACTTCGGAACCGGTCAGGACTAAGCTCATATGTCCTCCGTAAGCAGTTAGCAGTAGTCAGTAGTCAGAAAATCCCTGGGATTTAAATTTGCGAAATTCGTAACATAGACGTAATTGTTTGCTTTCACTGCTTACTGCTCACTCTCCAAACAGCGGCACCACCTGAAAGCGCCCCACGTCCACCAACCCCAGGTCGGTGAGCTTCAACTCCGGGATCACCGGCAGGGCCAGGAATGACAAGGCCATGAAGGGATCAGGCAAGGCGCCTCCCAACTCCCGGTAGGCCGCCTTCAGGCGACCATAAGCCGCGGCCACCTCAATCAGAGGCTGCGGACTCATCAAACCGGCGATGGGCAGCGGCAAATCCGCCAATACCCGGCCGCCGGCCACCACCGTCAGGCCGCCCCCCAGGGCGGTCAGGTGCCGCACCGCCAGCAGCATATCGGCTTCATCAGCCCCCACCACTACAATATTATGGGAATCATGGGCCACGGAAGAGGCGCAGGCGCCGCGTTGCAGGCCGAAGCCCTGCACCAGGCCCAGACCCAGGTTGCCGCTGCCGTGATGGCGCTCCACCACCGCCAGCTTCAGTAGGTCCCGGGCGGGTTCCGCCGCCAGCCGGCCGTCCCGGACAGGCGCCGGCAAGACTCGCTTTGCCGTGAGCAATTGTCCGGGAATCAGCCCGATGACCTTGACCAACTCACCGGCCGCCACCGGAGACAGGGCCTCCACCGGGAACTCCCGCACCCGGAAAGCGGTGGCCGGGACCGACGCCGCCGGGTCGGGCAGTTCGGCCAGCAGCCGGCCGGCATCCACCAGCAGTCTGCCAGCCTTAAGAACCTTCCGGACCC
>JBIOJX010000234.1:0-4214 GCA_044451265.1 Desulfobaccales bacterium
AGGGGGAGGGAGTAAAGAAAACTTCTATAAGGCCCCCAAGCTAAACTTGGGGTCAAATTGGGTTCCCAAGCTGGAGTTTGGGAACCAGAAAAATGACACAGGTTTTCCCGGATTTTCCATCAAATTACCGATGGATAATCCGGGGTTTAACTGGCTACTGGCTACTGACCACTGACCACTGTACTAAATATCCCGGCCCAAGGCCCGGACCACGCGGCGGATGGCCCGGGTATGCCTCCACACGGGGCGGCTCACCGGCAACCGGCTGAACAGGCGGTTGACCGCCGGTAGCCAGGGGTGGCTCAGGGAGGCCGCATGCAAGAGGTTCAACTGGTCGGCGGCAGCCCGGCGCACCTGGTCCAGGGTCCAGACATAATCCAGTTCCGGAGAAAAATAGAAAGCCGGTTCCAGCATCGCCTCGACTGAACCATTCAGGACGCCTTGGCGGCGGGCGATGGCCTCCAGCTCGGTGCCGGGATAGATCCTGATACCGACGTTGAAGTAGGCCACATCCCCCGGCCGCAGGGTCCTTTGGGCGAACCGGAGACTTTCCATTACCGTGGCCGAGGTCTCGCCCGGCCCGCCCAGCATGAAAATCCAGAAGCAGGGCAGCGGGCTGCGGCGGATGGCGGCGGCGGTCCGTTCCACCTGGTCAGCGCTAAAACCTTTTTTCAGGCCGGCCAGGGTCGGGTCGGCGGCGCTTTCGGCCGTCACACCTACCCCCACGAAGCCGGCCTGCTCCATGGCGCTCAGCAGCCGGTCGTCGACGAAGGCCGGGTTCAGCTCCAGGGTTTGCAGACGCACCGGCGGACGGCTGCGGGCCAGATAGTCACACACCGCCAGGGCGTGATCGTAAGGCGCATTGAAGACGTTGTCCACGAATTCGAGATCCCGGCAGCCCATGGCGGCCAGACGCGACACCGCGGCCGCCACCTCCTCCGGCGGGAGCAGACGATACTCCCGGCCTTCGCCGAGGCCGTAAGTGCAGTAGATGCAAGAAAAAGGGCAGCCCCGCTTGGATTGGAGCGGCACCGAGGTCAGGTTGGCCCGGTAGGCCTTAAGGTCGAGCCAGCGAGGGTAGTCCGGGGTACAGATGGGGTTAATGAGGTCACTACGGACGGAGGCGCTCGTGTGATAATGGCCCTGCTCCAGCCAGGCGAGCCGCGGCACGCCCTCAAAGCCGCCGCCATTATTCAAGGCCTGCAACAGGGCCGGAAAGACGGTCTCGCCATCGCCCAGGACGGCACAGGTGGCCTGGGTGCGGCGGAGAAGCGCCTCCGGCATCACTCCCACCGCCGGGCCTCCCAGGATTAAGGGGGCGTTCGAAAGTTGCTGCACGGTGCGGATCACCTCGGTCAGGGAGGTGACGAATTCCACCGGGGCCTGCATATCGTTGTTGTCCAGGTTGCGGACCGACAGGCCGATGACCTCGGTTTTTTTTTGTAAGGTGCTGGCCAACGCTGCCTTAGGGTCGGACGTGAACATGAGGTCCAGGAACTGGACCTGGTGGCCGGCCGCGGCCGTGGCTTCGGCCACCATGCAGGCGCCGTAGGGGATAACCGGGGCCGGATGGCGGTTGCGGTTGGCAGCGATGATCAGAACGTTCACGGCTGATCTCCCGGAAGGGAGTCAAACTGATAAGCAGCAGGGCTCATGGTCACAAAATAAGTACCGGGAGCCCATAAAACAATCCGCCGCGCTTGAAGATTAGGCCGATAAAAATATATTCGTTGCCAAAAGTTTTTTCCGATCCCCCCCTCACCCTAACCCTCTCCCCCGCTGGGGAGAGAGGGGATCAAAGGAAGGAACTTTGGCACACGATAGAACCGGTAGCCATTTTATGATTGTTTTTTTGGTGGTTACCGGCTTTACCCGGCGCGGCCCAGGCGGGACGTTTGGGCCACCAGAAGAGCGGGCGGCCGGGGACGGCCGCCCCACCACGGAGAACCGCCGAGGGCGGCGGTTCTACATAAAAAAGGGGGCCGAAATCCCCTGGTTGGTCGATTGGGGTGCGGTGGTCCTTACAGGGATTACGGGAAGAGAATTGATTTTGGGGGCTTGAAACCCAAACAGGTGGGAAGCCTGCTGCGAGGGCACAGCAAGCTGTGCCCCTACGGTCCCAAAAAAGGCAATCGGCTAGGACACAGGCCAGAGGCCTGTGCCACTAGGCTATCGGCGCTTTATCGCCAGCCACCTGGACGCTGATGGTCTGGAAGCTGTGGTCCACCACCAGGGTGGTGAGCACGTTGCCGCCCTCCCGACGGGTGGAGACCACTTCGATGTAATGGGGCACCCCGTATTCATCGGTGAAGCCGATATGTTCGCCGTCCTTGAAGCCGCCCCGGCGGAACCAGACTTCCGGCGGCAGCAGCCAGGTCTTGCCGTATTGGGCCTCGAACTTGAAATACGAGGCGGCATCGAAGGGAAACAGCAGGTACAGGGCCAGGTCTTCATCGGAGGCCGGCCGGCCCAATTCCGCCTGCAAACGGCTCCGCTCCTGCTCGAGGTCCGGTTCCGCCGGCTTCACCAACCCCCGTTCGCCGGCCAGGATCTGCGGCCACTTCTTGCCGTCGTAGCGCTGGTATTCCAGGACCTTTTCGTAAATCCAGTCCTCGGGCTCATAGAAGGGCAGCGGCCCGTAGCGGCCCAGGAGGAGGTTCTTCAGGTCCAGAGAGGGCCGCTCGTAGCGGCCGTAAAGCACGTTGTTCACCGCGGTGGTCCAGATAATCTGGGAACCCGGGGTCACGGACCACCAGTTGCCCAGATCCACCTGCACCCGCCCCATCTCCTCCAGGATCTGGGGCATGCGGTCCAGGAAGCCGCCCTTGTCCGCCTGCTCAAAGGCGCTGCCCACGGCGCCGCCGGTGAGCTTGTAGTGCGTCACGGTGGGGTCGTGGCCCCGGAAGGGGCTCTCGAAGGGCTCATAAATCTTGCGCTCCGTGCGCAGCAGGTCGGATGATTTTATCAGGGCGGAAATATCGACCCCAGCAGGCTCTTTGTTGTAGTCCTCCAGGGCCTGGATCAGGGTGAGGGCTGGGGCCTGGCCGTAAATGGAGCCATAACCGTGATCCGACACGTCGCAGATCTTCACGCCGGCCCGGACCGCGGCGCTCATGCGGCCGATGTCGTTGCCGTCCGTGTTGCAGCCATGGTAGTGCAGGATGAGGTCGGGAACCGCCTGGGTTAGTGCCTCCACCAGGTGGCCGATACGCTTGGGGGTCCCCAAACCGGCGTAATTCTTGATGGAGATGATGACGTCAGGCCCGGTGACCGCCAGGATCTCCCGGACCTTGTCCACGTAATAGGCGTCGGTGTGCTCTTTGCCGGTGGAGAAGCAGATGCTGGGCATCAGCAGCCGCCCGGACCGCTGCACCTCTTCGAAGACCGGGATCATGTTGGGCACGTGGTTGAGAAAATCATAGACCCGCCAGACGTCCACGTATTTGGCAAATTCCCGGACCACCAGGCGGATGACGTTTTCCGGATAGTGGCGGTAGCCGAAGAGCGAGGCCCCCCGGCAGACCGTTTGCAGCAGGGTCTTAGGCATGGCCTTGCGAATGATGCGCAGCCTTTTAAAGGGGTTGACCAGCCGGCGCATCAGGTCCACGTGCACCGAGGCGCCGCCGCTCACCTCCACCGAGAAGAAGCCGGCGGCCTCCCGGTACGGGGCCACGCGCACGCTGGTCAGGGGCATCAGCCGGTTTTTGAAGTCGGATTGGGAGACGTCCCGCTCACTGTTGCACAGGTAATAGCCGTCCACCTGCCGCAGGGTGTCGAGGATGGCGGCCGGCTGCATCGCTCTGGTGATACGCGCTTCCATGGTTCCTGCCTCAAACGTTTCGAGATAGAGGGCGGTTCGAGAACCGCCCCTACAACTAGATAACCAATCCGAACCTCACTGGGCGTAGGGGTTCTTCTCGTGGGCGTTGATCTCGGCGATGAGGCGGGCGATCTTGTCCACCTCCCGTTCCTCCACCCGGTAGTCCAGGAGTTCGGGATGTTGGTCGATATAAGAAGTATCCAGCTGCATGGCGATGAAGTCGGGCTCCTCGACGATCTGTTGAAAATAAGGAATGGTGGTGGTCACCCCGACGATGAGGAAGCCCTTGAGGGCGCGGGACATGCGGTCCACCGCCTCCCGCCAGGTGAAGCCGTAAACCGTAAGCTTGACCATCATGGAATCATAAAAGGGGGTAATTTCATAACCCTGATAG
>JBIOJX010000235.1:0-4205 GCA_044451265.1 Desulfobaccales bacterium
ACTTCACTTCTTTCTGGACGCCCTTTTGGCAGTTCTCCCACCCTGGCTGTTGTTTCCGGTTATGTTCAGATTATTGGAGGTGGCCGTCCCCAAGTCTGCGGCACAGAGCGCACCGGCCGGTCCCAAGACCAGGGCCGACACCATGACCGCCAGGAGCGGAATTTTGGTTCTCATTGGCATACCTGTTGTCATTGAACTGAACTTGACGCCACCATAACAAAAGATACAACTTTTTTCAAGTAATATTTTAAAAAAGTAATTTGCCAATTTTAGTAGCCTGACCCCAGGGGTCGGCCGGATCGCGGCCGGACTCCACCTTGACAAAGCGGCCGTCCGTGGATTAAATTGAGCGGCAATGGCTTGAATTTTGAAGGGTTTCAGGAGGACCGGCGGCCCAGGTAAGTTCGGCCAACCGGGGAACTCCAACTTGACGAGGGGAGGCGACCATGCGAGTCCGGGAACGGATGCTGCCGGTGGGCTGGTACCCTGGCAGCGCCAGCGGCTGCCAGGCGGAAATCGAGCAATTTGTGGCGGGGGCGGCGCCACTGGCCGCGGGCGCCAGGGTTTACGGCGGCATCGTGCCCCACGCCGGCTGGTACTTTTCCGGCAAGGCCGCGGCCCGGGTCTTCGGCCTCACCGCCAAGCTGACCCAGCCCCAGGTGGTCGTGGTCTTCGGCGGGCACCTGGGCGGCAACTCCCCACCTCTGCTGGTGAGCGACGAGGCCTGGGAGACCCCTCTGGGGAACGTCCCTCTGGCCACCGAGTTTTATGCGCCTTTGCGAAAACGCCTCACCCTGGCCGAAGAGTACCCGGGGGACAACACCATCGAGGTGCAGCTCCCCATGGTGAAATACTTTTTCCCCCAGGCCCGGGTCCTGGCGGTGCGCTCACCCCAATCCCCCCAGGCCATGGAACTGGGGGAGGCGGTGGTGGCCGTGGCGCAGGAGCTTAAGGTCTCCATCCTGGCCTTTGGATCCACCGACCTGACCCACTATGGACCCAACTACGGCTGGGCCCCCAAGGGCCTCGGCCCCGAGGCGGTCAAATGGGTCAAAGAGGTCAATGACAAGCGCTTCATCGACGAAGCCCTGAAGCTGAGCGGCCCCGGCATGCTGAAGGCGGCCCAGGAGGACCAGAGCGCCTGCAGCGCCGGGGGGGCGGTGGCCGCGGTGGCCGCCACCCGGAAACTGGGGGCCCGGAAGGCCGTCCTCCACGACTACTACACCAGCTACGAGGTCATGCCCAACGACAGCTTCGTGGGCTATGCCGGGATCGTGTTGGAGGGGTGAGGCGAGTGAGCAGTGAGCAGTTTCAACCTGCCGGTAAAACTAATGAAGGTTAGATGGCTGGGAGTGAATCATGCATGAAGCCCTTCCTTGGGTAATCCTGTCGGTTAGCGTCGTGACCGCGGTCCTGGTCGTGGTCCTGATTATCCGGGCGTCCAAGGCTTACGAGGGCGCCGCGAAGGAGGTGCGCGACGAACTGCGCACGAGCCGGGAGGAAGCCCGGAGTGCCGGGCGGGAACTGCGTGAAGAAGTGTCGGGCGGCCTGAAATCGACTAACGAGGTGCTGTCCAAGACCCTGGAGGGCATGGGCAAGATCCAGCAGGCGCAGCTCGAAGGCCTGACGAAACGGTTGGGGGAACTCACCGAATCAAACCAGCGCGCCCTGGATCGCGTGCGACTCACCTTTGACTCTCGGGTGAAGGAGCTGCAGGAGGGTAATGAGAAGAAGCTCGATGAGATGCGGAAGACGGTGGATGAGAAACTGCATGATACTTTGGAGAAGCGGTTGGGAGAGTCGTTCAAACTCGTGAGTGACCGGTTGGAGGCAGTACACAAGGGGCTCGGGGAGATGCAGCATCTGGCCACCGGCGTGGGAGACCTCAAGCGGGTCCTGACCAACGTGAAGGTGCGGGGCACGTGGGCCGAGGTGCAGCTCGGCGCCATCCTGGAGCAAATCCTCACCTCGGAGCAGTTCGCCAAGAACGTCCGGGTGAAGGCCGATTCGTTGGAGAGTGTGGAGTACGCGGTGCGGCTGCCGGGCCCGAAGGACGACCCTGAGGCCTGCGTCTGGCTTCCCATTGACTCGAAGTTTCCGCAAGAGGACTACCTGCGCCTGCAGGAAGCCGCAGAAAAAGCCGATCAGGGCGCAATTCAGACGGCCACGGACGCCCTGGCGCGGACCGTGCGGTCCGCGGCCAAGGACATCCACGATAAATACATCGACCCGCCCAGCACCACCGATTTTGGGATCATGTTCCTGGCTACGGAGGGGCTATATGCGGAGGTGCTGCGGCAGCCGGCCCTGGTCGAAGACCTGCAGCAGCGGTATCGGGTGGTGGTGGCCGGTCCCACCACGCTGGCGGCGATTCTGAGCAGCCTGCGCATGGGCTTCCAGACCCTCGCCATCGAGCAGCGGGCCGTAGAGGTGTGGCGGGTCTTGGCCGCGATCAAGACGGAATTCGGCAAGTTCGGCGATATCCTGGACCGGGTCAAGCGCCAGCTCCACACCGCCAGCCGGACGATTGAAGAGACCGGGGTGCGGAGTCGGGCCATAGAGCGCCGGCTCCGTTCCGTGGAGAAACTGCCGGAGCCCGAAGCCCTGGAGATTCTGGCCCTGCCACTGGTAGGCGAGGAAGATGAAGAGGATACGGCCGGGGAAGGAGCAGCCACGGAGCCCAAACCGGAATAGAAGGTCATGGGCAAGACTTCTCCGGGCCACCGCTCTAGCCAGGCTTAATACCCTCGCACCATAAAAGGATGCAGGAAATTTTTATCCAAACACCGCGTCTTCACCTTCCCAACCTTTGTAACCACAATAATCCTCTATTTATTGCTGGTCCGGTATGCTGTAGTTTATGGAAAATATTGACTTTATAAAAGTCATGCTTATCAAAAAAACAGCGTCTTCGAGAACTACGTAATCTTCTGTGGTTAAATTCGAGAGTATCAATCCCCAAAACCAGTTTTTAACCGCGGTGGCCGACTCTGCCGCATCATCTCGGACAAAATTTTTTTTTTAAAGGGAGGTCAGCGTGAGCGCACTGGCAATTTCTTTGGTCGCTTTTGCCTGCATCTTCGGCGGCACGCTGCTCGGGATGTTTCTGCGCACTATTCTACCCGAACATCATGTGAGTGAAGATTCACAGGATGCCGTGAAGCTGGGAATCGGGATGATCGCGACGCTGGCGGCTCTGGTCCTGGGTCTGCTGATCGCCTCGGCCAAGGGTAATTTAGACACGATGAGCAGCGGGCTCAGGCAGACCGGCTCGCGGATCATCCTGCTCGACCGCGTCATGGCCCAATATGGACCGGAGACGAAAGAAGCCCGCGATCTGCTGCGCCGCAGCATCGCCTCCGCGATCAAGCGGATCTGGCCGGAAGACAAGGTCGAGCAAACAGTGGTTGAGGCCCCCGAGGGGAGGGCCGATATCGAAACTATTCAGGACCAACTCCGCCAACTAGCCCCCCGGAACGACGCCCAGCGCTGGCTGCAGTCCCGGGCCTTGCAGATCAGCGCTGATATTGCCGAAGGGCGCTGGCTCCTCGTCGAGCAGTTAGGGCAGAGGTCCCTGCCGATGCCGTTCTTTGTGATGTTGATCTTCTGGCTCACCTTCATTTTCGCCAGCTTTGGCCTGTTCTCCCCCCGCAACGCCACGGTAATTACCGTTTTGCTCATCTGCGCCTTGTCGGCCGCGGGCTCACTCTTTCTGATCCTGGAGTTGGACACCCCGTACGAAGGGCTGATCAAGGTCTCCAGTGCGCCGCTGTTCAACGCCCTCGCACATCTCGGTCAGTAATCCCAGGCCGTTTCCGCCCAGGAAACCACCCAACCCTGGACGGCATGGAGATTCTTCGGATATATTTTATATCGAGTTATTCAGCTGGACCGCGCCCCACTCGGCGTTAAAAGGACCTTATGGCCGATAAATTGGCAGCCGCGGAAATCGCCGCCCTGGGCCGCCTGTGCGGCATCGCCCCGGAGTATTGCGACAATTTCGGCGGCCGCCACCCCACTGCGCCGGACACTTTTAGGGCCCTGCTCACCGCCATGGGCGTGCCCTGGGAAGAGCCGGAGCGGCGGCAAGAGGAAATGGCCCGGCGCCGGCTGGGACCTTGGAGCCGCCTGCTGGAGCCGGTGCAGGTCTGTTCGGCGGCTTCCCCTCATCAGGTTAACGTCCGGGTGTTCACGCCGGCGGCGGC
>JBIOJX010000236.1:0-4200 GCA_044451265.1 Desulfobaccales bacterium
GAGTACCCTGCTTTATGAAAAGACTTATTGGAACAAAAATAACGTCAGGGCGCCCATCGAAACCCTGGTCAAGGGCAAGCTGATCGGTAAAATGGTGAAAGAATTACTGATTCCCAATCTCAATGAGGCGTGGCGGAATTTTACCAAGACCGTGTGGGCCCACGAGGAAGACGAGTTTGCCCAGGCCCATAAACAGAAGCTGACGCTGGATCGGGACGGCATGGCCCGGGAATTTGCCATGAACCTGCAGATGTTCGTGGATATCTGCCGGGATCGGGGCATCACGCCGGTGCTGATGACCCAGGGCAACCGCATCACGGCTAAGCCCGATCCGGTGGTGGCGGCGTACATCGGCCGGTATAGCCAGGACACCGGGGTTGCTTATCAGGATTTTAAGGCGGTGTACGATCTGTTCAACGACACCATCCGGCAGGTGGGGCAGAAAAACGGGGTCCTGGTCATCGACCTGGCCCGGGAGGTGCCGCCGGACAAGGAGCACCTCTATGATATGGTGCATTTTAATGACGCGGGGTCGATTTACGCGGCCAAGATTATTGCAGCGCGGTTGCAGCCGCTGATACAGTAGGGGCGAATCTTGTATTCGCCCGGGGCGAACACGAGGTTCGCCCCTACTTGATACGCACCGCCAAAGAGAGGCCGTCGTGCTCCGGGGAGTGATTGGGGAGGAAGCTGAGGAGGTGGACGGTGCGCCAGTCCTGGGAGGCGAAGATCTCCTGGTTGAACGGCGAGGCGCCGGTGAAACCGACGTTATCCGTGACCAGCAAACCGCCGGGCCTCAGGAGGCGGCGGCAGTGGGGCAGGGCCGGGAGATAAGACTCCTTGTCGAGGTCCAGGAAGATAAAGTCGAATGGACCCGCCATGGCGGCCATGAGCTGCAAGGCGTCGCCCGGGCGCACTTCCACCCTCTGGGAGACTCCGGCTTCGGCAAGGTTCCCCCGGGCCCGGGCCGCCATAGCTTTATCCAGCTCCAGGGTGAGGACCCGGCCGCCGGCGGGTTCGCAACCCCGGGCCAGGTAGATGGCGGAGTAGCCGGTGGCGGTGCCCAGCTCCAGGAGGTCGGCCGCGGCGGTAACCCGGGCCAGGATAAAGAGCAGCTCGCCCACCACCGGGCCGACGATGGGGATGCCTTCGGCCTGGGCCTGGCGTTCCAGTTCCAGGAGCAAGGGGTCACGCCGGGGGACGAAGTTCCGGAAGTAGTTTTCCATATCGGGCTGCATAGTGCTCATGTCACCTCCCGCCAAACCGGGTCAGAGATTTGAAACCCTGGAAAAATATTTCATTTCGTGTAATATAAGGCCATAAATATCAGGGTGAGAAAGAGGCCCGCGCCGTCTTGCTGAAATCTCCAGACTTCAGAGTATCTGCCGGGGCAGCCTGGGATGTCGGTGGGTGATGGTTTCCGAAACCAGCCGCCTTTAACCCTCCTGAAAGCAAATACCCGCTGAAATGATCGAGCCATTCAGAGAAGACGAGGACTAGCATGGCAAAGGCTAAGGCCAATGACACTAAGATAATCTCCCGTTTGCTGAGTTCAACCCCGGAGCAGGCCAAAGACACGGGCATGGCCATGGTGTTGATTTGCCTGCTGTTGGGCTACTTCGGGAAGTTCCCCAAATTTTTGGGCGTCAGCATCGTCTTGCTGCTGATCACCATGACCTGGCCCAAGGCCTTTAAGCCCCTGGCGGGCCTCTGGTTCGGGCTGTCCCACGTCATGGGCCAGGTGGTCTCGAAGATCGTGCTCACCCTGATCTTTTTTCTGGTGGTCACTCCGGTCGGCTTGATCCGACGGCTAACCGGGGCCGATTCGCTGCAATTGAAGAAATGGAAACAAGGAAGCGCTTCAGTGTTTGTGGTGCGCCAGGGGGCGATCCCGGACAAGGATTTGCTGAATCCCTATTAAAGTAGCCAGTAGTCAGTTGCCACTAAAAACCAAGAAAGAACGAAATCTAGCCTGAGTGTCTTGAAAAGATATGACTCACGCCAAGATGCCAAGGCGCCAATAATTTTAACCGGTTCTCAAGCTGGCCTTGGGAACGAGGATAATACTAGGACAGCGGGCGGACGCCCGCTCCACCATTAGGAGAACCAGATGGATTTTGTGAAGGATTTGTGGGGCTTTTTGAAGGTACGGAAAAAATACTGGCTGCTGCCCATTATTCTGACCCTGCTGTTCTTTGGGGCGCTGATGATCTTTGCCGGCGGTTCGGCCATTGCTCCTTTTATCTATACCATTTTTTAATGGGGGCCTGAGCCTTGCCTGACGCCATTCTCGGCATTTCCGCCTTTTATCACGACAGCGCCGCGGCCATTCTGGTGGACGGCCAGATCATCGCCGCGGCCCAGGAAGAGCGCTTCACCCGGAAGAAGCACGACCCCGACTTTCCGGCTAACGCCCTGGCCTACGTCATGGCGGAGTCAGGGCTCAAGCTCAGCGACTTGAGCGCCGTGGCCTTCTACGACAAGCCGTATCTCAAGTTCGAGCGCCTGCTGGAGACCTACCACGGCTTTGCGCCCCGGGGCCTGAAGAGCTTCCTCATGGCCATGCCGGTGTGGATCAAGGAAAAGCTCATGATGCGTTCCTTGCTCCGGGAGGAACTGGCCAAGGTGGGCAGTGGTTCGCCGCCGATGCTGTTCCCGGAGCACCACCTGTCCCATGCGGCCAGCGCCTTCTATCCGTCGCCCTTCGAGGAGGCGGCCATCCTCACCCTGGACGGCGTGGGGGAATGGGCCACCTCGACCATCGGCCACGGCCAGGGCAAGGAGATCAGCATCCTCCGGGAGTTGCAATTCCCGCACTCCCTGGGCCTGCTCTATTCGGCTTTCACCTATTACTGTGGCTTCAAGGTCAACAGCGGCGAATACAAGCTCATGGGCCTGGCCCCCTACGGCAATCCCGAGGCCGACCGGGTGCGGCGCTGGCGGGAGCTGATTTTGGAGGAGTTGGTGGACCTTAGGTCCGACGGCTCGCTCCTGCTCAACATGGATTATTTCGACTATGCCACCGGGCTGAAGATGTGTTGCGACGACAAGTGGACCTCGCTCTTCGGGGTGCCGCCCCGGCCCCGGGAGAGCCACCTGGACCAGCGGCATATGGATATGGCCCTGGCCATCCAGCAGGTGACCGAGGAGATTGTCCTGCGCCTGGCGGACACCGCCAAAGAGCTCACCGGCTCCGATAACCTGGTAATGGCCGGCGGCGTGGCCCTGAACTGCGTGGCCAACGGCAAACTGCTGCGCCGGGAGACCTTCAAGAACATCTGGATCCAGCCCGCGGCCGGCGACGCCGGCGGAGCCCTGGGCGCGGCCCTGGCCGCCTGGCACATCGTCCGGGGTCAGGAGCGCAAGCTCCCCAATCCGGCCCTGGATAATATGCAGGGCGCCTATCTGGGACCGGAGTTCGGGGCTGATGAGATGGTGCGGCTGGCCCGGCGGCACCAGGCGCCTCATAAGCGTTATCGGGATTATGACGAACTGATCAAGAACGTGGCCGCCCTGCTGGCCCAGGGTCTGGTGGTGGGCTGGTTCCAGGGCCGCATGGAGTTCGGGCCCCGGGCCCTGGGGAACCGTTCCATCCTGGGCGACCCCCGGCACCCGGAGATGCAGAAGCGCCTCAATCTGAAGATCAAGTACCGGGAAGGCTTCCGGCCCTTCGCGCCGTCGGTGCTGATGGAGGAGTGCAACACCTATTTTGAGTTGGCCACGCCTTCGCCTTATATGCTCTTAGTGGCGCCGGTGCGGGAAGAGAAGCGCAACCCGCTGCCGCCGGGCTATGAGAACCTGGAGCTGTTCGACCGGCTCTACCACCTGCGCTCGGAGGTGCCGGCCATCACCCACGTGGACTATTCGGCCCGCATCCAGACGGTGCACCAAGAGACGAATGAGAAATACTGGCGGCTGATCAAGGCCTTTCAGGAGTTGACCGGCTGCGGTCTCATCGTCAATACCAGCTTCAACGTCCGGGGCGAGCCCATCGTTTGCACCCCGGAGGACGCCTACCAGTGCTTCATGCGCACCGAGATGGACTACCTGGTGCTGGGGGATTTTCTGTTCGAAAAGCAAGCACAACCCCGGTGGGAGGAGAAGCAGGACTGGCGGCAGGAGTACGAGCTGGATTAATTAGGCTGGCCGCGATCGGCAAAGAAAAAGCGAGGCGTAGGGGCGGTTCTCGAACCGCCCTTA
>JBIOJX010000237.1:0-4188 GCA_044451265.1 Desulfobaccales bacterium
GTATCGAGGAGCAAGGCCTCGGCTGGAAGAGCAGCTTCGGCACCGGCAAAGGCGATGACACGATAACCAGCGGCCTGGAGGTCATTTGGTCCCAAACGCCCACGAAGTGGAGCAACAACTTCTTCAAGAACCTGTTCGGCTACGAATGGGAATTGACGAAGAGCCCGGCTGGTGCGCATCAGTGGCGACCGAAGGGTGGCGCCGGCGCCGGCACGGTGCCGGATGCCCACGACCCGTCGAAGCGTCACGCGCCAAGCATGCTGACCACGGACCTTGCCTTGAGGTTCGACCCTGTCTACGAAAAGATCTCAAGGCGCTTCTATGAGAACCCGGACCAGCTGGCAGACGCATTCGCCCGGGCGTGGTTCAAGCTGACGCACCGCGACATGGGCCCGCGCTCGCGCTATCTCGGTGCGGAGGTGCCGGCAGAGGAACTGATCTGGCAAGACCCGGTGCCCGCAGTCGATCATGAGCTGATCGACGCGCCGGACATCGCCAACCTCAAGGCTAAGATCCTGGCCTCGGGCCTGTCGATCTCGGAACTGGTCTCGACCGCCTGGGCGTCGGCATCCACGTTCCGCGGCTCCGACAAGCGCGGCGGTGCGAACGGGGCGCGTATTCGTCTGGCGCCGCAAAAGGATTGGAAAGTCAACCAGCCTGTCAAACTGAAGACTGTGCTGCAGACCCTTGAGGGAATCCAAAAGGAGTTCAACAGAGCGCAGTCCGGCGGGAAGAAGGTGTCGCTGGCTGACGTGATCGTTCTGGGCGGTTGCGCCGGGGTCGAGCAGGCCGCGAAGAACGCGGGTCACGATGTGACCGTACCCTTCTCGCCGGGACGCACGGATGCGTCGCAGGAGCAAACCGACGTGGTGTCATTCGCCGTACTCGAACCGGCTGCGGACGGGTTCCGTAACTACCTCAAAACCAAATTCGCCGTATCGGCAGAGGAACTGCTGGTTGATCGTGCGCAACTGCTGAAGCTGACCGCTCCTGAGATGACGGTTCTCGTTGGCGGTATGCGCGTCTTGAATGCCAACTTCGGACAGTCCCCGCACGGCGTCTTTACCAAGCGGCCCGAGACGCTCACCAATGACTTCTTCGTGAACCTGCTCGACATGAGCATGATGTGGAAGGCAACCTCGGAAGACCAAGACGTGTTTGAGGTTCGTGATCGCGCCACGGGCGAACTCAAGTGGACCGCCACCCGTGTCGACCTCATCTTCGGTTCGAACTCCCAACTCCGGGCCTTGGCGGAAGTCTACGGATGTGAGGACTCCCAGGAGAAGTTCCTGCACGACTTTGTCGCGGTGTGGAACAAGGTAATGAACCTTGACCGCTTCGACCTCGCCAGATCGTAGCATGAACGTCTTCGAGGGCTTGTGAAGCCATGACCGATCAGGACCGAACCAACCTGATAGGCAATATTGTGGATCATCTGGGTGGGGCGCAAAAGCGCATCCAACTCCGCCAGACCGCCTTATTTTTCAAAGCAGACCCGGATTACGGCCGGCGCGTAGCCGAGGGTCTGGGGTTGGAATTGGCAGAAGTTGAACGCCTGGCAGGAATGTCACAGGAAGAGCGGGCCAAAGCCACCTCCTAAAGCGGAATTTTCAAGGCTGATCCGCAAGGAGGGTTGAGGGTGAAGCTTGCAAAACCGCCGGGGGCGGCGGTTCTACCTTTGCTGCGGCGCGCTCTTGGCGTCGGGGCGGGAGATCTTGGCAATTTTCCGCGGCAGGAGGTTGGCGATGAGATTCACGGCCGCCACCAGGACCGCGGCGGCAAAGGCCCGGTGAAAAGGCGTCAGGCCCGGGCTGACCTCCGGGATCGGGCCGCCGCGGTGCGCCTGCATCCAGGCAAAGACCGTCACCATCAGGGTGATCCCGGTGAGCGCCCCCAGGTTCTTTAACACCGCATTGGTGCTGGCCGCCAGGCCAACCAGCGAGGGCTTTACCCCCCGGAGAATTTCATTGAGATTGGGGGCCTGGAAGAGTCCGAAACCCAGCCCCAAGAGGATGAACCTGGCCGCCAGGCCCAGGGTGGTTTCTCCGCTCCCGGTGAACAGCAGCGACCCCAGACCGGCCAGGGATCAGGACACAGCCGCTGCGCAGCACCAGCAGGTTGCCCCAGCGGTCCGCCAGGTAGCCGCCCACGCCGGCCACCGCGGCGTTGGTGAGGCTCAAGGCGCTGAGCAGCAGCCCCGTCTGGGCTGGAGAATAGCGGTAGACCTGCTCCAGGAAGAACGGCAGCAGGAAGAAGGTCCCCATCACCGCGGCGAAGCACAGGACCACGGCCGCCGACCCCACCACGAAGGGCCAGCTGCGCCAGAGCTCGCCATGGATCAGGGGGGCGGGCTGACGGCGCTCCAGGAAGATCAGCGCCAGGACCAGCGCCAACCCCAGGGCCAGGGAACCTTGCGTCAGGCCGTCGCCCCAGCCGGCTTCCCGGACCCGGGTCAGGCCCAGGAGCAGCGAGCCCAGGGCCATGGCCAGGACCAGAGAGCCCCAAAGGTCGAAGGCCCGCCAGTTCCAGGCCATCTGGGCCTGGAGCCGCCCCAAGGGACGGCTGCCCACCACCAGGGCCAGGGCGCAGACGGGAATATTGAGGTAAAAGATATAGGGCCAGCCCAGGTAGTGGGTGATGAAGCCGCCCAGGGGAGCGCCCACGCTGATCCCGGTGGCAAAGGCGGTGGAGAACAGGCCCAGGGCCAGACCCCGCTCGCCCTCGCCGTAAGTGACGGCGATGATTTTGGGGGCCAACCCCAACATCAGGGACCCCCCCAGCCCTTGCAGGGCCCGGGCCGCCACCAGCCAGGCCAGGCCGGTGGACAGGCCGCAGAGGGCCGAGGCGCCGGTAAAGATGAGCAGTCCTAAAAGATAGAGTCGCCCGGGGGCCAGTAGATCGCCCAGACGTCCGCTGGTGAGGAGCAGGGAGATATTGACGAGGAAATAGATGACCATGACCCAGGAGATTTGCGACAGGGTGCTGTGATATTCCCGGGCGATCTGGGGCAGGGCGATATTGACGATGCTGGTGTCCAGGGTGGCCATGAAGGCCCCCAAACAGACGGTAAACAGCAGCAAGCCCCGGCGGGGGGAAGGATCAGCAGGATCGGCGGCAGTAGACATGATGGGCATCGGGCAGCGCCAGTCGGTCACGGTTCGTTGGCATTACTTTAAGCGTTATCCGACCCCGGCACAATGACCGAAGACATAAAAATGGCGGGCCCGCAGGCCCGCCCCATAAGAAAGTAGCCAGTAGCCAGTAGTCAGTTACCAGTAAAAACTAACCTCATCTGGTTACCAAACCGAATTTGGAAACCCATTGTGCGCAAAGCTTTCCCTTGCCTAAGACGAAACTTGGGACATGGACACTTCCAAGCGCAACTTGAGAACGAGGAAAATAAATCAATCAGGAAGGTAGGCGGCCTTCCTTGGCCGCCCCCCGGATAAATGTCGAAAACTCAATACTCCGCCGGGGCCTCGTCGCGCTCATAGGGGGTGAAGGTGGTGTATTTGGCCCGGAAGTGGAGCTTCACTTTGCCGGTGGGCCCGTTGCGCTGCTTGCCCACGATGATTTCGGCCGTGCCTTTGTCCGGAGAGTCTTCCCGGTAGACTTCGTCCCGGTAGATGAAGATGATGACGTCGGCGTCCTGCTCGATGGCCCCGGATTCCCGCAAATCCGCCAGTTGAGGGCGTTTGTTGGGGCGTTCCTCCACCCGGCGGTTGAGCTGGCTCAGGGCGATGACCGGGACGTTCAGCTCCTTGGCCAGGGCTTTCAGGGACCGGGAAATCTCCGAGATCTCCTGCTCCCGGCTGTTGGCGTCGGCCCGGCCCCGCATGAGTTGCAGGTAGTCGATGATAACCATCCCGAGTTTTTTTTCTGCCTTGAGGCGGCGGGCCTTGGCCCTGATATTCAGTACGGAGGCCGCGGGCGTGTCGTCGATGTACATGGGGCAATCCATTAGATACCCGGCCGCGGTCTGGAGGTTAGACCATTCCGCGTTGTTCAGGAAGGCCCGGCGCAGGTTGGAGGCATCCACCTGGCCGACACTGGAAAGGAGACGCCGGACCAATTGTTCCTTGGACATCTCCAGGGAGAAAAAGGCCACCGGCACCTGGGGCTTGTAGGCGGCGTTGAAGGCGATGTTCAGGGCCAGGGCGGTCTTGCCCATGCTGGGGCGGGCGGCAA
>JBIOJX010000238.1:0-4184 GCA_044451265.1 Desulfobaccales bacterium
AATTTCGCCTGGAACAGCGAACAGTTTCGGATGCGCTGGGACCGCCTGAGCAGGGTGATCCATTAGAGGGACTGTTTTCCGTAATGCGAAGCTTCCCAACCCCAGCGATCACCCACAGAAAACGGCAAACAGAAAACAGACAGTCTTCCATTTTCCTCATCCTGGCCCTGCTGGCCATCGGGGGCTGCGGTCCCGCCGCGGCCAATCCCATCCTCGTCTTCTGCTCCCCGGACTCGCCCCGGATGCAGCAGGCCATCGCCGCCCTGCGGGAAAATCTGCCAGCCGCTCCCCTGGAGGTGGTCTGCGTCCCGGAATTCGGTGATGAACTCAAGGCCAGTCTGCGCCGCATCCAGCAACTCAAGCCCCGGCTGCTGGTGGTCCTGGGCACCCCGGCTCTAATGGCGGTGGCCCCGGTAGAGAAGCACCTCCCGGTGGTCTTCGCCCTGGTGGCCGACCCTTATTTCACCGGCGCCGCCTATGGGCCGGAACGTCCGGAAGAGCACCAGGAGAACCTCACCGGCATCGCCTCGCCGGCGCCCCTGGAGGCGGCCCTGAAACAGGGCGCCGGCCTCCTGGGCCAGGCCTCCTGGGGGCTGTTGTATGACCCCAACGACGGCCTGGCCGCGGAACTGGCCGCCGAATTTACCCAAAAAGCCCCGCAGTTCGGGATCACTCCCCTGACCGAGGCCAGCACCGGGGCGGCTACTGACCCCCAGGCCTTGAAACGCCTCTTGGGCCGGGGCGCGAGGACAATATACCTCCCGCCGGCGGCCAGCGCCGGGCGCTACGCCTCCCTGGTGCTGGACCGGGGCCGCCGCCTCCAGGTCATGGTGGTGAGCGGTTATCCCGAAGGTTCCCATCAAGGGGCGCTTTTATGGGTGGCTTTAGACTACCGCCGCCTGGGCGAGGAGGCCGCCGCCCTGGCTCAACGGGTCCTCAACGGCGAGGCCCCCAAAAAAATTCCCATTGCCACCGCGACCCCTTTAAAGGTAGAAGTGGATGAGAAGCTGCTCCGCCATTGGAGCGGCTATCCTGGAAAAAATTGATACCACCAAGACACCAAGATCACCAAGTATTTGATTTCTTGGTGTCCTTGGTGCCCCGGTGGTGAAAAAAGGCAGGAGAATAACATGACCCCATCCCCGAAATTCGACCCGGCGGCCTGGCAGCCGGAGATCCACCTGGTGCAATACACCCTGGACAACGGCCTCACCATCCTGGTCTTGCCCGACCAGAGCCTCCCCATCGCTTCCCTGCAGATTCATTACAAGGTGGGCTCTCGCCACGAACTGCCCGGCATCACCGGCATCTCGCACCTCTTCGAGCATCTGATGTTCCGGGGCACCGAAACCCTGGGCCCCGAGGAGTTCTCCCGCATCCTCCAGTCCAAGGGCGGCGAAATCAATGCCTTCACCACCAAGGATCACACCTCCTACTTCGAGAATCTGCCTTCCGAGCACCTGGAACTGGGCCTGAAGTTGGAAGCCGACCGCCTGCTGCACCTGAAACTGGACGACGACACCTTCTCGCCTGAACTCCAGGTGGTCATCAGCGAACGCAAACTCCGGAGCGTCGACAGCCCCCTGGGGCTGGTGCAGGAGCAGCTCTTTGCCACCGCCTTCACCCAACATCCCTATCAATGGCCGGTGATCGGCTGGGACCAGGACCTGCACCATCTCAGCCTGGCGGATTGCCTCACTTACTACCGCAACCATTATCACCCGGGCAACATGACGGTGGTTATCGCCGGCGACGCCGAGCCCGAGCGGGCCCGGGATCTGGTGGACCGCTATTTCGGGGCCATTTCCAACCCTGGCGTGCCGCCGGAACGGACCTTCACCGAGCCGCCCCAACGGGGGGAGCGCCGAGGCGTGGTCAAGAAGGTCTCCCAGGTGGAGGCCCTGCTGGCGGGCTACCACGCCGTGGGCATGGACCACCCGGACCTCTATCCCTTGAGCCTGCTGGCCATCATCCTCGCCGGCGCCAAGTCCTCCCGCTTCTACCAGGAGTTCGTCCGACCGGGCAAGGCCGCGGCCCTGGAAGTGGAGATGGCCCCCCTGCCCTTCGCCTCCCAGGACCCGGACCTGCTGGTGGTGGCCGCGGTGGCCGCTCCCGGCCAACCTCTGGCGGCCTTGGAAAGCGAGCTCTGGCAGGCCCTCGAACATTTGCGGCAAGACGGAATTGAGACTCTGGAGCTGGCCCGGGCCAAGAAGTTGCTGCGGGCCCAGATGGTGAAGAGCCTGTCCCACAACTTCTTCCGGGGCCTGCTGGTGGGCCTGTTTCATTTGAAGACCGGCGACGCCGCCAAGGCCAACCAGATCCTGGCCGCCTACGAGGCGGTCACCGAAGCCGATATCCTGCGGGTCGCTCAGACGTACCTGAAGGAAGACAACCGCACCGTGGTGACCCTGGTGCCGGTGTCTGGAGAGGAGAGCGCGGCGTTGGGGCCATTGGCCTGAAAAGATAGGGATTAGGGGCCAGGATCAGGGATCAGCAAAACCTTGGCCTCACCACTTCTGATCACTGGCCCCTAACTGCTCACTGCTCACTGCTCACTAAAAGGAAACGATATGGCAGACTATATTCCCGAAATCCACCAGGCCACCCTGGCCAACGGCATGAACCTCCTGGGCGTGGAGTTCGGCCGGGTCCCCTGGCTGAGCCTCACCTTCATGGCCAAGCGGGGCTCCGAAACCGACCCGCCGGGTAAGCCCGGGGTGGCCGATTGGACCGCGGAACTCCTCACCCTGGCCACCGCCTCCCGCAACCAGTTGCAACTGGCCCAGGACATCGAGGCCCGGGGTGCGAGCCTCTCGGGCACCGCCGGCTACGACGCCACTCTTCTCTCCCTCGAAGGTCTGGCGGAGGATTTTGGGGAGCACCTGGCCACCCTGGCGGAGATCGTCCAGACCCCGGTCTTCCCTGAGGACGAGTTCCTCCTCATCCGGGAGCGCCGCCGGGCCGAACTGACCCACCAGTTGGAGGACCCCCGGGAGTTGGCCAGCCTGCGCTTCCTGCGTCTCTTTTTCGGGGAGGCGCCCTATGGGCACGCGGTGCAAGGCGACCTTAAGAGCCTGGACGCCCTCGGACTGCCGGATCTGCAAAACTTTTACCAGCGGGAGATCACTCCGGCGACCTCCACCCTGGTGGTGGTGGGTATGCTGGATTTTGCCACGGTGGTTCAGGAGGCGGAGCGCCTCATGGGCGCCTGGCAGGGCGGCGGTCCGGCCAGCCCGGCCTATACCGCGGCGCCGGACAAAACCGGCGCGCCCGGCATCTATCTCCTGGACCGACCCGACCTGACCCAGAGCGAAATCCGGGTGGGCCACCTGGGCCTGCCCCGCGCCCACCCCGATTACTTCCCCCTCAGGCTGGCGAACTACATCCTGGGCGAAGGCGGCTTCTCCTCCCGCCTCATGGCCCGCATCCGCTCGGATCTGGGCTTCACCTACGGCATCCGCAGCAATTTTTCCTTCCGCCGGGCCCCGGGTCCCTTCATCGTCTCCACCTTCACCCCGGCCGCCAACACCGTGGCGGTGGTCAAAGAGATCAAGGCCGTCATCCAGGAAGTGCAGGGAAACGGAGTCACTTCCCAGGAACTGGCCGAGGCCCAGAGTTATTTCGTGGGTCATTTCCCCTTGGGGCTGGAGACCTCGCGGGGCATCGGCCGGCAGGTGCTCTCCATCGATCTCTACGACCTGGGCCGGGATTACCTGAAGGGCTATTGTGATAAAATTCGCGACATCACTTTGCAGACTGCGGCCCAGGCTGCCCGGGACCATCTCCACCCCAACGCCCTGGTCACCCTGGTAATGGGCCCGGCGGCCCAATGCGCTGAGGCCCTGAGGGAATTGGGGCCGGTACAAACCATTCACGAAATTTAGGCTACCAATTTTTTAGTTGACAAATGGCTTGCGATGTTATGAGATAGGAGTGATTTTGTGAAAAAAAGGATAAGCCCTTTGGGGACCATTTTAAGAGGGAGGAAAGTTGCATGTCCGATACCCCATTAATTGATCAACTTGAAACCGGACCTTGGCCCAGTTTTGTCAAGGATCTGAAGCGGGCCGCCGCCAGAAAGCCTTCGGCTAAGGATCTGCTGCGGCAGTTGGATCGTTCCTATAAGGACAAGATCACCCACTGGAAGCACGGCGGCATCGTGGGCGTCCTGGGTTACGGCTCCG
>JBIOJX010000239.1:0-4177 GCA_044451265.1 Desulfobaccales bacterium
CTGTTGGCCCCGCCACCTTTTCCTAATCCCGGGGACGCGGCTTTGCTCCGGAGCCCCCCCGGGTCCCTTGGCTTCGACTAGCCAACCGAACCTCCTGGCGAGGGCCGCCCGGAGGTTCACGGCGGGCCAGTTCGTTATCCCTCCCGGCAAAAGGCGTGGGGGAAGGCTGGAACACTTGATTGTTGGCTGCATCCCTGGCCCTCCCCTTCCTTAGGTCGCCCCAGCGGGGACCTAGCTGGCGGCGGTTAACTTGTCCGCAACGTTCCCAAACGTAGTACTCAGGTTGCTGCCGATGGCATAGATGCCGGCCATGACCGCCACGGCGATGCCCGCGACGAGCAAACCGTATTCCACTGCGCTGGCGCCTTCCTCTTCTCTGACAAAAGCCTTAATCTGGCTCATCAAGGTATTCATTTTATGTCTCCTTCCATCATAAAGATGGGTTCCATTTCATTAGGTTACTCAGAACATTTTTCATCCACTCCACTCACAGAATTTCAGCAAGCGAGAAGTTTGATGTCCACCCCCTTCTTTAGTTTCGGCAAGGAACCCATCAAACCCACTATGGGATTGGCCGGCAGAAGGAGGATACGTTCTGCCAAGACCATTTCGGCAACCCCGCTATCCTGACCTAAAGGTTTTAGACCGGGGGTTTTGCGTCCTCCCCTTTCGGGTGAGTTTGCCTTTTCGATGGTCCCTGAACTCAATCTACTTATCGGCATAACCTTGATTTGACCTTAATCTTTCTACCTTCCTGAAACGCTAGAGCCCGATGCTTGCTTTTGGATTGGCATTATGAGGGCCGCACAGCATATAATGTCCCCAAACCATTCTTCCGGATTGGCGGAGGTTTAATCATGGGCGACAACCAACCACCGCAAACAGGCACTGCGATTATGAGCGTTTCGTCTCGCATCAAGGCGGCCATGGAGGGGTCCTCCTGGATCCGGCGGATGTTTGAAGAGGGTCGGGAACTGAAGGCGAAGTTGGGGCCGGATAAGATCTGCGATTTCACCCTGGGCAACCCCGATCTGGAGCCGCCGCCCCGATTCAAGGAAGCCCTGCTGGCCGCGGCCCGGGACTCCCGTCCCGGCCTGCACGGCTACATGGCCAACGCCGGCTTGCCGGAGACCCGCCGGGACCTGGCCGAGCATCTGGGCCGGGTCCATCAACTGGACTTCACGGCCGACGACCTGGTCCTCACCGTCGGCGCCGCCGGGGCCCTCAATATTATCTTCAAGACCATCCTGGACCCGGGGGACGAGGTGGTGGTGCTGGCCCCCTATTTCGTGGAATATCTGACCTATGCCGATAATCACGGGGGCGTGGCCCGGGTGGCGGAGACCGACGAAAATTTTCGGATCGACCTGAACCGCCTGGCCGCGACCCTGGGCCCCAAGACCCGGGCGGTGATCATCAATTCCCCCAACAATCCCACCGGCCAGGTCTATGAGGCCGCCGTCCTGATGGCGCTGGGGCGACTGCTGGCGGAGCACTCGGCCCGCCACGGCCGGCCGGTTTACCTGGTGGCCGACGAGCCTTACCGCCGGATCGTCTATGACCAGCTCTCGGTCCCCAGCATCTTTGCGGCCTACCCGGACACCCTGCTGGCGACTTCGTTTTCCAAGGACCTCTCCATCCCTGGGGAGCGCCTGGGGTATGCCGCGGTGAGCCCCAGGGCCGCCGGACGCCGGGAGTTGGTGGGCGGCCTGGTCCTGGCCAACCGCATCCTGGGCTTCGTCAACGCCCCGGCCCTGATGCAGCGGGTGGTGGCCGGCCTGACCGAGGTCAGCGTCGATATCGCCCCCTACGCCCGGCGCCGTGACCTATTTTGTCAGGTGCTGGCGGCGGCCGGTTATGAATTTTTTAAGCCCAAAGGCGCCTTCTATCTCTTCCCCAAGGCCCCGGGAGGCGACGACCTGGCCTTTGTGGCCCGCCTGAAGGAGGAGAATATCCTGGCGGTGCCGGGCCGGGGTTTTGGCCGGCCGGGCCATTTCCGCCTGGCCTTCTGCGTGCCCGAGACGGTGATCGAGCGCGCCGCCCCCGGCTTTAAAAAGGCGCTTAAAAGCTTGGGGTAAATGGGCTTAAAAGCTTGGGGGAAAAGGGAAAAAGGTTAAAAGGGGAAAAGGTTAAAGCTCAAGAAAAGAGGGCGTCTTTTCCTTTTCCCCGTTTCCCCTCTTCCCCTTTTCCCCCCTGAGAAATTAGCTCGCAATCTCCGCAACCTACTAGTTGCCCAGAGGCTCGAAAATGGTTAAACGCCCCTCATTACCCCGGCCGGTGGCCGTCAAAGAAGTGCTCCAGGAGCTGCTCAATCCCGGGGACCGGGACGCCCTGGAGTTGCGCCAGCGCATCCGGCAGGTCTGGGAGGACACCGTGCCCGCGGCCCTGCAGGAACAGGCCCGCCTGGTGGATTTCCGGCGCAAGGAACTCTGGGTGGAGGTGCGCGATCATCTCTGGGGGCAGGAACTGCAATTTCTCCGGACCGCCATCCTGGAAGAGCTGGCCAGGGTTTTGGGCCCGGGGAAGGTCAAGGACCTGCGCATCCGGGTGGGAGAATTTTAGTGTAGGGAGCGTCCTACGCACCATATTTGCTAATCGCTGCTGGTGCGTGGAACGTACCCTACGAAAGCCAGGAGTCTTTAATGCCGGAAAAGCCGCCATGCAGCATCCTCCTGGTGGATGATGATCCTTTGATTCTCGAATTAGGCCAGGAGCTGCTGGAGCATCTGGAATACCGGGTGGAGACTGCGAGTGACGCGGCCCAGGCCCTCGAGGTCTTTCAAAGGCAGGGCGCGGACCTGGTGATTATGGACTACCGGCTGCCCGGCATGGACGGCTATCAATTGCTTCAGGAACTCCGGGCCCTGGATGCCGGGGTGCGGGTTCTGGTGGCCACCGGTCTGCTCTCTCCCCAGGAAGTGACCCGTCTGTGGGCAGGCGGGGTGCGGGGGATCATTTACAAGCCTTTTCGTCTGGAGGAATTGCAGCGGCAGCTGGAGGCGGCCCTGGTCAGTTAACGGCCTTGGCGGCCTGGGGGGCATAGAAACAGAAAAGCACCGCCCCTTCGCTCCGGTAACAGGCGGTCTCCCGCCACTCCGGCCCCAGCAGCTTGGCGGCAAACTCCCGCATCTGCTCCAGGTCTGTGATGTGGGAAGCGATGAGCCAGAGCCGTCCCGGTTTTTCGTCAGGGTGCAGCTTCAGACCCGTCTCCACGCAGGATTTGCCGATACAGAGGCGCTCGCTTTTTTGATCAGAGCCGCGGGAATAGTAATCGAAAGGCCATTTGGCGAAGTAATAGACGTAGATCCAGTCCTGAGGCTGGCGCTCCCGTTCCAGGCGGGCCACCAGGGGGCTGATCTCCTCCCGGTTCATCAGGGGGTGGAGATTTTCCCGGGGCAGGAGCAATGGGTTCAACGAGAGGAAAAGGACCACCGCCAGACCCGCGGCCAGCCATTTTAGGCGTCCCTGCCAGAGCCGGGAGAAGACCAGGCAGAGGCCGGCGGCCACCAGCAGATAGAGCAGGGGGGCGGTGAAGAGCATCAGGCGGTTGCCGCCGTAGTTGCCCATAAAGGGGTAGCGGTGCAGCGCCGCGGCCCCGAAGGCCAACAGGATGGGAAGGCCGAAGTAGCCCAGGACCCGGCTGCCCCCGGTGCGCCACATGGCGTAAGCCCCGGCCAGCAAGAGGGGCGGACCCCAGAACGGCCCCCACTCTCCGCAGAAATACCAGAAATAACGATACAGGGCGCTCCCCAGCCAGCGGCAAAAGGGCCAGAAGCCGGAGAAGTCCGGATAGTCCTGGACCCAATAGGCCACCAGCTCCGGGTCCAGGTCATGGCGGATGAACAGGAAGTAATAAGCCGCGAAGGCCAGAATCCACAGGCCGCCCAGGATCGCCAGGCGTCCTCGCACCGCGGGTAGGCTGAGCCAGAGCATGAGCCCCACCGCCGGCAAGACGAAGACCAGGGGATGGGAGAAGCCCAGGCCCACGAGGCCGGCCAGGGCCAGGGCCAGCCAGCCGCGGCGGCCCTCACTGGCCCGCAGGCTTTCCGCCAGGTAAACCACCAGGACCGCAAAGCAGGCGTCGCCGCTATACTGCTTCAATTCCTTGGAGTAGTAAACCATGATAGGGGAAAAGGCCACCAGAGCCAGGGCCAGCAGGGCGACGGGGCGAGTCGTC
>JBIOJX010000240.1:0-4167 GCA_044451265.1 Desulfobaccales bacterium
GCTCTGGAGATAAGGGGGTTGAACGAATCATGCTGAATTATTATTTATTTGCGTTAGTTTCCATCCTGGTGGGGATTGTTTGCCTGGTGCTTGCCAAAAGCTCAAAATACTATGGCAGGGTAGAACAGAAATATGGGGAGGCCGGGGCCCAAAAGATGACCAGGAGTCTGAAAATCTGGGGATATTTTTTCTTAATCACTTCCGGTATCTTGATCCTGACCTTAGCCTTTGAAAGGGCGCGCTAACCCGCGCAAAACGGTGAAGGGGCGATTGGGGGCCGACTCTTCTCTCACTTGCGGCACAGGTCACCAAAAAGCATGGCTTTGCTAGACTTACGCGCCCCGAAGCTGAACTGGAAAATTCTCCTGGTCCTCTCCTTCGGGCATCTGGTCACCGATATCTATCAAGGCGCCCTGCCCGCCATCCTGCCCTTCTTGAAGGCCAGGCTTTCCCTTTCTTATGCCATGGCCGGCGTCATTCTGATGGCGGCAAACTTCACTTCATCCATCATGCAGCCTCTATTCGGTTATCTTTCCGACCAGAAGGAGAAGCTCATCCTGCTTCCCCTCGGGTGTCTCGCCGCCGGCCTGGGTTTGGCGCTGTTGCCGGCCCCGAGCCACTATGGTTTCATTCTGTTGCTGGTGATGGTGAGCGGCCTCGGGGTGGCGGCGTATCATCCCGAAGGTTATAAAACCGCGCACTATTTTACCGGCAAGAACCTGGCCACCGGCATGTCGGTGTTTAGCGTCGGGGGCAATTTGGGATTTGCCCTGGGCCCCATGATCGCCCTCACTATCGTCACCCGCCTGGGCTTCGACTTCCTGCCGGTCATCGTCATCTTCTCTCTGCTTTTTTTCTCGGTGTTCCTGGTGCATTGGAAATCGATCAGCACTGCCAAACCTGGGCGAGCGGAGGCCGGACCCCCGGCGGGCGAGATCGGTCGCAATGCTTATCTGCCTCTTTTCCTGACCATAGGCGCGGTGGTCATGAGGTCGTGGACTCAACTGGGGTTGATGACCTACATCCCCTTTTATTATATCGACTATTTGAAGGGCGACCCGATGTACTCGGGAAAACTGATCTCCACTTTTCTCCTGGGCGGGGTGGCCGGGACCATTCTCGGCTCTATCCTGGCCGACAGGTTTGGACACAAACGCCTGCTGGTTATTTCACTGCTGCTGACCAGTCTCCTGGTGCCGCTCATTCTGGTAGCCAGAGGGCCGGCTCTATTCGCGGTCCTGGCCGTGATCGGCCTGGCGCTGATCTCATCTTTCACCGTCACCGTGGTCATGGCCCAGCGGCTCTTACCCCAAAACCTGGGCATTGCTTCCGGCCTGATGGTCGGATTTGCCATCGGCGTGGGCGGACTGGGCGTCACCCTGCTCGGCCTGATTGCCGATCATTTCGGCATCCCCCTGGCTTTGAAATCGATCATGATCTTGCCCATGATCGGGCTGGGGCTCAGCCTGCTGATCCGGTATCCCGAAGTCCGCAGGTGGTAAGCGAGTCAACCCGGAACTTGCCCCCGGGTGAAAGAGGCAAGAACCTGCGGCTATTAGCACTCTCGGCAAGGTGTTGCTATTCGGGCAAAAATCCCTTATACTCTTGACAAATCCCGGTTTTGTTATTACCTTTTATTTTCGTTGAGAATGGCTATGGATGTGGTAATGGAGCTTTTAGGAGAGCGAGACACCCGGGTCCTGAAGACCGTGGTGGCCCAATATATCGTCACCGGCGAACCGGTGGGTTCCCGGCTGGTGGCCAAGATGTCGGGCCTCAATCTGTCGTCGGCCAGCATCCGCAACCTGATGATGGACCTGGAGGAACGAGGCTTCCTGCAGCAGCCCCACACCTCTGCCGGCAGGTTGCCTACTCCCCAGGGCTTCCGCTATTACGTGGACCACATCCTGCCCATCCAGGAACTGGGATCGGCAGTCAGGGAAAAGATCCAGGCGGCCTTTGCCCCGCCGGTCAGCGAGCCCCAGGACCTGTTCCGTCAAGCCTCCCGGGTGCTCTCCGCGGTGAGCGGCCACCCGGCCCTGGTCCTGGCCCCGCGGCCCCAGGGCATGCGCCTGAAGCACGTCCAGTTCATCAGTTTGAGCGGGGATGGGGTGCTCACCGTTCTGGTCTCCCAGGACGATCAGGTGCAGACCCGGTTCGTGCGCGGCGACATTCGTTACTCCCAGGACCTGCTGGACCGGTTCAGCAATTATCTCAACGAACTGGGCCAAAACCTGACCCTGGGGGAGTTGCGCCAGGAGATCCTGGCCAAAATGGAGGAAGATAAGAACTTCTTCGACCGGATGGTTTCTCAGGCCCTGAGCCTCAGCCGCCAGGCCCTGCAGAGCGACGACGAGGAAGAACTCTACATCGAGGGCACCAGCCAGATCCTGGACTACCCGGAATTTGCCGAGGACGTGGCCAAGATGCGCACCATGTTCAAGGCCTTTGAGGAGAAACACCGGCTCATTACCCTGCTGGACCAGACCCTGGCGGCCCAGGGGGTGCAGATTATCATCAGTCCCAGCGAGCAATTTCCGGAGATGCAACTGAGCCTGGTGGCGTCTTCTTACGGTTCCTTGAGCTCGCCCCTGGGGTGCCTGGGGATCATCGGCCCCATGCGCATGGATTACGCCCGGTTGATTCCCATCGTGCGCTTCACCGCCTCCCTGGTCACTAACTTGCTCACCCGGCGGTACAATTGAGGCCCGCGTGCGCCGGGGAGATCTATGGGGAAGTGGAGGGAGAATTTTTTTATGACTTCAGCAAAACACAAAAATAAGGGGGAGCAGCCTGAAAGCGCCTCCCCGGAGGCTCCCGTCTCACCCGAGGCCGCCGCGGCCGCGGCGCTGCCGGCCGAGACGGCCCAATTGCAGCAACAATTGGCAGAACAGACCAAAGCGGCCCAGGAGAATCTCGACCGCGCCCTCCGGCTCGCCGCCGAAATGGAGAATCTCAAGAAGCGGCTGGAGCGGGAAAAGGCGGAGTTGCTGCAATTCGCCAACGAAAACCTGATTAAAGAGCTGCTGCCCGTGGTGGACAACCTGGAGTTGGCCCTGGAACACGGCCGTCAGGCGGAAACCCCGGCCTCCTTTCTGGAAGGTATCGAATTGGTGCACCAGGGCTTCTTGAAGGCCCTGGCCCGGTTCGGGGTAACCCCTCTGGTGGCGGTGGGCCAGCCGTTCGATCCGGCCTACCACAACGCCGTGATGCAGGAAGCCGCCCCGGAGGTTCCCGATTGCTCCGTGCTCAAGGAACTGCAGAAAGGCTACCTGATGCACCAGCGCCTGCTGCGGCCGGCCATGGTGGTGGTGGCTCGCAATACCCAAGATCCAGATACTTCGTGTCAAACTCATTCGACTGTTCAGGAGGAAAGTTAAATGTCAAGACCCATAGGCATTGATTTAGGCACCACCAATTCGTGCGTTGCGGTGATGGAAGGTGGAGAGCCCAAGGTCATCGCCAATGTTGAAGGAGCCCGCACCACCCCGTCGGTGGTGGCCTTTACCGAGACCGGGGAACGCCTGGTGGGCCAGATCGCCAAACGCCAGTCCATCACCAACCCCTTAAATACGGTATTTTCCATCAAGCGCCTCATCGGCCGCAAATTCGCGGATCCGGCCGTGCAGAAGGACATCAAGGTCCTGCCCTATAAGATCGTCCAGGCCGCCAACGGTGACGCCCACGTGGAGATCCGGGGCCGCACCTATTCGCCCGCCGAAATCTCGGCCATGGTCCTCACCAAGATGAAGCAGACCGCCGAGGAGTACCTGGGCGAGAAGGTCACCGAGGCGGTGATCACCGTGCCGGCTTACTTCAACGACGCCCAGCGCCAGGCCACCAAAGACGCCGGGACCATTGCTGGGCTCACCGTGCTCCGGATCATCAACGAACCCACCGCGGCCTCCATGGCCTACGGCCTGGATAAAAAGAAAGATGAGCGCATCGCCGTCTTCGACCTGGGCGGCGGCACCTTCGATATCTCCATCCTGGAGATCGGCGAAGGGGTCTTTGAAGTCAAGTCCACCAACGGCGACACCCATCTGGGGGGCGACGACTTCGACTTGAAACTCATGGACTTCCTGGCCGACGAGTTCCTCCGGGAGCAGGGCATCGACCTTAGGAAGGACCGCATGGCCTTGCAACGTCTGAAGGAAGCGGCGGAAA
>JBIOJX010000241.1:0-4155 GCA_044451265.1 Desulfobaccales bacterium
CATCCTGGACGTCTGGTTCGACTCCGGGGTGAGTTGGGCCGCGGTCCTGGACCCCGATCCGGCCCTGGGCCTGCCCGCCGACCTCTACCTGGAAGGCTCGGACCAGCACCGGGGCTGGTTCCATTCGAGCCTCTTGACCTCGGTGGGCAACCGGGGCCAGGCGCCCTACCGGGGCGTGCTGACCCACGGCTTCGTGGTGGATGGCGACGGCCGCAAGATGTCCAAGTCCCTGGGCAACGTCATCGCCCCCCAGGAGGTCATGGATAAATACGGCGCCGAAATCCTGAGGCTGTGGGTGGCGGCGGAGGATTACCGGGACGACGTCAGGCTGTCGCCGGACATCCTGAAGCAGCTGGCCGACGCCTACCGGCGCTTCCGCAACACCGCCCGCTTCATGCTGGGGAACCTCAGCGATTTCGACCCCGAGGCCCACCTGCTGCCGCCGCCGGAGCGGGAAGAACTGGACCGCCTGGCCCTCTCCTGGCTGGCCCGGCTCCTGGAGCAGGTCAAGAAAGCTTACGCCGACTACGAATTTCACCTGGCCTTCCATAAGCTGCACCAGTTCTGCGCCGTAGAACTGAGCGCCATCTATTTGGACATCTTGAAAGATCGCCTTTACGTTTCCAAGGCGGACTCGCCAGCGCGGCGCAGCGCCCAGAGCACCCTGTGGGACCTTTTGCGCGGCCTTACCCTGGCCATGGCCCCGATACTCTCTTTCACCGCCGATGAGATCTGGGAATATATTCCCGGCCGGGATAAGGCGGCCAGCGTCCACCTGGCGGCCTGGCCCGCGGCGCCGCCGGGGTTTCCCGATGAGGCCCTATTGGCCAAGTACGACTTCCTCTTGAAGGTGCGGGGCGAGATCAACCGGGGATTGGAAGAGGCCCGCAAGGCCAAAATTATCAGCACTACTCAGGAGGCCCGGGTGGTCTTGGGGGCCATGGGGGAACTGCACGATAAACTGACCGGGCGGCAGGAGGAAGTCAGGGTCCTGGCCCAGGTGGCGGACCTGGAGCTGACCCGGGCGCCCGCGGGCACGGAAAGCCCGGAGATTGACGGCTTGTGGGTTCTGGTGGAGCCGGCCGCCGGAGCCAAATGTGTCCGCTGCTGGTTCACCTTTCCCTCGGTGGGCGAGGACCCCGAACATCCCCAGGTGTGCCGCCGCTGCCGGCAGGTATTGGAGCCTTAATCGCCATGTCCCGGAAATCGATTATCCTGGTTGCCGTCCTGGTGCTGGGTCTGGGCCTGGACCAGGTGACCAAGCTGTTGGTCCTGCAAAACCTGGCCCTGGGGTCCCATATCTCCATCGGGCCCGGCTTCTTCAACCTGGTGCACGTCCACAACAAAGGCGCGGCCTTCAGCCTGCTGAACAGCATCCCAGCGGGGTTCACCCGGCCATTCTTCATGATCACCACCGGCCTGGTGCTGGGGGTGGTGGGCTATTTCTGGTGGCGCCTGCCAAAGACCAACTGGCTGGCGGCCTTGGGCTACAGCCTGATCATGGCCGGCGCCGTGGGCAACCTGATCGACCGGGTCCGTCTGGGCGAGGTGGTGGATTTTCTGGACTTTTACTGGGGGAGCTACCACTGGCCCGCCTTCAACGTGGCCGACAGCCTGGTTTGTCTGGGCGCCGCGGTCTTGGTGTGGGTAATTTTAACGGAAGAGACGACTGATAATGCACCCGATCCTGCTTGAATTCGGCCCCATCCGGCTGTTTACCTATGGGTTTTTCCTGGCCCTGGCCTTTCTCAGCGCCATCTTTATCGGCAGCCGGGAGGCCAAACGCCTGGGCCTGCCGGTGGAGAAATTCTACGACCTCTGCTTTTACGCGGTGGTAGGGGCCCTGGTGGGCTCCCGCCTGCTTTACGTGATTCTGGACCCACGGCCTTTCCTGGAGCATCCTCTAAAAATCTTCGCCATGTGGGAAGGCGGCCTCGATTTTCAGGGCGGGCTGTTCCTGGCCCTGGCGGTGGCCATCTATTTCATCCGCCGCCATAAGCTGCCCTGGCGCACCACCCTGGACGCCCTGGGCCTGGGGATGCCGGTGGGCCAGTTTTTCGGGCGCATCGGCTGCTTCATGGCCGGCTGCTGTTACGGCGCCCCCAGCCACCTGCCCTGGGCGGTGACCTTCACCAACCCGCAGACCCTGTGCCCGCTGAAAGAGCCGCTGCATCCGGCCCAGCTTTACGAGGCCTTCCTGGCCCTGGGGGTCTTCGGGGTGCTCAGTATCCTGAAAACCAGGAAACGTTACGACGGCCAGGTGATCCTGACCTATTTCGGCCTGGCCGGGCTGGTGCGCTTCGTGGTGGAGTTCTTCCGGAGCCCTACGGATTATCGCGGCCCCATTATCATCTGGTCGATGCCCCTGACCCAGGTCATTGCCCTGGGTCTGGCCGTGGTGAGCGGGGGCCTGCTGGTCTATTTCGGTCGGCGGGCGGCGGTGGGACCTGTACCGAAAAAAGCTAAATAGAAACGTTCAGTCCGGGCGGTTCGAGAACCGCCCCTACAGCCATATTCCTGGGCGAAACGAAAGGAGACCACCTTGCACTTCCAGCGCTGGTTGACCGCCCTGATCCTCCTGCCGCTCCTGATCCTGGTACTGCTCAAAGGCGGACTGGCCCTGTTCGTCCTGGTGATCCTGGCGGTGAACGGCCTGGCTCAATGGGAGTTCCTGGGCATGTTCCAGGTCGGTGGGGACCATCCCCGCCGGGTCAAGGCCATCCTGATCGGCTCACTCCTCCTCCTGAGCTTTTGCACTGCCAGTCCAGCCAGCCGGTTCTGTCTGCCCGGCGGCCTCATGTTTTGCAACCCCTCCATCGTCCTGTTGGTCCTGGTCTGGTGCCTGTTCGTCCTGTTTCTCTTTTATCTGCTGAGCTACGGGCATGTCGAAAACCTGAGCCAGGATCTGGCCGTCAATATCCTGGGCCTCCTCTACCTGCCGTTCCTGTTGGGGCATCTCATCTGGCTGCGGTTCCTGGTCCACGGGGAGTGGTGGGTTCTGTGGTTCCTCCTGGTGATCTTTGCCGGGGATACCGGGGCCTTTTATGCCGGCCGGACCTTCGGGAAGACCAAGCTCTATCCCGCCGTGAGCCCGGGCAAGACCTGGGCCGGGGTGGCCGGTGGCCTGGCCGCCAGCCTGGCGGTGGGAGTGCTGTTCGGGAAATGGCTCCTGGAAGGCATGGGGATCCCGGCCCTGGCCGCCCTGGCGCTGGTCCTGGCGGTGGTGGGACTGCTGGGGGACCTGTTCGAATCCATGCTGAAACGCCAGGTCCAGGTGAAGGACGCCTCCAGCCTGCTCCCCGGCCACGGCGGCATGCTGGACCGCCTCGACAGCATCCTGTTTACCGCCCCGGTGGTGGTCTATGTGCGCCTTTTTCTCATCGGCTGGTGAAATCAGTAGCCAGTGGTCAGTAATCAGTAAAAATCAACCATTGGTTCAAGGAACATAAAGGGGCAGACCCAAAGGCCTGCCCTTCTATGTTCCCACTGAAATTTTTAGCTGAAAACGGTCTGGTTTACTTCACGGTGGTTTGGCTTACAGGCTTGACCGCGCCCGTCTCCACCTGCTTGGTTTCCGCCGGCAGCTTCCGCCGGTAGGCTCCCGTGGACTTATCCAGTTGGGCCATCGCCAGGTTGTAATTGTACAGGGACATCAGGTAGTCGCCCCGGAAGACGCCGTAGCGCTCAAAGGCCTGGAAGATGTCGGAAATACTACCCAGGCCCATGTCGAAGTTGCTGAAGGTGGTGACCAGCCAGCGCCGGGCGTTGACGTAGGCCTTTTCCAGACCCATGGAGCCCTTGTAATTGGTCTGGACATCGCCGTAATTCTTGGCCACCCGATGGGGATGCCCATCAGGGCGGTCCTTTCCTGGTTTTGCAACTGCTCCAGTTCCGCCTTGGCCTGACCGATCTTGGCCTTCAGAATGCCGAAATCGAAATGCCATTTGGCTCCCACCATCGGCAAGGCGCCGTTGTCGTTAAACCAATCGTTGATATACGGGTCCGGGTTCCACTTGCGGCCCGGGGCGCCGGCCAGTTGGCCCACCACCGCAAAGAAGAACGACGGCAGCCGGTCGGCCTTGGCGGCGTCCACCAACAGTTGCCGGGCCACCAGGCCCTCTTTCAACTGCCTGAATTCCGGGCGCATTTCCAGGG
>JBIOJX010000242.1:0-4136 GCA_044451265.1 Desulfobaccales bacterium
ATCCTGAGCACAGCGAAGGATCTCGTATTTCTGAGATTCTTCGGGCGCGTCGCTCCCACAGAAAGACAAGAAAAAAAGGATTTATTATGGCATTGATGGCATACCCGAAAAAAGTGGTTCTGAGCGATATCACGGTCAGGGACGGCTTTCAGCACGAAGAGAAGTTCATCCCCACGGCAGCCAAGCTCTGGGTGGCGGAACAACTGGTGCTGGCCGGTTTTAAACGCATTGAGGTCACCAATTTCGGCAGCCCCAAAGGGATGCCGCAATTTCAGGACGCCGACGAGTTGATGAAGCGGCTCCGGGGCAGCAAAAAGGTGGGCCACCTCCTGAAAGACGTAGAGCTCACCGCCATCACCATCCGGGAGCGGGCGGTGGAGCGCGCCATCCAGGCCCGCCGGGAGGGCTACGGTCCCGACCGCATCCTGTTCATGGTGTCCACCAGCGAGTCGCACCATAAGGTCAACTCCGGTCTGTCCCTGGCCGACTACTGGAAGATGTGCGAGCAGTACATCCCCCTGGCCCATGAGGCCGGCATGCAGGTCTGCGGCACGGTCAGCACCATCTGGGGCTGCCCCATCGAGGGCCCCACGGAGCTTACCAAAGCGGTGGAATTCACCCGGCGCTGGCTGGAGATCGGCGCGGACGACATCGAACACGCCGACCACGACGGCTCGGCCCCGCCCAATAAGGTCCATGAATATTTTTCCATGATCCTCGCGGCCATTCCGGACCCGGCCAAGCACCTGGCCCATTTTCATGTGACCCGGGGCTGGGGGCTGGCCAATGTCCTGGCGGCCTTGACTGCCGGGATCACGCATTTCGAATCCACCCTGGGCGGCATCGGCGGACAGCCGGCCAACTTCGTGGATGGGGTGCCGGTGGCCGGCACCGGCGAATACTACTATCAGGACCCGAGCATCACCGGCCTGGTCGCCACCGAAGACCTGGTCGTCATGTTGGATGAAATGGGGATCGACGTTGGCGTGGACGTGGATAAGGTGCTCAAGCTCGGCCGCATGGTGGAGCGCATCGTCGGCCGGCGGCTGCGCTCGGAATGCGCCCACAGCGGCAGAATCCCCAAGACTCTGACCGGGCGCCGCTAGCCCGGGCCAAAGCAAGCCCGGCCCACCAGGGCCAAAGGAGGTCTGGATTTATTGATGGTCTGTTAGCTAATCCAGTCGAAAGGAGGCAGCACGCCAAGGCAAATGGCTCTTTAAGGCAGTGGCAGAATTCAGCGGCAAAAATAGCCATTTAATAACCCGCTATTCAAGGAGCTACTGGGATGAGCGACGGCAAAGCATATCAGGATTTTTTGAAAAGCAAATTCGATATCGGACAACTTTTTGACAAGCCGGAACCGCTGGCAGGCGTCAGGATCCTGGAGGTCTGTTACGTGGTGTTGGGGCCGGCGGCCTGTGACTACCTGGGGGAATTCGGCGCCGAAGTGATCAAGTTCGAGGGGCAAAAAGGCGATCAGATGCGCTTTGTCACCCCTTACGCCTACTTTTGGAAGAATATGTCCCCCGGCCTGGAAATAGAAAACCATAACAAATACTGGGTCGGCATGCACCTCGGCCACCCCCAGGGCAAGGAACTCTTTCAGGAACTGGTGAAAAAGTCCGACGTGGTGGCGGACAACCTCACCCCCGGCCGCATGGCCGAATGGGGCCTGAGCTATAAAGAACTGAAACAAATCAACCCCGGCATTATCCAGCTGCACGTTTCCGGCTATGGCAGTTGGGGTCCCTGGACCGGCCGAACTTCCTATGACGCCGTGGCCCAGAGCATGGGCGCCCTGTCGCCCATCACCGGTTTCGAAGACCGGGGGCCGATTAAATCCGGCGTCTGGATCGCCGACTGGATCACCGGACTGAGTTGCGCGGTGGCCATCATGGCGGCCCTGAACTACCGGGAGCGGACCGGAGAAGGCCAGTTCATCGACTACATGCAGGTGGAAAACGTCATCCGCTGGCTCGACTGGACCTGGCTTTACGCCTACAAAACCGGCGAGGACCGGAAGCGCTCCGGCAACCGGGACCTGGCCATCTGTCCCTCCGACCTGTTCGAATGCCAGGACGGCTGGGTGGCCCTGGCGGCCTTCAGCAAGCCCGAATTCAAGGGGCTGTGCGACGCCATGGGCCAGATGGCGATCTACGACAAGTTTGCCGATCCCACCGAACGGTTGAAGGACGCGAAGCCCGTGCTCGACATCGTCGCCAAGTGGGCCAAGACCAAGAAAGTGGCCGAGGTCGTGGAGTTGGGCGACAAATACGGCTTCGCCGCCTCCCGGGTGCTGAGCGCCAAGGACGCCTATAGCGACCCGAACTTCCTGCAAAGAGGCGCCATCCAGGAATACGACGACCATCTTTACGGCAAGATGCGGCAGGAGTGCTATCCGCCGAGAATGAGCGAGACCCCCAGCCGGGTGAAATGGAGCAGCCGCCCGGTGGGCTTCGATAATCGCTACGTCTTTCAGAAGATCCTCGGCCTGCCCCTGGAGGAGATCAAACGACTGGAATTCGAGAAGGTTATCTTTGGCGCGAATCCAGCCGTCCCCTCGCAAAATGCGCCGCCGGACTGGGATGGCAAGAGTGGCTTGAAGTTGCCGTAACCTTAGGCTTCCGTAACCTTTCTGGGAGGAAACAGCATGGATGACAAAAAGATTGTCGGTTTGGCGATCAACCAGGAATTTGCCAGGTGGGCCTACCGGGAGACCTATCCCCCGGATGCCTACAAAAAGCCGGAAGCCCTGGATGACATGTTGGTGATCGACGCCAGTTATGGCAACTTTGCGGGACTCGTTACTTCCTCAATCCTGGCGGAGATGGGCGCCGAGGTGATCCGCATCGAACCCCCCGGAGGCGACACGGCCCGGAAGATGTCGCCTTACGGCATGATGATCGAGGATTCCGGCCTGGCTTACATCGTCGAGGCCAGAAATAAGTTCCACGTCACCCTGGACCTGACCAAGGAAGAGGGCCAAAAGATGTTTGCCAGATTGGCCGGCAAGGCTACGGTGGTCATCGAGACCTTCAAGCCGGGCTACCTGGACGGCCTGGGCCTCGGCTACCGGCAACTGAGCGCCACCAACCCCGGCCTGATTTACTGCGGCATCAGCAGCTACGGCCATTACGGGCCGGAAGCCGTGAAACATGCCAACCAGCCGGACTATGACATCGTCGATCAGGCCCGGGGCGTCATCATGTCCATCACCGGCGAGCCGGACCTGGACCCGGAAATCGACCCGACTTACAAGCGGCCCATGAAGCACGGCAACTGGATGGGCTGGTATGCCGGCGGCTCCTGGGCGGCCCTGGGCATCCTGATGGCCATGTTCCATAAGCGGAAGACCGGTCAGGGGCAGTTTATCGACTGCGCCCCGCCGGAAGGCCTGCTGGCCATCGCCAATTACAGCCTGCAATATTTCCATATGTCCGGGGAAACGATGCCCCGGGCCGGCAACTATGACTACGCCGTCTTTCCTTACACCTACGTCAAATGCAAGGACGGCTACACCTTCATTTCCGGTTTCACCGACCCCAACTGGACGGCCCTGTGCGAGATCATCAACCGGCCTGATCTGCGGGAGCAGTTCCCCACCATGAAGGAGCGCCTCACCCCGAAGAATCAGCCGACGATCCAGCATGAAATTGAAAAATTCACCGAGAACTACACGGCCGATGAAATCCAGGACATGATCTACCTGTACAGCAAACGGGACGACAAGAAGGGCACGGTGGTGTCGGGCCGGCTCGAAAGTCCCCGGGACGTGCTCACCAGGGAACACTGGCAGGAGCGGCGCACCTTCCTCAAATGGAACGACCCGTTTTACGGCGACCTCCTGATTCAGAATTCGGCGTTCAAGGCCATGACGCGGACCCCCGGCCGGATCAAGTGGGTCTGCCGGCCCATCGGTGCGGACAATGAGTTCATCTATCACCGCTATCTGGGGGTTGGCCCCACCAAGCTGAAGGAGCTGCAAGGCCAGGGAGTGATTTGATTCCGGCAGGCATTATCGCGCCAAATCAAATCCCCCTAAATCCCCCTTTTTCAAAGGGGGACTTAAAAACCCCCCTTTGGAAAAGGGGGGTAGGGGGGATTTCTCAGCCACTGTGGGTGAGACGATTGTGGCC
>JBIOJX010000243.1:0-4133 GCA_044451265.1 Desulfobaccales bacterium
GCGGCCCCGGCTCAATTCCAGGGTGGTTTCATAAGGCGGCCCGAGCGTGGCCGCCTCCCGGCCGTCCACGAACCAGGTGACCGTCCGGAGAGGCGCCCGGGCAATGGCCTTCAGAGGGATGGCCTTCGACTCCATCTGGGGTTCCAGCATAAACCGGTCGCCGTCCAGGGGATAGGCGATGGTCAGGTGCGGTTCGCCAGCCGGAACCGCCAGAGGTTTTCGGGAACCTATGATCACTTTCCCTTTGGGGGTCGGGCTCACGGGAACGCCTGACCCCAAGGCGGCCCGATCTTGAAAGACCTTGGGCAAATCCGGGTCAAAATCAGCCAACCGATAGCGCCCCGTGCCCCCTTGTTCGAAGCGGTCGTGCAGCCAACCGGCAAACGGGGTGGGTATCCGGAGCCAGGGCTCCCGGTGGTGGTGAAAGGTGCAGACCTCGGTGGGTTCGGTGCCGGCGATGAACAGCTCCTGGCGCACATAGGGGCAATCCGGGCCGGGCTTCAGGCCCGAAAAGGAGCACACCATAGCTTCGTTCACCCCCTCAGGCCGGTCGAAACTCCGGGGGGAGCCGCCGTGAAAGAGCGCCCCGGCCAGTTCCGCCAGGATGGGGGCTGCGGCGGCGGCGCCGCTTAACTTCATGGTGCCCCGGCCGTCAAAATTGCCCGCCCAGACCGCCACGGTGTATTCCGGGGTATAGCCCACCGCCCAGGTGTCCCGGTAGCGGGAACTGGTGCCGGTCTTGATGGCCAGGCGCTGGGGGGGATTCATGGCGCTGGAGGCCCCGAAGATGCGGAAGCGGGCCATGGGATCGGCCAGGATGTCGCTGATGATATAGGCGGCCTGGGGCGAGAAGAGGCGCACCGGCGGGGTGGCGGGTGCATCGGCCCTGAGCCTGAGCGGCTGGTAAAGGCCGCCGTTGGCCAGGCTGGCATAGGCCGCGGCCAGTTGCAGCAGGGTTACCTCGGGGTTGCCCACCACCAGGCCCAGGCCGTAATGCTCCGGGCCGCGCTCCGGATGGTTGATGAGGTTCAGGCGGCTCAAGGTGTCGAAATAGGTCCGGGGCTCGATCAGATTGAGCAGACTGACGGTGGACAGGTTGAGGGAGTTGGCCAGGGCCTCCCGGAAGGCGACCGGGCCGTAGGGGAAACGGTCGAAGTTGGCCGGGGTGAATTCCCCGCCCGGCGTCTGGTACCGGCGTTCCACGTCCTCCAGGATGGTGGCCGGGGTGAAACCCAGGTCCAGGGCCTGGGCATAGAGAAAGGGCTTCAGGGCCGAGCCGGGGGAGCGCAGGGCCGCGGCGCCGTTGTTGAAGCCGCGGCTTCGGGGGCCGTATTGCATGGAGCCCACCAGGGCCAACAGTTCCAGGGAGCGGTTGTCGATGATCACCGCCGCGGCCTGGGAGGCGCCGGATTGTAAGAGCGCCACCCGGTGCGAGGCCACGATGGCCTGGGCCCGCCGTTGCAAGTCCAGATCGATGGTAGTCTTGGCGACGCCGGCGCCGGCCGCCGGGGACAGTTGCGCCAGCACCAGGTTGACGAGGTGGGGCGCCTCAAAGGGGAAGCGGGGGATCCGGCCCGGGGCCGGTTGCAGCTGGACGGGTTGGGCGGCCGCAGCCGCCAGTTCGTCGGGGCTGCTTAAGCCCAATTGCCCCAGGCGTTCCAGCACCAGTTCCTGGCGGCGCAGCAAACGCGCCCGGCGGGGACCGTAGGGGTTCAGGGTCCCCGGGGCCCGGGCCAGGGCCGCCAGCAGGGCGGCCTCGCCGATGTTCAGCTGGGCCGCAGGCTTGCCGAAATAGAGCCGGGCCGCGGTCTCCACCCCGATCAGATTATTGCCCATTGGCACCCGGTCCAGATAGCCGCGCAGGATCTCCGGCTTGCTCAGGGCCAGTTCAATCCTGAAGCTGCGCACCATCTCCACCAGCTTGCGGTAATAAGTGCGTCGTCCCGGATAGGTCAGCCGGGCCAGTTGCATGGTGATGGTGGAGGCCCCGGAGACGATGCGCCCGGTGCTGACATTGCTGCCCAGGGCCCGCAGCACGGCCAGGGGATCGACCCCCGGATGGCGCCAGAACCTCTGGTCTTCCGCGGCCACGAAGGCCGACACCACTTTTTTGGGCAGCTCGCCCGGGGGCAGTTTGATCAATTTGCGGCCCTCGGCCTCCAGCCCCAGGCGCAAGATCCGGCCCTGGCGGTCCAGCACCAGCGGCCCGGGGGCCGGGTCCAGGGCTGCCCGGTCAAAGCGCGACGCCGCCTCAAAGTGCCAGCCTAAAATGATGACCAAACCCACCGCCAGCCACAGCCAGCCGCGGCGACGAAGCAGACGCGACATTTGGGCCAAGAAATTTATTGGCGAACCGGATGCCATCCTGTATCCCTTGGTGGCACAGGCGTCTCGCCTATGCAGTCACCATAAATCAAAAAAAATCGGTGGGGCGGGCGTCTCGCCCACCTTGCCTTGCACACCAAAGTATAATGGCACAGGCTGGAAAGCCTGTGCTACCAATCAGCGCATCACCGCGCCTTGACCGTCAAGTCGCTCTGGGCCGTGAAGCCGTTCACCCCCGGCGAGTACATGGCCGCCGCCTTGGTGGGCGGCGCCAGGAAATGGCCTTCGCACACCGCCCGGGCATAGTACTCGAAGCGGTACTTGCCGGAATAGAGCTGATCCCGGAAGGCCAGGACCCGGTCCTCCCGGATCTCGAAGAAATTGGGATAGAAGAGCATAGTGCCGTCCGCCATGGCGTAGCCCAAGAAGCCGCCATTGTCATCCTCACCCGACTCCTCCGCGCCCGGCGCCAGGTATTGTTCGGTCTTCAAGGCGGTATTGACCGCCACCAATCCGGCCGGCAGGGGGTCGTCCAGCACCACGTAGCGCTGGGGCTTGGCAGCCTCGATCACCACCACGATCTTGACCAGGTCGCCCACCTTGATCTCCGCCGAGCCGTCGGTGTTCTGAATGGTCTTGCTGACCCTGAAGCCCTGGTCCGCCCCGGCGCCGGCCAGATCCAGCCGCGGCCCGGTGAGTTCCAGCTTGTAGAGCCAGGTGGGGCCGGATTTCGCCTCGACCACCACCACCGGGTTTTTCAGGAGGGCCTGCGCCTCGAGGCCCACGGTGCGGAAGCCCTTGGGATCGAGTTTCACCTGCTGCTTGGCGACCACCCCGGGCTGGCTGACGGTCACCTCCCCGGGCTCGGTCCCCAGCTTCTGGCCCTGGAAATAGGCCCCCAGGGCCACCAGGGCCCAGCCGGTGCTGCTGGTGGAGGTCCAGATGCCTTGCTGGTCCAGGCCGCCCAAGAGCAGCAGGGCCGTCTGTTTGGTCAGGGGGTCCTCCGGCATGATGGCCTTGGCCGCCAGCAGGGCCATGGCCGGACCCCGGGCCAGGGCATTGAATTCATCCCAGCCCCAGCGGGTCTCCTTGGCGATATCCGGTCCCAGCAGGGGTTTGAGATCCTTCCGTAGGTCCGCCGGGGGCCGCAGATTGGCCTCCTTGGCCGCCAGAAGGAGCAGGAGCCTGCCTTCCCGGTCTACCCGGGCGTAGCTCTGGCCCAGCCCCTGGAATTCGGCCCGATCCAGGGCCCCATTCAGGGCCAGGATATAGGCGGCAAAGGCCTTGGCGTGGTCCGGGGTCTTGGGGTTCTTGATCTGCTCGTGGAAATAGTCCAGCGCCTTGCCCAACGGTCCTTCGGGGACATCCACGCCGTTTTTCTTGGCGATACTCAAGGCCGCGCCGGCGTAGATCGAGCCCCAGCCGCTTGCTTCGGACTGGCCCGGCCAATAGCTGAAACCGCCGTTCTCGACCTGCAGGCTCAAGACCCGCTGCACCCCGCGGCTCAGGTACTTATCCACCTCCTCCACCTTCAGGCCCGGGACCTGACCGTCCTGGACCACGCCCCGCAAGGCGGCCAGGGCCAGGACCCCGGAACTGGTCTGCTCCACGCAACCATAAGGATAAGTGAGCAGATAGTGCAGGGCGTCGCTCAGCCGCAAGAAAGGCGACCCCGAGAGGGTGAGCACCGCCTGCACCTCGCCCGGATTGAGCTTCTGGGCCCAGTCGCCGGTCAGGTAGGGCGGCAGGGTGACCTTGATCTGGGATGGCCCCGACACGCTGCCGGAAAAGACCGAGGTATCCCGGAC
>JBIOJX010000244.1:0-4127 GCA_044451265.1 Desulfobaccales bacterium
GGGGCAGGATCTCCGGATCGGGATTGGCCATGGCGAAGACGATGGGGTCCGGGGCCATGGACTTCACCATCTCCGGGGTGAGGACCTTGGCCGCGGAAAGTCCGATGAAGACGTCGGCCCCCCTGATGACCTCGGCCAGGCTGCCTTTCTGCTTGTCCAGGTTGGTCATCTCGGCCAGTTCGTGCTTGATGGAATTCATGCCCTTGATGCGGCCCCGGTAAATGGCGCCCTTGGTGTCGCAGACCACGAGGTTTTGGGCCCCGGCCCGGATCAGGAGCTTCGACACCGCGATGGCCGCGGCCCCGGCGCCGTTGAAGACGATCTTCACTTCGGCCAGCTTCCGGCCCACCAGCTTCAAGGCGTTGAGCAGGCCGGCCAGGGCCACCACCGCGGTGCCGTGCTGGTCGTCGTGAAACACCGGGATATCCAGGCGGTCCCGCAAGCGCTGCTCGATTTCGAAGCAGCGGGGGGAGGAGATGTCCTCCAGGTTAATGCCGCCGAAGGCCGGCGAGAGGTTCTCCACCAGCCGCACCACGTGGTCGGTCTCCTGGGTGCTGATGCAGATGGGAAAGGCCTCGACCCCGCCAAAGGTCTTGAAGAGCACGGCCTTGCCTTCCATGACCGGCAGGGCGGCCCGGGGGCCGATGTTGCCCAGTCCGAGGACGGCGCTGCCGTCGGTGACGATGGCCACCAGGTTATTCTTGCAGGTGAAGTCGTAGGCCGCCATGGGTTCATGCAAAATCTTCTGGCAGACCTCGGCCACCGCGGCCGGGGCGTAAAGCCGGCTATAGATGACTTCGTCCTTGACGGGCACCTTGGTATAGATCTCCACGCAGCCCTGGTAGCGGCGGTGCAGTTCCAGGGATTCCTCGTTGATGCTCAAGTGGCCGTAATCCTGGCCCTGGGTGGGCAGCCAGGCCCGCTCGCCTTCGTAGATATAGCGCTCGGTGCGCTCGTAAACCCAGTCGGGACTCACCTTTTCCGGCCCCAGGGAGGCGACGCCGGTCTCCTGGGCCGTCTGGGCCACCGCCCGGGCGATCACCGGGGAGATGCGCCAGTCCATCTGGCGGGGGATGATGTTGGTGGCAGAGAGCTTTGCGGCCGGGATCATGTCGGCCAGGGCGCGGGCCGCGGCCAGATACATGTCGATATTGACCCGGTTGGCGCCCACGTCCAGGCAGCCCCGGAAGAATCCGGGGGTCACCAGGGAAGAGCGGATCTGGTTTTCGCTGTCCGACAGGCCGGTGGCCACCACCGCGGCGCCGCCGGCCCTAGCCTCGGCTTCGTCGATCTCCGGGGTGGGCAGGGCCAGGGCAAAGACGATGGGGTCCGGGGCCATGCCGGCGATCATCTCCCGAGTGGCCAGGCCGCCGGCCGAGAGGCCGATGAAGACGTCGGCGCCTTTGAGGGCGTGGGCCAGGCTGCCCTTGAAATCCTGGGGGCGCACCAGGCGGGCGATCTCCGATTTGGCCCAATTCATCCCTACCAGGCGGTAAACATGGAGGGCCCCGTGGCGGTCGCAGAGGATGATGTGGTTATTGCCGGCAACGATCAGGCCCTTGGCCACCCCGATGCCGGCGGCGCCGGCGCCGCTGATGACGATGCGGGCCTCCGGGAGGTTTTTCCCCACCACCTTCAGGGCGTTGATGACGGCCGCCAACACGATGATGCCGGCGGCGTGGTTTTCATGGTGCAGTACCGCGGTGCGGACGGCCTTGCGGATGCGGGACTCGATGGTGAAGCATTTGGGCGCGGCGATGCTCTCCAGGCAGAAGCCCCCGAAGGTCGGGGCCAGGGTCCGGACGATTTCCACGATTTCATCGGCGTCCTGGGTCGTGAGGGCGATGGGTACGGCGTCCACGTTGGCAAAGGTCTTGTAAAGCACCGACTTGGCCTCGAGTTTGGGGAGCGCGGCCAGGGCCCCGATATTGCCGTATTCATAAACCTGGCTGCCATCGGTGATCAGGGCGATGGAATTGCCCCGGCAGGTGTACTCGAAGGAGGCCAGGGGATTCTTGTCGATTTCCCGGCAGATGGCGCCCACTCCGGGGGTATAGATGCGGCTCAAGACGTGGGTGTCCCGGATGGGCATCTTGCTTTTAATGCCGATCAGGCCGCGGTAGCGGCGGCGATATGACAAGGCATCCGATTCGGTGGTCATGGGGTTGGTCAACCTCAAAGATTAGGCGCAGTCAGCTTGCAGTCAGGTTATCGGCAAAAGCCGGTATAAGGCTTGGTGGCCCAGGCTTTCCAGCCTGGGCAGGAGCATTCAAACCCGCGCCGACGCGGCGCGCGTTCAGAATGACAACCTGGAAGGCAGCTTGGAATTTGGTTTGCTGCTAATCCACCGTCTCGTGGATGAAGTAAAGAACCCTATGGGCGCTCTCCAATTCCTTCTGGAGGTCTTTTTCGTTCTTGACCTGTAGAGCCCGGATAAAGACCTTCCGATAGCCCTCCGGGGCGCCTTCATATGCCGTTAAGATGCTGCCGAGGCGGCCGCCGTGGGCCCGGATGACGTCGGTGACAACTTTAATCGATCCGGGCTCGTCTTTCAACTCCAGGCCCATGGCAGTGGGGGCCTGGTTGATGCCCGAAATGGAGACAAAGGCCTTGAAGACATCCCCCTTGGTGATGATTCCTTGCAGGCTCCCATGGGGGTCCACCACCGGCAGGGCCGAAATATTATGCTTCAGCATGACCGCGGCGGCCTTTTCCACGGTCTCGCCCGGGGCGATGGTATAGAGCTGCTTGGGCATCAGGCTCTGCACCGTGATCTGATCCAGCAGATGATACATTTCGTGGATGTCCAGGGTGGTGGCCTTGGAGGGCGTGGCCTCCTTCAGTTCCCGGTCCGAGACGATGCCCACCAGTCGTCCTTTGCGCAGAATCGGCAGGTGTCGAATGCCGTTTTGCTTCATGAGCTTGGAGGCCTTCATGATGGACGCATCTTCATCAACGGTGATCAGATCTTTGCTCATATAATCCTGTACCGGCATGACCCACCTCCTGAAACGCTTTTCGATTTTCAATCAAAACAACTTAAAGATGTCAATAAGTTAAAAATTAGGACACCTAACTACTTTCATCAACATAAGCACTATTTTCCGGGAGGGGAGATTCCCGAGGGAGATTTCCCGCCTATTTTATTGAAATATACGGAGAAAGCCGGTCTGAGAATCGGACGATTTCCGAATTTCTTGTAGGACTTTTTCCTATGGGGACGGAGGTAAGCCACTGGCCTCAGGGCTCCACCAGGCGATTCTGGATGGCGAAGCGGGCCAGTTCGGTGTTATTGCGCAGGTTGAGTTTCTTGAGCAAACGGTCCCGGTAGGTGTTGACGGTCTTGATGCTGATGCCGTAGGCCTCGGCGATCTCCCGGTTGGTCTGGCCCAGGGCCAGGCCCCGCAGGACCTGGAGTTCCCGATTGGAGAGGGAGTCCAGCAGGGACTGGCCCGGCGCCCCTTTCATCAGGCGCAACGCCAGGGCTTCGGCCGCAGTATCGGTCAGATAGCGGCCGCCGGCATGCAGCTTGCGAATGGCCTGGACCAATTGCCCCGGGGCGGCGCGCTTGGTGAGATAGCCCATGGCCCCGAGCTCCACGGCCCGCACCACGAATTGCTCCTCGGCGTGCATGGTCAGGATCAGGATGGGGAGCTTGGGATTTTGGACCTTGAGCTGGCTGAGGACCTCCAGGCCGTCCATGCCCGGCATGGAGATGTCGATCACCGCCACGTCCGGGTTTTTTTGCAAGGCCTGTTGGATGGCCTCCCGGCCATCGGCGGCTTCGGCCACCACCTCCATGTCGCCGCTATCTTCCACGATATGCCGCAAGCCGGCCCGGACAATGTCGTGATCGTCCGCCAAGAGTACCCTAATCATTGGCCTTCCTTTTCGGTTTGGTCCAGAGGCACCTGGAAATAGACCCGGGTGCCCTGGTCGATCCCGGAGTTGATTTCCAGGTCGCCGCCCACCAGGGAGGCCCGCTCCCGCATGCCGAGGAGCCGAAAGGCTGGCCTCAGATGCGGGCCACCCAGGCCAAACCATTACCAGTCCTAACGAAACTATCGCAGCGGCTGCCGCTCCCGCTGCGACATGGCCATCATCGGCGACACAGGACTGCCGGAGTA
>JBIOJX010000245.1:0-4089 GCA_044451265.1 Desulfobaccales bacterium
CCCGGACCCGGCCTGCAACCCGTATCTCGCCTTCGCGGCGATGATCACCGCTGGTCTCAAGGGTATCGAAAAGAACTACAAGCTGGCCGAGCCGGTGGAAGTGGACATTTACCATCTGTCCCAAAAGGAACGCGAAAAGATGGGCATCCAGGAACTGCCCGGCAGCTTGTATGAGGCGGTGCTCGAGGTCGAAAAAAGCGCCGTGGTGAAGGAAGCCTTGGGCGAGCATATCTTCAACAAGTTCGTCGAGAACAAGAAGATCGAGTGGGACGCCTTCCGGACTCACGTGAGCGCCTACGAGATTGAGAAATATCTGCCCATTATGTAGTGGCCGGATGACTGCCTTGCCTATCTAACCAGAAACCTGATGCCATGCAGGCCAGGGGGAAACTCCCTGGCCTGCGTTTTAGTTTGTTTTTCCGCACTCCTACATTTGTGCAGACAATAAGGGATGAGAAATGAACAATGCTGTCAATTCCGGTGATACCGCCTGGATTTTGGTCTCCTGCGCCCTGGTATTAATGATGACCCCGGCCCTGGCCCTGTTTTACGGGGGCATGGCCCGGCGCAAAAACATCCTGTCCACCCTGACCCTGAGTTTCATCTTTATGGCCCTGGTTGGGGTCCAGTGGGTGCTTTTCGGTTACTCCCTGGCCTTCGGCAAGGACATCGGCGGCCTCATCGGCGGCCTCAATTTCCTGGGGTTCAACGGCGTCGGCGCGGCCCCCAACCCCGATTACGCCAAGACCATTCCCCACGGGCTCTTCGCCGCCTTCCAGATGATGTTCGCGGTAATCACCCCGGCCCTGATCACCGGGGCCTTTGTGGAGCGGGTGCGGTTTAAATCCTTTCTCCTGTTCAGCCTGATTTGGATGACCATAGTCTATGATCCTCTGGCTCACTGGGTCTGGGGCAAGGGCGGCTGGCTGAATAACCTGGGGGTTCTGGACTTCGCCGGCGGCACCGTGGTCCACATCGCCGCGGGCTTTTCCGCCCTGGCCTTTGCCCTGGTGATCGGTCCCCGCAAGGGGTTCGGCCGGTTTCCCATGGAGCCCCACAACATCCCCCTCACCGTCCTGGGAGCCGGCCTCCTGTGGGTGGGCTGGTTCGGCTTCAACGCCGGCAGCGCCCTGGCAGCCAATGGGGTGGCGGTGAACGCCCTGCTCACCACCAATTCTGCGGCGGCCGCAGCCGGATTGGTCTGGATGCTCCTGGGCTGGCTGGACGGGCGTCCCAGCACCCTGGGGATCGCCACCGGCATGGTGGTGGGCCTGGCGGCGGTGACCCCGGCCTCGGGTTACATCACCCCCTTGGCCGCCATGTTCCTGGGCGCGGTGGCCGCGGTCATCTGTTACTACGCCATCCGCTTCCGCCAGAACCGCAACCTGGACGAGTCCATGGACGTCTGGGCCTGTCACGGCATGGCCAGCAGTTGGGGCATGATCGCCACCGGCCTCTTCGCCACCGTGGCCGTCAACGAAGCCGGAGGCAACGGCCTGTTTTTCGGCAATCCCGGCCAACTGGCGATACAGGCCCTGGCCTGGGTGGTCACCATGGTCTTCGCCTTCGGGGTCACCTACGTGGTAGCCAAGCTTCTCGATATGAGCATCGGCCTCCGGGTCACCCCCATGGAAGAGGAAGTGGGGTTGGATATCAGCGCCCACGGCGAGCGGGCCTACTCATAAGAGCTGTCAGCTTTCAGCTGAAAACCCCGCTGCTTTGCAAAAGTTCAAGGTTAAAAGTTCATCGTTTGGAATCCGAGCATCGGGTACTTTTCATAATTCATGGATGGGCTGAAGGTTGATGAAAGAATATATCGGTTTGGCTGATAGCTGAAGCTAACGCCGAACCTGATGACCAAACCGAAAATACGAATGCCTGAGAAGAAAATGAGGCTGATATGTTAAAAAAAGTCGAAGCCATCATTCGGGAAGATAAGCTCAACGACGTCAAGGAGGCCCTGAAGGAGATGGGCATCGTGGGCCTGAACGTCTTTGAGATTCGCGGCCACGGCCGCCAGGGCGGCATCAGACTGGCGGGCCGCTCCGGCAGCTACCAGGTGGATTTGCTCCCCAAGATCCAGGTAAATATCGTCCTGAGCGAACAGAACCTGGACGAAGTCCTCGAGACCATCATGAAGGCGGCCTATACCGGCGAAGCGGGCGACGGCCTCATCTTCGTCTATCCGGTGGAAGAGGTGATCCGCATCCGCACCCGGGAGCGGGGCCACGACGCCGTGATGTACCCCGGCGACATTGACGAAAGGAAAAGCCGGGCGGGCAAGTAAGCGGCATTTCCGCGGGAACGGTCACCCGGGAAGAGGTCAACTGAGCGAGGTTTTTTGTTCTAGGAGCCGGGTTTCTTGGCCGCCGCTCCTGGCTCAGAATGACATAAAAGTTGACATTATTGTTGCTCTAAGGAATGGTGACGGCGCGCCGCAAACTGTTGCAATTCTTGTTCTTGTATGGCATAGTTAATTGAATTCTCTCGCGGCCAGGGAGGGACGCCCTCCCTGGCCTGCATTTCGCTGGAGCCGGCGCCTTCCGGCCCCTTGAGGCAAAAATCTATGGCGATGGAAGTGGTGATTTACGCATGTCAGCAAGCGGTGCCGGACCCGGACGTCCTCAAGGCCAAATGGGGGAAGGGCCAGGCCCGCCTGCGGGTGCTGGCGGAGCCTTGCAGCAGCAAGCTGGAGTCTTTTCAGCTGCTCCGCACCCTGGCGACCCCGGTGGACCTGGTCTGGGTCATCGGCTGCGCTGAAGCCTCCTGCCGTTACGAGGACGGCAGCCGCCGCCTGGGAGGCCGGGTGAGATATGTCCAGCGCTATCTGGAAGAGATCGGCCTGGAGGCCGACCGCCTGGGACGCTCCCTGGTGACCCCGGGTGAGGGCCAATCCCTGGCCGAGATAATTAAAGAAGTCAAGGCCCGCCTGAAAACTCTGGGTGAGAGCCGTCTTAAAAACATGGGTAAAAAAAGCAAAGGGTAAAAGACGAAAAGGGTAAAAGGGTAAAAGGGTAAAAAACAAGTTTCGAGTTTCGAGTTTCAAGTTTCGAGAGAAAGAAAAACCCCTAATACTTAATTTCGAAACCAAAAATCCGACTTTCGAGTTCGACTTTCCCCGTTTGTCCCCTTTCCCAATTTTGTCTCGATAAAATAAAACTTTTCGGATTCAAGTTTAGTAGGAGAAGGATTTTGCCTGCCAAATACCACATTCACGTACGCCAGGTGCCGCCCCGTTTCTCTCCTCCGGGCAAAAGCACGGTGATGGACTGGAACGAAGGCTGCCTAAGATGCGCCAAGTGCGTCAAGGAAGTCTGTCCGGTGGACGCCTACCGGAAGCGGGGCTTCGACCGGACGCAGTTCGCGGACACCATCGACTCAATGTGCCGGGACTGCTACCGCTGCGTCCAGGGCTGCCCCCGGGAGCTGATCTTTAAGGCCATGAACCCCCAGTACCGCCAGTTAGGGGACGATTACTGGACGCCGGAGATCATCGCCACGACCTGGAACCAGGCGGAAACCGGCAAGATCCCGGTCTCCGGGGCCGGCTATGGCGGGGTCTTTGCCGGCGAGGGCTTCGACTCCTGCTGGACCGACATGTCGGAGATCGTCCGGCCCACCCGGGACGGCATCCACGGCCGGGAATACATCAGCACCACCGTCGACCTGGGACGCAAACCCATGTTTCTGGCCTTCGATGACCAGGGCGAGATGCAGATTACCCCGACGCCGCTGGTGGAGATTCCCCTGCCGGTGATTCTGGGGGAACCGGCCGTGAGCGCCGACCCGGCCCGCTTGCGCCAGATCATGGCCGCCGCGGCCCAGGCCCTGGGCTCTCTGGCGGTCCTGCCCCGGAAGAGCATCGGCGAGGATCTGATGCCGGCCGCCGACCGGCTGGTGCCGATCTTGCCGGCCGATTTCAAGCATTGGGATGACCCGCTGCTGGCCCAGGCGCCCGCGGTGGAAATTCCGGACCACCCCGGCGTAGTAGCCGAGATGGAAGCTATTAAGCGGCATCACCCGCGGCTGCTCGTCTGGATCAGGGTGCCGGCGGACAGCAAGGCCCCGGAGCGGGTCTCGGCCCTGGCC
>JBIOJX010000246.1:0-4078 GCA_044451265.1 Desulfobaccales bacterium
ATATAAGATTTTCTATGAATTGAAGGGGGGCTACGGCCATGCACTGTGAAAGCGTTAAACTCGGAGTAGATTGCACCTTTATGACCAAGAAAGGCTGTTCGTTCAACGGCGGCCAATGTAAGACCGTTGTGGAAGCCTGCACCGGCTGCGACCGGACTTTGTGCTATGAGGAATCAAACTTCTGTGCGTCTTTTCCGGATCCCGAGGCCAAATGGCGCCGGGGTTCTTGTAACCTGGCAACTCACGTGAAAAACGGCAAAAAAGAGACGACCCAGAAGGTCAATCCCTTGAAGGCCTCCAAGCGCCAGGCAGCTGGCCGCTAACCAATCACCGTTGAACGGACGGCGCGGCTCGACTCAAAGAGCCGGCCGCGCTTTCCGGTCTTAAATTCCTGCCTGCTTTATTTCCCCAGCTTCTCTAAGGCTTCCTTGATGCGGCTCAACCCGGTGGCGATGCGTTCCCGGGAAGTGGCATAGGAAAATCTGAGGCAATTGTCTTCCCCGAACTCGTTGCCCGGCACTGCGGCCAGACGGGCTTCCGTCAGGAGATAGTCCGCCAGGGCCTGGGAATGGGACTGGCCGGGGGCGGGCTTCAGCTGGCCGTAATAGGCCGAAAAATTCGGAAACAGGTAAAAGGCCCCGCCCGGCTTGGTGCAGGTGACCCCGGGGATATCGAGGGTCCGGCGCAGGATGTCGTCCCGGCGCCAGGCGAATTCGGCCACCATGGCGGCCACCGTGTCCTGGGGGCCCCGCAGGGCCTCCACCGCGGCCTTCTGGGAAATGGAGGTGGCGTTGGAAGTGGACTGGCTCTGCAAATTGGTGGCCGCGGCGATGCCCGCCGCCGGGCCGGCCAGGTAGCCGATGCGCCAGCCGGTCATGGCATAGGTCTTGGAGACGCCGTTCAGGATGAAGGTGCGGGCCTTGAGTTCCGGGTCCAGCATGGCGATATTGACGAACTTGGCGCCGTCGAAGAGAATCTTGTCATAGATGTCGTCGGAGATGACGAACAGGTTGTGTTCCAGGACTACCTGGCCCAGCGCCGCCAATTCCTTTTGGGTATAGACCCCGCCGGTGGGGTTGGAGGGGCTGTTCAGCACCAGGGCCTTGGTCTTGGGGGTGAGGCGGGCCTTCAGCTCCGCGGCGGTGAGCTTGAAGCCGTTGGCCTCCTGCGTGGGAACGACCACCGGCACCGCCTCGGCCAGCATGGCCATGGGCACATACGACACCCAGAACGGGGCCGGGATGATCACTTCGTCCCCCGGCTCGAACATGATCTGGAAGAGGTTATAGAGGCCGTGTTTGCCGCCGCAGGAGACCAGGATCTCGCCCGGCTTGTAGCTCAGGCCGTAATCGCCCTGAAATTTATCGATGATGGCCTCTTTCAGGTCCGGGATGCCCCCCACCGGGGTGTAGCGGGTAAAGCCCTCGTTGATGGCCCGGATGGCCGCTTCCCGGATATTGGCCGGGGTGTCGAAGTCCGGCTCCCCCACCCCGAAGTTGACTATGTCGACCCCCTGGGCTTTGAGCTGATTGGCCTTGGCGTTCAAGGCCAACGTGGCGGAGGGTGGAATCTGGCGAATACGGCTGGCGACTTGCATAAGAACTCCTTAACAGCGTTGTATTTGGTAGGGCCACGGCGAGCCGTGCCCCCAGTGGTCAAGCCCATTTTGAAGGCACGGCACGCCGTGCCCCTACGGATTATATCCTCAGGCAATCTTTGAAAATTTATCAAGATTATGATATTTGTCAACCGTGGGAGGCGCCTTGAAATCGATCGCCATTATCACCAAGAAGCATAAAGCCGACGCCTTACGGGCCGGCCAGGCCTTGCTGGCCTGGTGCAGATCCCGGGGTCTGACGGCTTATCACCTGGAAAACGAACCGGAGCCCAACATCCTGCCCCTGCCGCCGGATACGGACTTCATCGTGGTCATGGGGGGCGACGGCACCATCCTGAGCGTCGCCCGCCATTACGGCCGCCTGGGCCTCCCCATCCTGGGGGTCAACCTGGGGGGCCTGGGGTTCATCACCGAGGTCTCCCTGGACGAACTCCACGCCATTCTGGAAGAGTATGTCCTGCCCGGCAAATTCGAGGTGGACGAGCGCCTGGTCCTCACGGTCAGCCTCATCCGGGACGGCGCCACTATTTGGCGGGAAAACGTCCTCAACGACGCGGTGATCAACAAGGGGGCCCTGGCCCGCATCGCCGAGCTGGCCACCTGGATCGACGCCGAACACCTCACCACCTACCGGGCCGACGGCCTGATCGTCTCCACCCCCACCGGTTCCACCGCCTACACCCTGTCCGCCGGCGGGCCCATCGCCTACCCCACCCTGCGCCATATCATCCTGTTGCCCATCTGCCCCCACACCTTGAGCAACCGGCCGATTATCCTGCCCGAAAGCGTTACCGTGGCCGTGACCCTGGACGAGAAAGTCCAGGACGTCTACCTCACCCTGGACGGCCAGGTGGGCCAGGCCCTGCTGCCCCGGGACCGCATCGAGGTGCGCTCCGCCCCGTATAACATCAAGCTGGTGAAGTCGCCGCGTAGGAGCCACTTCGAGATCCTGCGCACCAAGCTGGGCTGGGGAGAATTGGGGAGCCCGTGCAGGTAAGGGGCCAGGGGGCAGAGCCAGAAAAATCACGACGTGATTATTTATGACCGAACCAACCGCAAAATTCCCCATCCGGCGCTATCTGCAGGGTCAGGCGGAAGATACCGACGATCTGGTGGTGGTAGAAGAACCCCTGGAGATTCGTCTCCAGGGCGAGCCCTTCCAGGTGTTGATGCGCCTGCCGGGGCTGGAAAAAGAACTGGCCCTGGGCTTCCTGTTCACCGAAGGCATCGTGCAGAGCCTCTCCGAGGTCATCACCCTGCACTTTTGCGGCACTGGCACCGACCCGCTGCTACCCCCCAACGTGGTGGACGTGAGCCTCACCGAGGCGGCCCTGGCCCGCCGGGGCCGGCGGCACCTGGAGGTGTCTTATTCCAGCTGCGGCCTGTGCGCCAAGGAGGCGGTGAGCGAAATAGTCAGCCAGGTTCCCGCCGTGCAGAGCCACCTGACCGTCGCCCCGGAGACGCTGTGTGCCTGGATGGAGCGCATGCAGGAGGCGCAGACCATCTACCGGGACACCGGCGGCACCCACGGCGTGGCCCTGGCCGCGCCGGGCAGCGATTTCTTCTTCCACGCCGAAGACGTGGGGCGCCACAACGCCATGGATAAGGTCATCGGCCGATGTTTAATGAGGAATCGGGACATGACGCAGATGGTGGCCCTGCTCAGCGGCCGCATCAGCTTCGAGATGGCCCTGAAGGCCATCCGGGCCGGCATCCCCATCCTGGCCGCGGTCTCGGCGCCCACCTCCATGGCCCTGGAACTGGCCCGGGAGCTGAACCTCACCCTGGCGGGCTTCGTCCGAGGCCGGCGGCTGAATGTTTATACCCATCCGGAGCGTATCAAAATTTTGTAGCCGCAGGCTTTAGCCTGCGCCGCACAGGCGAGACGCCTGTGCCACCAAAAATTAGGGCGACCTGCCGGGCCGCCCTTTTGCTTTGTTTTGCTTTTACTGGCCACTGACTACTGGCTACTGATAACTTTCTTTTAAGCCGGGGCCTGCTGGATGGCCGACAGTTGCCAGGGGTTATTGCCCACCGGACGGGTGAAGGTCCAGTATTCCTCGAACTTCACGGGGTCGGTCTTGCTGCCCTCGATCACCTGGCCGCTGGTTTCGTCCACGCTGTAATCCAGCAGGTTGGCGTAGATGCGGGCGGTGATGAAATCCGCCCCGGACTCCTGCCAGGCCTCGGTCAGATCCACCGAGCGCACCGCGATATTTTCCAGGCGGTTGATCTTCTTTTCGACCTTCATCTGATCCACGTCGCCCTGGAGGATGCCAAACATCTCCTCGGTGAAGAGACCCCGCACGGTGGACATATCCCGGTTGGCCCAGGCGCCCTGGGTTTTGAAAAACAGATCCATGGCCATATCCTGGAACTTGGCCTCGTCGAAAGAGGAGTCGAACTGCCGGATATTGGCCAGCCCCTGTTCCAGGTCCCCGCGCCCCGGCTGCATCTGGG
>JBIOJX010000247.1:0-4053 GCA_044451265.1 Desulfobaccales bacterium
CTTCCAGGACAACGTGGTGATCATCTGCTCCATCGAGAACCTGGACCCCATGGGGGTGCACACCGGCGACTCCATCACCGTGGCCCCGGCCCAGACCCTGACCGACCGCGAATACCAGGCCATGCGGGACGCGGCCATCGCCATCATCCGGGAGATCGGGGTGGAAACCGGCGGCTCCAACATCCAGTTCGCCATTCACCCCGAGACCGGGGAAATGGTGATCATCGAGATGAACCCCCGGGTGTCGCGCTCTTCGGCCCTGGCCTCCAAGGCCACCGGCTTCCCCATCGCCAAGATCGCCGCCAAGCTGGCGGTGGGCTTCACTTTGGACGAAATTCACAACGACATCACCCGTGAGACTCTCGCCTCCTTCGAACCCAGCATCGACTACTGCGTGGTCAAGATTCCCCGCTGGGCCTTCGAAAAATTCCCCGGCGCCGAGGACTTCCTCACCACCGCCATGAAATCGGTGGGCGAAGTTATGGCCATCGGCCGCACCTTCAAGGAGGCCCTGCAAAAGGGCATCCGGTCGCTGGAGATCGGCCGCTTCGGCTTGGGCCATGACGGCAAGGACCTGCCGGAGATCGGCCCGGACGAGCTCAGGACCAAACTCCGGGTGCCCAACTCCCAGCGCCTGTTCTACCTGCGCCAGGCTTTTAGGGGCGGGATGAGCGTGAAAGAGGTCTATGATTTCACCATGATCGACCCCTGGTTCCTGCACCAGATTCAGGACCTGGTGGCCTTTTCCGACGAATTGGCGCTGTTTGGTGAGCTGCTGCGCCAGGGCCGGGGCCAGGATCAGCTCGAAGACATGCTGCGCCGGGCCAAGGAATACGGCTTCTCCGACGTGCAGTTGGGGCATCTCTGGGGCGGCGGCGAAGAAAAAATCGCCCAGCTGCGCCGTGAGCGCGGCGTCACCCCGGTCTACAAGCTGGTGGACACCTGCGCCGCCGAATTCGAGGCCTACACCCCGTACTTCTATTCCACCTACGAATGGGAGGACGAGGCCCGGAAGACCGAGGGGCCCAAGGTCGCCATTCTGGGCGGCGGCCCCAACCGCATCGGCCAGGGCATCGAGTTCGACTACTGCTGCTGCCAGGCCTCCTTCGCCCTCCGGGAGCTGGGGGTGGAGTCCATTATGGTCAACTCCAACCCCGAGACGGTCTCCACCGACTACGACACCTCCGACAAGCTCTATTTCGAGCCCCTGACCCGGGAGGACGTCCTCAACATCGTGGCCACGGAAAACCCCAAGGGGCTGATCCTGCAATTCGGCGGCCAGACCCCGCTGAATCTGGCGGTGCCGCTGGGAAAGGCCGGCGTGCGCATCATGGGAACTTCCGCCACCGCCATCGACCGGGCCGAGGACCGCAAACTCTTCAAGCAGCTTCTCGCTAAACTGAAACTGAAACAGCCGCCCAACGACACGGCCACCAGCGTGGAGCAGGCCCTGGAGATCGCCCATGAGATCACCTACCCGGTGCTGGTGCGGCCCTCCTACGTCCTGGGGGGCCGGGCCATGCAGATCGTCGCCGACGATGCGGGCCTGGTCAATTTCATGAATTGGGCCCTGGAGGCCTCGCCGGATCATCCCATCCTCATCGACAAGTTTCTGGAAGACGCCATCGAGGTGGACGTGGACGCCATCTGCGACGGCCGGCAAACCGTCATCGGCGGCATCATGGAGCACATCGAGGAGGCCGGCATCCACTCCGGGGATTCGGCCTGCGTGCTGCCGCCTTACTCGCTGTCCCGTGAGATTCAGGCAGAAATCAAGGCCCAGACCCGGGCCATGGCCGCGGAGCTTGGTGTGATCGGCCTGATCAATATCCAGTTCGCCGTCAAGAACAACGAGGTCTACGTCCTCGAGGTCAACCCCCGGGCCTCCCGCACCGTGCCCTTTGTCAGCAAGGCCACCGGCGTGTCGCTCGCCAAGCTGGCCACCAAGGTGATGCTGGGCCACAGCCTGGAAGAGCTGGGCTTCACCAAAGAGATCGAGCCGCCCTATTTTGCCGTGAAGGAGTCGGTCTTCCCCTTCCGCCGCTTCCCCGGGGTGGACCCGCTTTTGGGTCCGGAGATGCGCTCCACCGGGGAAGTCATGGGGATCGACGCGGATTTCGGCTTTGCCTTCGCCAAGTCGCAGTTGGCCGCCGGCCAGATCCTGCCGCTCTCCGGCGGGGTGCTGTTCAGTGTCAAGGACGCCGACAAACCCGCGGCCCTGGAGGTGGCCAAGGGCTTCCAGGCCAAGGGCTTCCGCCTCTATGCCACCGCCGGCACCGCGGGCTTTCTCCAGAAGCACGGCCTGCCGGTCACCAGCGTGCACAAGATCCGGGAAGGCCGGCCCCATATCATCGACCACATCAAGAACAACGAGATCCACCTGCTGGTCAACACCCCGGAGGGCCGCTACACCCCGGCGGACTCCTACTCCATCCGCCGGGCCGCCCTGGAATACAACATCCCCTACACCACCACGGTAGCCGCGGCCCGAGCCACCCTGGACGCCATCCGGGCCATGAAACGGGGCAAGCTGGAGGTAAAGAGTTTGCAGGAGTACCACGCCATGGTGAAAAAATCCGAGGCGCAATTAAGGGCGGTCAAGGGGTAGTTGCAGTTTTGGTGGCACAGGCGTCTCGCCTGTGCTTAAATGAAAAATCCTTTGCTGATTAGGGGTTCCACTGTGACAAAAGAAGAGGAGATAATGGAGTTCTTACACGAAAATGTTTTTAATCCAATTCTAAATTCTCCTCTTTCATCGGAGACCCTTAAGCAAGGTGTCAGATTAACAATAATGCGATTAAATCAGCGACATGCAGCAGGGATGATACATTACTATTGGTCAGCAATAATCGGGACAGATCGCAGTACAAAATTCGCCCGACAAATGAGAGCAGAAGGATTTACTCGATTTGAGGAAGTTATTGATGATTTCCGGAATATGTTCAATGAGAGATGGCTAAGGTCTTAGATACTTAGTTCTCTCTCTTCTGGGGGCCCTTTTTCGCCTCACATCATTAAGGCTGCCATGGTAAACGAACAAACCATCCAAGACCTCTGCAACCACATCGTCCAGGAGTTCCATCCTGACCGGATCATTCTGTTCGGCTCCTATGCCTATGGCAACCCTACCTCGGATTCGGACGTTGACTTGCTGGTGGTCTTGCCCTTTGAAGGCAAGAATTTCTGGAAATCTCTGGAAATCTTGAATCGGACTAATCCCCGGTTTCCCATCGATCTGCTGGCCCGGCGGCCGGATGATACCGAGCGGCGCTACCGGGAAGGCGACCCCTTGATCCGGGAAGCTTTGGATCATGGTAAAGTCTTGTATGAACGACACAGTTAAAGAGTGGATCGACAAGGCGGAAAGGGACCTGGCCACTGCCAGAAGAGAACTCGCCGCGGTTGAGCAGGCGAATTACGATGCCGTCTGTTTTCATGCCCAGCAATGTATTGAAAAACTCATGAAGGCTCTATTAATTCACCTGGACGTGATGCCCACCAAAACTCATGATCTGGCCTTTTTGGATCAACTGCTGACCCCGGTCTGTCCTGGATGGTCCTGGTCTTCAGATGATTTACGCTTTCTAAGTCGAGCCGCGGTAGCTTTCCGCTATCCGGGCGAATCTGCCGAGCGGGATGACGCCGCTCAGGCCGTTGATATTGCCACCCGTATGCGGGAAAAACTGTTATTATTATTTAAAAAGGCTTAAAATAATAAACAGCACAGGCGAGACGCCTGTGCCACTTTTGTTTCCAGCGCAGGCCCAAGCCTGCGGTTACCAAACCTTTCAGCCTCTAGGGCAAGGGTTTAAAGTGAAAACGAAAAACGGCAAACGGCAAACGGCAAACGACGTCATCCTTCAGGATGACGACAAGCCCCGGGAACACTGCGGCATCTTCGGCATTTATGGCCATCCGGAGGCGGCCCGGCTGACCTTCTTCGGGCTTTACGCCTTGCAGCACCGGGGCCAGGAGTCCTGCGGCATCGTCGCCGGCGACGGCCAGCGCGTCAGCCAGCACCGGGGCATGGGCCTGGTGTCCGAGGTCTTCGAC
>JBIOJX010000248.1:0-4051 GCA_044451265.1 Desulfobaccales bacterium
ACACCCTGCCGGTCAACTTCACCTGGGACTACCAGGAACTGGTTCAGGATGAAACCGACCGGGACCGCGCCCTGGATGGCACCCTGAGGAGCTACGCCCGGCCCCTGAAACGGCGCTGGGTCCTGAAATTCCAATATATCTCCGCCTCCCAAAAGGACCAGTTGACCGCCATCAAGGAGGTCCAAACGGACGTGGACTTCTATCGGGACGCGGTCGGCTCCAAGACCTTTACGGGGGCCTGGACCAACGACCTGGACTTCCGGGAAGTGGCCCCGGGATTGTGGTCGGGCAGTATGGTGCTGGAAGAGGTGTAGACCGTAAGCAGTAAGCAGTGAGCAGTGAGCGGTAAAATCGAATTTGAGTAAGGTCGGCTTTTACGGCTTACTGCTTACCGCTCACTGCTCACTAACCAGGGGTAACCATGAGGCAGGCTGAGACGGATTATCTGCAAGAAGAAGGGCGTTTACGCGGGGCCCGACCCCGGGTGAAGGCCGTGCTCTATCCCTTCGAACTGGATTACGGCCTGGCCCCCGGTTCCGGCGAGTACCTCAACACCTGCTACGGCGGCGCCCCGGGAAAGCTGGCCCTGGCGGCGGGCTACAATACCAGCGCCTCCTGGACTTCCCCCGTGGTCCCGGCCTTTTCCCCCGACCTCGATTCCGCCTTCGCCTCCTGGGATGACCAGGCGGCCCAGATGGACGTGCAGGTCTATCTGCGTTCCGGGGAAACGGCGGCGGCGGTCTCCGGGACCGCGTATGCAGCCTTAATCCCGGGACAGGAAGTTCCCCTGGCGCCATATTTTCAACTGCGGGCGGAGTTCCGGCAAAACATCCGCTCCTGGGCGGTGGACCAATCCGGAGAGGCGGACGCTTTTACCGCCTACGCCGTGGACGCGGCTCCAGACGCAGGCTTTGAAAGCTACGGGGCGGAAGGGGAGAGTTCCGGTTGCCTGGCGAACCTGTGTCTGGAAGGCCGCCTCAGCCTGCCGGAAAGCGAGATTATCGACCCCGGGTCGGTTGCAGTGGACCTGGCCTGGGATTTCAGCGAACTGCGGGCCGGGAGCCACGTTCTGGTCCTGGACCATCGCCAGGGCCAATGGCTGAACCGCGCCGCAGCCTCCTATCTGCCGGGATTGGATAGCGTCCGGAAGCAGGTGGACCTGTACCACGGCTGGGAACTGCCCGGCGGTGACGTAACCTGGCAGTTGGTCTACCGGGGCGCCTTACAGCGCCTCAGCAACCTGGCCGACGGCTGGCGCCAGCCGCATCAGGCCCGGTTTGAAAGCCAGGATTGGGTGACGTCCCGGCTGCGGCAGATGATCGGCGCCCCCACCTCCGCCGGTGACCGGCAACCCTTCATGCGCGGCCCCTACCGGGCCCGGGCGGAGTTGATTGAGGGCACTTTGGCCGCGGTAAGCGCACCGGTGTTGGCGGGGACCGGTTCAGCCACCTTGCAGGTGGTGGGAACCTACCACGGCGCTGAGCCCCAGGAATACCTCCTGGAAGTGCAAAGCGGCGGCGAGGTGGGCGGCGCCACCTGTCGCTGGTCCCTGAACGGCGGCCAGAGCTGGCAGGACAGTGGTTTTACGAGCGTCGGGGCCGATAACCCGGTGACGCTGGACTCGGGCCTGGCGGTCTATTGGGACTCGGGCCCCGGGACCGACCTGGTGGCCGGCGACCGCTGGACCTTCACCGCCACGCCCCCCACTTACCGCTACCAGGTCTATGGGGGGCCCTTTGCGGCCATCAACGACGTGTACCTCAGCGAGGCGGAAACCTGGGACTCGGTGAGCGCCGATCCGACCACCGGGACCATTCTGGTGACCGGCCGCAACCCCTCGGTGGAGGCCCGGGTGACCAAAGACTCCACTACCCACCCGGTGGATATCCTGGGGGATATCCTGGCCGCAGTGGGGCTCAGCCAGGCGGTGGATCAGGACGCCTTCGCGCTGGCCAAGAGCCTGACCCCGGAGTACGCCATCGGGGTGTGTTTTGAAAACGTCACTGCCGCCCAGGCAGTGAGGGAGATCGTCCGGCGCTGTCTCTACGACCTCTGGGCCGATTTTAGCGAGATCAAGATCAGGGCCTACCTGGGAGAAGACTAACCAATGGGACGCATCGATTGGGCCCGCGCGGCGCAATTCAACTGGTGCTTCGACAATATGGGGGGCGCCCTGCTCCAGGAAGCCATGGCCGGCAACTGGCAAGGCGCCGCAGCCACGGTCGGGTCCGATGGCAAAATCACCCTAACCGCGCCCAACCCCGGCGGCGGCCAGGTCTATTTCATCCGGGGCGTTTACCTGGCCGGCACCTCCTTCCCCTGGAGCGGCTTCTGGGCCGATCCCATGGACGGCGACCTGACCAACTACTATACGGGCGGCGCCTTTGCCAACCAGGAGGAAGCCACCCTCATCACCCTGGGCACTCCGCTGCCGTCCGAGACCCCGGTGCAGCTTTACTACATCTATCTCACCGGCGAGCAGGCCGCCAAATACGAGCCTTTGAACAACTACCCTTGCATCCGCCCGGCCAGTCGCTCCCGGGACGACTACACCTACGACTTCGCCGTGGACCGGATGCTGGACCTGATGGCCTCCCTCAACTTTGCCGGAGCGGTGCAGGGCCAGGACTACGGCCCCCTGATCCAGTTCCTCTGGGAGGCCTTTAGCCGCCGCCAGGAATCCCGCACCTCCCCCTTGATGCAGGATTCTTTCGAACGGCAGCTCTGGGACCGGGGGGCGAACCTGATGTACCGGGACGCCACCCCCGGGATCGGGGCCTTCCAGGTCTTCCAGAGCGAGGCGGCGGCTGGGGCGGGCCGGGTCCTGCACATCCGGGCTGCCCTGCCGGCGACCACCGACGCCGCCTGGTTCGGCTATGGCCTCGATTGGTCCTTGACGGACGCGCCCTTTAACGGCATCGACCGCCTCAACTTCAAGTTGCAGGGTCCGGCGGACACCCGGCGGCTCCATAACCTCACCAAAATCGGCAGCGGCAGCGCCACCCTGGTCCTCATGGGCGATTACAGCCGCCAGGAAAAATGCCGCTTCGTGGTGCAAATCCAGACCACCGGGCCGGTGGGCGCCGCCACCTTCCATTGGTCCAAAGACGGCGGCCTCACCTGGGACGCCAGCGGCCTGATCAGCGGTGATCAGCAGCATCCGGTGGCTCTGTGGGGCGGCCTCGAGGTTTATTGGGAGCCGGGTCCCGGCACCCACCTGGTGGCCGGGGACTACTGGATCTTTTGGGCCGGCGAGCCCGCGGTTCACCCCCGGAAGCTGCTGGTAACCTTCAATGACTCGACGACGGACTCTCCGGACCCCTGGGGCCTGGCCCACACTTACGTCCATGCCATCCCGGACCGGTTTACCGAACTCACCCCTTTTGAGCTGACTTTCAACCAATTCTGGCGTCGGGACAATCTCATCGAAGACTGCGACCGGATCACGGCCATGTGGGGGGCCTGGTACTCCACCAACCAACCGGACTCGGGCGACATCACCATCAGCACCCGGGAGGCAACCGAGGTCCTGTTCGGCGATACCTTCTACACCCAGCGCCTGGTCACCTGGAGCCTGTCCCCTTCCGCCACCGCCTTCGGGGCCTGGGCCGGCATCGATACCAGCACCTGCAACTCCGCCGGCCACAGCCCGATAAATTTCCTGATCAAGGCGGTGGTAGCCGGCCTCAATGCGTTGACCCTGCGGGTCAAGGTCAAAGACGCCCGGGGCAGTTATTTTCATCAGGATGTGACGTTGCTGGCCAACGGCTGGCAGCGAGTCACCGTGGCCCTGGCCGACTTGCAACTGGAGTCGGGCAGTGCCCCGCTGACCCACCCCTTGCAGGTCGTTGACCTCGGCATCCCTGCCAGTCCGCCCAGCAATGGCTCCTTCTATATCACCGACCTCAAGTTCGATGCCCACCTGACCTTCGCCGAGGCTGCCCGCCTGCGCACCCTGGAGTTCAAAATGGAGCAGCAGGGGATTGAGGTGCACGAGTGGTGGCTGGATGACGTCTCCCTGAACCTGGAGGCTCAGGACGCCTACCCGTAT
>JBIOJX010000249.1:0-4030 GCA_044451265.1 Desulfobaccales bacterium
CTCCCAATACACCCCGGCGGTGACGGTGAACGTGGTCTGCGGCTCCGGGCTGGAGTCGATCATCATGGCCACCCAGGCCATTCGCGCCGGGGATGCGGAGATCATCGTGGCCGGGGGCATGGAGTCCATGAGCAAGGCGCCCTTCGTGCTGACCCAGACCCGTTGGGGCCAGCGCATGGGGCACGGCATGCTCCTCGATACCATGGTCCACGATGGCCTCACCTGCTCCTTCGGTGACATCCATATGGGCATCACCGCCGAGAATGTGGCGGACAAGTTCCACCTCAGCCGGGAAGAGCAGGACGCCTTTGCCCTGGAAAGCCAGCGCAAGGCGGAGCAGGCCATCAAATCCGGCCGCTTCAAGGATGAGATTGTCCCGGTGGAGGTGCCCCAAAAGAAAGGGGAGCCCCTCAGCTTCGATACCGACGAATACCCCAAATTCGGCACCACCATGGAAAAACTGGCCAAACTGCGGCCGGCCTTCCGCAAGGACGGCACCGTCACCGCCGGCAACTCCTCCGGGGTCAACGATGGCGCCGCCGCGGTGCTGGTGATGTCCGAAGAGAAGGCCGTGAAGATGGGCATCCGCCCGATGGCCAGGGTCGTCTCCTATGATTGCCAGGGGTGCGAGCCCGAATTGATGGGCATGGGTCCCATTTACGCGGTCCGTAATGCCGTCGCCAAGGCCAAGGAGGCCCTGGGCAAGCCCATCGATCTGATCGAACTCAACGAGGCCTTTGCGGCCCAGAGTCTCGCCTGCCTGAGGGAATTGCACCTGGACCCCAAGATCGTCAACGTCAACGGCGGCGCCATTGCCCTGGGCCACCCCGTCGGCTGCAGCGGCACCCGGGTGATGGTTACCCTGCTCTACGAGATGCAAAAGCGGGATGCCCGGGTGGGCCTGGCCGCCCTCTGCGTGGGCGGCGGCATGGGCTTTACCATGATCGTCGAACGCAGTTGGTTTTTCTGATTCACCCCAGCAGACGCCGGAGACCACAATGAATAACCTTGCAGGATTACTGATCAAAACTTTTCCCAAGCAAGTCAAACTGGAGGACGGCACCGTCATCACCTTGCGTCCTCTATTGAAAGATGATGAACAGGCGTTCCTGGCCTATTTCCAAAGCCTGGAGCCGGCAGAATTGGCCCGGCTGAAAGAAGAGGTGACGGACCCCAAGGTCATCGAACACTGGATGGAAAACCTGGACTATGACGTCATGTTGCCCCTGATTGCCCTCCAGGGGGCACGAATTATCGGCGCCGCCTCGCTGCAATTCAACCTCAGCGCCTGGACCAGGCACAAGGCTGAGGTGAACCTGTCCACTGATCCCCAATTCCGGGCCAAGGGCCTGGGGACCTTGCTGATCCAAACCCTGGAGGAGATCGCCGCCAAACTGGGGCTGGAGCAGCTTACCGCGGAAATTCCGCCGGAATTGGATAAGGCCTTCTACCTGTTTGAAAAACTGGGCTTTGAAAAAGCCGCGGTCCTGAAAGGCTTTGTCATGGATAAGACCGGCCACGAATCGGATATCGTCTTGATGATCAAGTCGCTGGCGCCGGCCGAGAGCGAGTTTAGCCATTCCTGAGGGCCCCGGGGCTGCCTTGGCGGCCTGCCCCGGCGCTCGCCCCCACAGTTTATTTCTGGCGCTGCACTCCAGAAACTATTTGCGGCCGGAGTTCGCCTAATCCCGGATCAGGAGGTCGTGATGTCCTATAATAATGTGCTGTTCACCAATGAGGCCGGGGTCGCCACCCTGACCTTCAACCGCCCGGAGAGGTTGAATGCCCTGAACGCCGAAACCATGGCCGAGGTTACCGCGGTCTTGGAGCAGACGGCCAAGAACCCGGAGATCCGCGTCTTGATGATGACCGGCCAGGGCCGGGCCTTCATCGCCGGGGCGGACATCAATGAATTTCTCCAATTCGATCCCCTGACGGCCAGGCAATTTGCCGAGTCTGCCCAGGTGGTTGCCGTCAAGCTGGAGCAACTGCCCATCCCGGTGATCGCCTGCGTCAACGGCTTTGCCCTGGGGGGCGGTTGCGAAATGGCCATGGCCTGCGATATCATTTATGCCTCGGAGGCCGCCAAATTCGGGCAGCCGGAGGTTAACCTGGGAATCATGCCGGGGTTTGGCGGCAGCCAACGTCTGGCGCGCCTGGTGGGTAAAGGCCTGGCCAAGGAGTTGTGCCTCACCGGCCGCCTCGTGGACGCCGCCGAGGCCAAGGCCATGGGGTTGGCGGCCCGGGTCTTCCCCGCCGATGGCTTCATGGAGGAATGCACCAAGGTGGCCCGGAGCCTGGCCGCCAAAGGGCGTGTCTCTTTGCGGGCCATCAAACAGACCATTGACCGCGGCTTTGACCTGGATTTGAAAAACGCCTGCGCCCTGGAGGCCGATGCCTTTGCCCTGTGTTTCGCTTCTCCGGACGCCAAAGAAGGCGCCGCGGCCTTCCTGGAGAAACGTAAACCCAAGTTTTTATGATACCTTCCGGTATAACCGGTCTCTTTTGAATCAGAGGAAGAAAGGAGAACAACGTGGATGTCGTAGTCTTGCTTAAGCAGGTGCCCGATACCGAAACGGTGATCAAGATCGAGGCCGACGGCAAAGCCATTGCCACGAGCGACATCAAATGGGTCATTAATCCCTACGATGAGTATGCGGTGGAGGCGGCCCTGCGCCTCAAAGACAGCCAGGGAGCCAACGTCACTATCCTGAGCCTGGGACCCCAAAAAGCGGTGGAATCCATCCGCTCCGCCCTGGCCATGGGCGCCGATAAGGGAGTCCTGGTGGATGACCCGGCCACCGAGGGCAGCGACGCCCTGGGTAAGGCCCGGGCCCTGGCCGCGGCCCTGAAGGGCATACCTTTTGATCTCATTTGCTGCGGCCACCGGGCCGTGGATGATGATGAGAACCAGGTGAGCATCATGGTGGCCGAGCTTTTGGACCTGCCCCATCTGGCCCTGGCGGTGGCCCTGGAGGTGGCGGATGGCCAGGTCAGGATCGAACGGCCCATCGAAGGGGCGAAGCTGAAACTGGAGGCCCCGTTGCCGGCCCTGGTCACCTTTGGCGGCGCCCATGCGGTCTGGAATCCCCGCTATGCCTCGCTGCCCGGCATCATGAAGGCGAAAAAGAAACCGCTGGAGATCAAAAAGCTCTCCGATATCGGTCTGGCGGCGGAGCAGGTGGGAGCCGCGGCCGCCAAGGTCAAGATCGCCGAACTTACGCTGCCGACCGCCCGGCAGGCCGGAGTCCTGGTGCCGGGCGACACCGTCGGCAAGGCCAAGGAGTTGGTGCGCCTGCTCCATGAAGAGGCCAAAGTTATTTAAGTACAGGGGTTAGGGATCAGGGTTCAAGGATCAGTAGCGCCTGGTCCAGAAACCTAAATCCCCCCTATCCCCCCTTTTCCAAAGGGAGGAACTTAGCGGCATTGCTTTGAAGTCCCCCTTTGAAAAAGGGGGATTTAGGGGGATTTAAAAACCATCAATCGCCAGAAATTTTTGGCGGACACCACAAACTGCTATTTGGGTTGGAGATATAGGAGGCAGCATCATGGCACAGGGAGTATGTGTAATCACCGAATTCCGCGGCGGCGCCTTTCGCCGCGTCTCTTTTGAGGTAGCCAGCGCCGGCCGCCGGTTGGCCGACGCCCTCGGCGAACCCCTCACGGCCATAGCCCTGGGCGACGGAGTGGCGGCCGCGGCGGCCACCTTGGGCCAGTATGGGGTGGAGAAGGTTTATGTGGTCGACCAGCCGCGATTGCAAGATTATCTGGCCGAGACCTATGCGCCGGTCGCGGCTGAGATTCTGCAAACGGTGCAGCCCAGGGTGGTGCTCAGTGCGGCCTCGGTGGACGGCAAGGATTTGAGCGCCCGGCTGGCGGCGCGCCTGGGCGCCGGCCTGGCCCAGGACTGCACGGCCTTGAAGATCGAGGGCGGCGCCCTCAAGGCGAAGCGGCCGGTATATGCCGGCAAGGCCCTGGCCTGGTATGAGTGGGCCGACGGCGCCTTCCCCCAGATGGCCTCCTGCCGGCC
>JBIOJX010000250.1:0-4021 GCA_044451265.1 Desulfobaccales bacterium
AGGCTGCGGCGCATAATAGGGTTGGGGGGGAACATAAACTACGCCGGGCGCGGCCGCGGCATACCCCGGGTTCATCGCGCCGTAGGGCTGGGGGCCAGACCCGCCGTAGCCGTAACCGCTGGCGCCATTACCGTAGTCGAGTGGCATCCCGGCGCAGCCTCCCAGGGTCAGGGTAGCCAAAAACAAGACAAGTAATCCTATAATACTGGGCATGTTTTCTCCTGCGGCGATTAAGCCGCTTTCCCCACTAGGTCAGTCGATTTTGCCGTTCCGGCCGCGAGAGCCCAAGATTCGCCAAGATGGTGTACTTCAACCTCCGGGCTCTATCCGGCGAGCCCACTCCCTTTTCCCTCGCCGGTTCCCGTGCAGCCACGCTCGGGGTGCTACCCAGACCCTGCAGAAACCAGGGGCTGCCTCCCTTAACTTATTAGATAAAGGCGCCAAAGATTTGTTAGCCAGGCTTCTTCGGGGGGAGAATTTATTGGTTGAATTTTGGTCTTTCCCGAATCTCCGGTTCCATCTTGCCTGGGTTGGATAAACTGTCTTTTTGCCCCTGGCGCCCGTCCTCAGCCGAGGGGGGAAGGACGCCCCCATTGTTCTGAGCGCTGATAATTTTCGCTCGCGGCAGGCTAGTGAAAATCCCCTCGTTGGGTTTGCAAGCGGGATTGCCGTCCGGGAGGCAGGCTGAGACAGGCAACCGCCATGCCGCCGCGGGCGCTTTGGATTTTACCAGGCTGAATTGGACGAGTGGAAAGCGCGAAAAATCGAGAAGCGGGAAAGGCTCGGGGAGTTAATTAAGAGGTGGCGGAGGAGAGCGGAGGAATCCACCGCTCTCCTCTACCATCTTACCGCGAGGTTACCGTCTCCGAGCGCCTCCGCCGGAGAAGGCAGCCCGATTCACCATACCGCCATACCCGCTCGGTTGCCGAGCCATCATATTGGTCGGCCCCATAGCGGTTTGAGGCATCGGCGAGCGAGCCTGCTGATACTGCTGCCCCTGCCAGGGGGCCGGTTGGCCGGGCCTCATCTGAGGCTGACCCCCCTGCTGCATGGCGGGTCGCTGATATTGCTGCTGGCCCTGCCAGGTAGCGGGTTGACCGGATCTGGCCCCTGCTTGGGCGCCTGATTGTTGGTACGCGCCCGGCTGGCCATTGCGAGCATAATAATTCCCCTGCCCGCCCTGGGTGCCGGCGGTAGTGGTGCCAGTGGTCGTGGTCCCGCCGGTCGTAGCTCCGCTGCCACCGGAGTTATGTCCCCGCCAGCCAGAGCCGCCGGTGCCTTGGCCCTGGGTATAGCCGGCGGTGGTGGTCCCACTGGTCGTGGTTCCGCCTGACGCGTAGCCGTTTCCGCCGGAGTTATTTCCCTGCCAGCCGGAATTGCCGTTACCCTGCCAGCCGTGGTTATAACCATTTCCCCCGGCGCCAACGGGGTTATTGCCATGCCAACCGTTATCTCTTCCGTCCCAACCGCGGTTATCACCCTGTCGAGCGTAATCTCCTCTATCCCAGCCGCGGTCATGGTCCCGACCATACTCTCTCCGGTCCCCATCGCGGTCCCGGCCCTGCCATCCCGCCTGGTTGCCATAGCCCCCGGCGGTCCGGTTATTATTTTCCAGGCGGTAAATGTCCCGGCTTTCCTGGTTCTGCATCTGGTTGAGCCGTTGCCGCTCCCGGGGAGACAGGTTGCCGTCGGCCGCCATCCGTTCCTCGGCCCGATCGATGCGCCCCTGTTCCCTTTCCAGATAACGGGCTTCCCCATGGGTTAAGGCCCCCGATTCCATCCCCTGATGGATGCGCTGCTGTTCGTTGGCTTCCCGGCGATCGAATCTGGGATCATTGCTATTGCCACCCCAGCCGGAGCCGCTATTGCCACCCCAGCCGGAGCCGCTGGCGCCTTGGCCCTGGGTATAGCCGCCGGTCGTGGTGCCGCCGGTCGTATATCCGCTGCCACCGGAGTTATGTCCCCGCCAGCCGGAACCGCTGGTGCCTTGGCTATAGCCTGTGGTGGTGGTGCCAGAGGTCGTGGTGCCGCCTGTCGTCTGTCCACCTGCACCGGAGTTACTTCCCCGCCAGTGCGAGCCGGGGGTATAGCCCGTGGTGGTGGTGCCAGTCGCAGTAGTGCCTGTGCCAGTAGTGCCTGTGGCGGTGGTGCCTGTGGTCGTGGTGCCTGTGGTCGTGGTGCCTGTGGTCGTGGTGCCGCCTGTCGTCTGTCCACTTACACCGGAGTTACTTCCCCGCCAGCCGGAGTTGGTATGCCCGCTCCAACCGTTGTAGTTCTGATAACGGTTTCCCCCCGGAGTTACCGCCCCGGAGTTGCTCCCCTGCTGGATCGGTTGCTGTTGGTAGGCTTCCTGCTGGTCAACATTGGGGGCGGAAACAGTCTGGGCTGCAGCCGGCGTTCCGGCCAGCAACAGGCTCCCCAGCGCCAATCCTGCCACGGTGATGCTTGCGCTCCGTTTACACATTAGAATAATCCTCCTTCGGAAAATACCAGCCATGCTTCCTCCTTAGCGGCCAAGCCGCCTTCCCCACTAAGTCAGTCGATTTTGCCGCCCCGGCTGCGAGAGCCCAAAATTCGCAATTTGATGTACATTTCAACCTCCGGGCTCTATCCCGGCGAGCCCACTCCCTTAACCCCTCGCCGGTTCCCTGCAGCCACACTCGGGGCGATACCCAGACCCTGCAGAAATCAGGTGCTGCCTCTCTTAGCTAATTAGATAATTGAGCTAAAGATTTGTTAGCCAGATTTCTTGGGGTCAAGAATTTTTTGGTGGCATTTTGGTCTTTCCCGAATCTCCGCTTCCACCTTGCCTGGGTAAGATAACGTTCTGCTGCCCCTGGCGTCCGTCCCCGCTCCGCTTTGATTTTGCTTGATTCGCCGTCTCCCCTCAGTTATCTTGCCAACAAGACCATAACTCCTCTGGGACGAGAGAGGCGTCCATGCCCGCTCCACCTAAGGGTCTCATCGTTGACCTGGTAACTCCGCTGCATTCGGACTTGAGCCTGGATGAAGCCAGCCTGGGACGCCTGGTGGACCGGGTCCTTTCCCAGGCCGATGCCATCCTGGCGGGCAGTCCCGACGTGGGGGAGGCCCTGGAGTTGCCCGGCGCGACCCGGCGACGCCTGCTGGCCGCGCTAGTGGCCGCAGTGGCAGGCCGGGTGCCGCTGTTTTTGGGGATCACCGGCCATTCCCAGGAGGAAACCCGGGACCTGGCGCTGGCCGTGCACGAAGACTGCCGCCGCCTCAGCCCTGGGGCTCCGGTCTTCCTGGCGGACCTGCCCCTGTGGTACCACAGCAACCGAGGGCTGCCCCAGTCCTGCCGCCGCCTCCTGGAGGAAGTGGACCGGCCCCTGGTCCTCCTCAATCTGCCGCGCCTGATCAGCCGGCGGACTCCTGTGTTCAAACACCGGAATATTCGCACCCACGTCTTCAAGAAATTGGCGACCATCCCTGGGGTGGCGGGTCTGATCCACCAGGGAGAGATGCGCCGGTTTCTCAACTACCATTACGCCGGGGCCGTGCGGGCGGGATTCGCCTTTTACGAGGCGGATGAGGAGAACTTTCTCAGCCGCCCGGGGGCCTGGGGGGTGCTCTCGCCCGGGGCCCAGTTATTTCCGGCTTTCTGGAGGCTGGTCACCCGGGTCTGCCTCTATCCCGAGGAGGTGGCCCAGGACCCCGAACTGCGCCTGGAGGCCTGGAATCTGGGCCAGCGCCTGGCAAAGCTGGCCCGGACTTACCGGCCGGCTCCCGCCGCCTTGCTGAAGGCCGCCCTGGCGGCCCAGGGCATCCTGGATAACGCCACCGTCGCCCCGGGGACACCGGCGCCTGCCCCGGAAAAACAACTGGAACTCCTGGCCTTGTTGGGATCTCTCAACCAATGACCTGGAAGATCGGAGGGTTTATGTGGCGAGTGGGGCTGGTGGCCGTCTTGCTTCTGGCCTTGGTGGGTTGCAGTAGAAAGGACACCCCCGATAAATATCTGCAGGAAGGTTTCAGCAATTTTCAGCAGCAGGATTATGAC
>JBIOJX010000251.1:0-4015 GCA_044451265.1 Desulfobaccales bacterium
AGGGAGCCCGGCTTGATGGTGACTTCGATCCTGGCGGTATTTTTCTGTTCATCCAGGTAGATCTTGCCTTCCGCCTGGGCCCGGGGATGGCCGTGGTCCAGCAGATAGTCGAGGTAGAGGCGCTTCAGGGCTTCGTAGCCGTCCACCGTAAAGCGGTCGCCCGGCTTTAGCGGCCATTTCCGTTGCAGGGCGGAGAGGTCCAGCGGCGGGGTGGCGGGGGCTATGGTCACTTCCTGGTGGACCACCTGCACATAAGGGCCTTCGGTGATGTGGAGCTCCACTTTGACCTGGTTGTCGGTAGTCTCGATCTGGGGGACGATCTCGGTATGGTAAAATCCCTGGCGCTGGTAATAGGCCTGGAGGCGCACCAGGTCGCCTTCCAGGGCATCCTCTTTGAAGACCGGAGGCCGTTTCCAGGGAAGCATGGAGGGCAGGGGCATGGTCATCTCGGCCTTGAGTTTTTTTGGCGGAACCAACTTGGCCCCAATGATCTTGAAGGAGTGCAGTAACGGGCCGGCGGCTTCGTCCGGGGGAGGGCCGGCGGCGGCAAAGCTCGCCCAGGGCCCCAAGAGCAAGACCAGGCAGAGAAACGCCAGGAGAAACCTCCCCGACTCCGGAGAACGGGTTTCCATCCACAGGCGCCGGCGCCGAGGGGCCGGGGGCAGACTCTGGCTAGTTAACATGCCTCGATTTGCGGTTCCGTCAGGTGTGGTTGCATCCAGACAGGCGGTGGCCGGCGCCGCCTAACTTTTACATTTTAGATTCGCCCGGCCCGAATACGTTATTAATCAGAGTGGCAAAGGCAGTACTTTCACCCCAGCCTGCCCCCGGCAAAAGAAGGAAGCAAAAAAGGCAGGAGCTTTGAGGCTCCGATTAGAACTTAGTTTAAAACCTATTTTAGGCTGCAAATATGTTCTCAACCAGCAAATGGTTAAGAAAGCAGCTTTTAAGTCCCCCTTTTCTAAAGGGGGGATTTAGGGGGATTAGCAAGCGCTTATTTAATCCCCCCTGCCCCCCTTTAGAAAGGGGGGATGATTCTTTTCCCAGGTAAAATCACCTAGCTGATTCAAGATGACGCCGGCAGCAGGTTTTGAATGACTTCTAATCTGGCTGGCTTTCAGCCGGCCTTTTTGCCACGATGCGGGGCCAATTCCGGAAAGAGCGACGGCTGCCGCCTGGACCTGGAAAAGGTCGGGGCCTCCGGGCGGTGGAGCAGTTCCTCCGGCAGCTCTTGCACCCAGGGAGACAGACCGGGGCGGCGCTTCTGACCCCAAAGCAGGCGCTCCCGGGCCCGGCTCAGGCAGACCTGGCGGGAGGCCCGGGTGAGGCCGACGTAAAAGAGGCGGCGTTCCTCCGCTGGGTCGGCGGCCAGCTCGCCCGGCGGCTCCCAGGGGATGAGGCCCTCTTCGCAGCCGGCGATGAAGACGTAAGGAAACTCCAGGCCCTTGGCGGCGTGCAGGCTGAGAAGCTTGACCCGTTCGGCGGCCAGGTCCAGGCCGTCCCATTCGGGGCCCACCCCCTCCCGGGCCTGCTGGCAGGGGATGCCGGCTTCCTGGAGGACCCGCTCCAGCTCCGGCCCCAGGGCATGCAGGCGATAAAGGACGGCGATGTCCTTAAAGCTGGCCCGGTCCTCCGGGTCCTGATGCCGCAGGCCTCGGTCTTCCAGGGCCAGGTGGTGTAGTCCGCCCACCAGCCGGTCGATTTCTTTGGCGATGGCCCGGGCCTCGGCCTCCGGGTTGGCGGCCTCCAGCAACAGCAGCGGCCGGTTGCCGGACTGATGAGTCACCAGGGGTGGCGGGGCGGCGCCGTTGGTCCGCAGATGCTGCGCCGCCCGGAGTATGGGCTCCGGCAGGCGGTAAGTTTCGTCAAAATGAATCGCCTCAGCCTCGGGCCAATCCCTTTGGGTCCGGGAGAAATAGGCCGGGCTGGCGCCGCGGAAGCCATAGATCGCCTGGTCCGGATCGCCGATCACCATGATTTCCGCCCCGGGGCCGGCCAGCAGGCGAAACAATCGGTACTGGGCCTCGTTCAGGTCCTGGTACTCGTCCACCAGCAGATGGCGAAAGCGGCCGCGGTAGGCTTCCCGGAGGCTGACGTCATTCTCCAGGAGCAGCACGGGGCGGGCGATGAGGTCCTCGTAGTCCCAGAGCCCGGCGGCCGCCAGGGCGACTTCGTAGGACCGGAAGGCGGCCGCAGAGGCCGGGTCCGCGTCCCGGTCCTGCAGATTTTCAGGATAAAGCAAGGCCTGTTTCCAGGCGGTGACTCGCTTTTCCAGGGCGGCGAAGGCTAGCTTATGCTCCCGGGCCGCCTCCCGGAGGAGGTGGTGGCGCTGGTCCTCCGTGGCCACCTGGCGGTCGCCACTTGTTGCCGCTGACAGGATTTGATGGCCCAGGGCATGGAAGGTCTTGAGGGTGAGGCGCTCCAGGCCGGAAAAATCCGGCAGCAGCAGCTGGAGGCGCTCGGCCATTTCGCCGGCCGCCTGCCGGGTGAAGGTGACGGCCAGGATCTCCTGGGGGAGCACCCCCCGGCGGCACAAGAGATAGGCCAGGCGGTGGGTGAGGGCCCGGGTCTTGCCGGTGCCGGGGCCGGCAACCACCACGAGGGCGGGGCCGGTGTAGGTGACTGCCTGGCGTTGGGCTTTATTGAGAGGGTCAAGCAGGTAATCGCCCAGAGGATGGTTTTCTGCTTTCTGTTGGCTGTTTTCTGTGGGGTCTGCTTCGGAAAATTTATGGTCAAAGGCTGGCGTCGATTCCTGGGCCGTTGGGGGTGGAATGGCCGGGACGGCGGCGGGGAGGCTGAAGAAGGCGCCCTGGCCTTGCAGCCGCCGGCGCTCCTCCGGGGTGAAGAGGGAAATTTTGCCGTATTCGCCGTCGTAGCCCCCGGCGATATGGACCTCTCCCCGGCGCATCTTATCCAGGCCATGGGCCAATAAAACTCCGCCCTCCCGGGCCAAGGTCTCCAGGGGCACCCGGCGCAGGACGTCCAGTTCCGGCCCCAGGACTTCCAGCAGCCGAAAATAGCGCTGCTGCAATTTTTTACTGGCGGCGCCCACCTGCATGACCTCGGCCAGGACTTCCGGCAGGGCAATCAGGGACTCGAAAGGCTTGGGCGCGGGTGGCCTGGCGCCGGCCGGACGGTCCGCCAGATCCCGGACCCGGTGCAGCACCCCATAAGTCAAGGGCTTGCCGCACTTGGGGCAGAGGCCCCGGAGACCTTCGGCCTCCTCCGGGCCGAAGCGCAGGCCGCAGTGGCGGTGGCCGTCCAGGTGGTATTTGCCTTCCTGGGGAAAAAATTCCAGGGTGCCGGCAAAGCCCTCCTGGCTGCGCAGGGCCGCGGCCAAGTCAGGATAATTGGGGGGCACGGAGAAGAGGTTGGCCTCCCGGCCCAGCTTCTGGGGGGAATGGGCGTCCGAGTTGGAGACCAGCAGGAAGCGGTCCAGGGCCCCCACCCGCCAGTTCATGGCCGGGTCGGAGGAGAGCCCCGTCTCCAGGGCGTAGATATGCTCCAGGCCGGCTTCGAAACACTCTTCCAAGGAGTCGAAGCCGCTCTTGCTGCCCAGCACCGAAAACCACGGGGTCCAGATATGGGCCGGGATTACCAGGGAACGGGGGTCGATCTCCAGCACCAGTTCCAGAAGAAATTTGGCGTCCAGACCCAGGATGGGGCGGCCGTCCGAGGCGACATTACCCAGGCGGGCCAGACGTTGGGAGAGCTTTTCGGCGGCCGTAAGGTCGGGGAGCAGCAAGACCAGGTGGACCTTGCGGACCCGGCCGGCCTTCTTATAAATGGCGCTGATTTCACCGCTGAGCACAAAGCGGACGGGGGGAATCTCCTGCCAGGGGGAGCCCTGGAGGCCCAGGGGCAGGGACAGGCCGGTCTTCAAGACGTAGGTCCCGGCCGCCACCGGCTCCAGCCTGGCGGCCATCTCCCGGAGCCATTCCGGGTGGGTGCAATCGCCGGTGCCCACTACCTGGACGCCCTTATAGCGGCCCCAGAGGTCCAGATGCTCCAGGTC
>JBIOJX010000252.1:0-4012 GCA_044451265.1 Desulfobaccales bacterium
GTGGTGGTCTTCAGGCTTCATCCAACACTTGTCGGATAATCCGATAAATCTCCTGAGATACTGAAGTGAAGCGGATTTCTGCCTCCAACTGGCGATCATCGCCGGCTTTGACCCGGGTAACCTTGCCATAGATTTTTCCAGGCTTTTCCATCAGTTTTTCATCTAACAGGTGCAGGCTCACATCCTGCCACTCTTTCAAGTCCCCCTCCACGGCAATCTGCGCCGCAACTTTGCTGAGATGAGTGATCCGGGCCTTCTCGATGCTGGCGACAACGATCTTGTCCTCCATGATATTGACCCGGATTTGCAAGGGCTCGGCCAACCGGGTGATTGACTGGATTTCATCCGGCAAGCTGATATCGTACGGTTCGCCGATGCCCGCCACCTCATAAATGGTCGCAGTTCCAGGCACCCCTTTCATCTCACCCTTGATTACCTGGCGGACCTGGATCGAGTCCCGGACCCGCTCATAGGTGGCGGGGCTGATGAGCACCTGGCCGCCCACCGCGAAGGCTTCTATCCGGCTGGTAAAATTGACGTGGGCGCCCACCACGCTGTACTTGGCGCGGAGTTCGGAGCCGATGTTGCCCACCACTACGGTGCCGGTGTTTACCGCGATGCCCATCTCCAAGTGCGGCAGGCCGTCGGAGGCGTTCATGGCGTTGATCTCCGCCATGGCGGTCTGCATTTTCAGGGCGCACGCCACTGCTCGGGCGGGGTGATCGGCCATCGGCTCCGGAGCACCGAAGAAGGCCAGGATGCCGTCCCCCACGATCTCATCGATGACCGCCCGGTGATCGGTGAGGATCTCGATCATTTTGCCCAGGTAGCGGTTTAAGAAGGTGATGACCTGCTCCGGCTGCATGTCGGCGATCAGGGCAGTGAAACCCCGCAAATCCGACATGACGATGGAGACCTCACGGGTTTCGCCCCCCAACTCCAAGGCAGTTTTGTCCTCCAGAAGCTTTTTCACCACTTCCTGGGTGACATAACGGCCGAAGGTGTCCCGGATAAAATCCCGCTTTTCCATGTATTCGATGAGCTGCTTGCCCAGGTTATTGAAGGATTGGGCCAGGTGCGCCACTTCTCTCAAGCCCTTTTCAGGCACCGCCACGGAAAAATCCCCTTGTCCCACCTGCCGCACCCCATCCCGCAGGCGCAAGATCGGCCGGGAAATGACCGAGGCTAACCCGAGGCCCGAGACGGTGCCAACCAAAGCCAGCACCAGGCCGCCGAAGAGGGCATAGGTTTGGATCTGCCGGCCGAGATTTTGAGAGGATTTTTTGATGCGCTCCTTGGACTCCAGGGCGATCTTGTCGCCGGCCTGCTTGATTTTCGCCTGGGCCGGCAGGAAGAAGTCCTCGATATTGACATTGGCCACGGCGATCAACGGCGTCCCCGGTACATGGACCCGGGCGCAGTATCTCTTCTTCTCCCGGCCGTCCCGGTCCTTGAAGGTATAATAGCCGGAAACCTTCTCTTCCGTGAGCGAACGCCGGACCATCTCCCGGACCTCGGGATACTCCTGCTGCCAGGTGAGGGAATTTTTCCCCTCGACGTCCCGGTTGGGATGAAAAACGACTTCTCCTTTCTCGTCGGAGACCATCAAAAAACCGACCACACCCTCGGGAGTGTCGATCCCCTGGGTGGCGGTCTTTCTCAGTTCGTTATCCTCCCGAAGGCTGGCGTAATCATGGATATCCCGGTTCTTCAGACGTAAGGCCAACCCCTTGACCACTCCCTCGACCTTCAACTCGACGATTTTTTGACCGTATAGAGTCAGGAGATCTTCGGAGATCTGGTAATTGGCTGCAATGGTCTTCTGGGAGCCTTTTTGGGCGGTGGCTAAATTTTGGGCGGCCACCCGGTCCGAGAGCCGGTCGCCCATGACCCACATCCCGCCTGTAAGCAAAATAATCAACCCCAGATACGACAGGGTCAGATAGGTGCGAATGCTCATGCCGACCTCCCGATAGTGACCTCACCCAGGCAGATTCCGCCTAGATCTCTAGAAAGATACCATTTTCTCGGGATGTCAATAGATTTGATAACTTTACAGGATATTTGCTGCGGCGGGGTTGGAGACGCACAACGGGGCTCAAGCCTTAACCGGCCGAACGACAGGGGCTGAAAAGCCGGGTGCGCCACGGCTGGCTCACCCGGCGGCATATTGCAGACTAATTCTTCCGGACGTTTTCCCGGATGAAGTTAATGATATCGGCAGTGTCGGTGCCTGGGGTGAAGATGGCGGCGATGCCCACTTGCTTCAGGGTAGGAACGTCTTCATCGGGGATGATGCCGCCCCCCATGACCAGGACGTCCTGAATACCCTTTTCCTTGACCAGCTCCATCACCCGAGGGAACAGGTAATTGTGGGCCCCGGACAGGACGCTCATGGCGATGACGTCGGCGTCCTCCTGGAGCGCGGCATTGACGATCTGCTCCGGGGTCTGCCGCAGGCCGGTGTAGATCACCTCCATGCCGGCGTCCCGCAGCGCGGCGCAGATGACTTTGATTCCCCGGTCATGGCCATCCAATCCCGGCTTGGCGGCCAATACCCTGATTTTTCTCTCTTCCGGCATCTCATATCTCCTTATCCGTGGCGTGGATGAGAATTCTTATGCAAGCAAATAGGCACGATGACACAGGCGAGACGCCTGTGCTACCGGTCTTACACCAGCGCCGGGGCTTCGTATTCGCCGAAGACCCCGCGCAGGGTATCGCAGATTTCTCCCAGGGTGGCCAGGTGTTTCACTGCCTTGACGATGAGTGGCATAAGGTTGTCGGTGCCCTGGGCCGCGGTCTTGAGTTCGGCCAGGGCCTGGTTCACCGCGGCGTTGTCCCGGGTGCTCCGCAGTTCCTGGAGACGGGCCACCTGCCTGGCGCCCACTTCGGGGTCCACCTTGAGAAGGTCCTTGAGCTTATCTTCGGCGGTCTGGAACTTATTCAGGCCAACGATAACCCGCTCGCCTTTCTCGATCTCCCGCTGGTAGCGGTACGCCGCGGCGCCGATCTCCTTCTGCACAAAGCCCTTCTCGATGGCGGCCACCGCCCCGCCCAGGCGGTCGATCTGGTCGATGTATTCCTGGGCCTTGGCCTCGACGGCGTCCGTCAGATTCTCGAGGTAATAGGAGCCCGCCAGGGGATCCACGGTGTCGCTCACCGCGGTCTCATAGGCAATGACCTGCTGGCTGCGCAGGGCCACCTGCACCGCGGTCTGCGACGGCAGGGCCAGGGCCTCGTCGAAGGAGTTGGTGTGCAGGGACTGGGTGCCACCCAGCACGGCGCTCATGGCCTGGAAGGCCACCCGCATGATGTTGTTCAAGGGTTGCTGGGCCGTCAAGGTGCAGCCGGCGGTCTGGGTGTGGAAGCGCAGCATCACGGAGCGGGGGTCCGTAGCCCCGAAGCGCTCCTTCATAATCTTGGCCCACAGGCGGCGGGCCGCCCGGTATTTGGCCACCTCTTCCAGGAAATCCGAATGGGCGTTGAAGAAGAAGGAGAGCCGCGGCCCGAACTCATCCACCTTCATGCCCGCCTTGATGGCGGCCTCGACGTAGGCGATGCCGTTGGCCAGGGTGAAGGCGATCTCCTGCACCGCGGTGGAGCCGGCCTCCCGGATGTGGTAGCCGCTGATGCTGATGGTATTCCACTGGGGCACTTCCTTGGTGCAGAATTCGAAGATATCGGTGATCAGCCGCATGGAGGGCCGGGGCGGGAAGATGTAGGTGCCCCGGGAGGAATACTCCTTCAGGATGTCATTCTGCACGGTGCCCCGCAGCTGGGCGGAGGTGACCCCCTGCTTTTCCGCCACCACCAGGTACATGGCCAGGAGCACGGCGCACGGAGAATTGATGGTCATGGAGGTGGACACCTTGTCCAGGGGGATGCCCTGGAAGAGACGCTCCATGTCGGCCAGGGAGTCGATGGACACCCCCACCTTGCCCACCTCGCCCTGGGCCAGGGGGTGGTCCGAGTCATAGCCGATCTGGGTGGGCAGGTCGAAGGCCACCGA
>JBIOJX010000253.1:0-3980 GCA_044451265.1 Desulfobaccales bacterium
GGCGCCGCACGGTCCAGTCGGCGATCTTCGCGCGGCCCCAGCCCGGGGCCGCCTTCCGCATCCCGGGACAAGGACTCCCGGGCCTCAAGGGCAAATCCTGGGGCGACCTGGTGGTGGAAGTGGCCCTGGAAACCCCTAACCACCTTACCCCCCAACAAAAGAAACTGCTGCAGGAATTCCTCAAGTTGCCGGCCAAACCGGAAGGTAAAAAAAGTTGAAGCAGAAGGCAGGGGTGGAATAGATACGGTTAAAACCAGTAGGGGCGAATCTTGTATTCGCCCTGATGTCGGTGAAAGAACCAAAACTTTTCTATCTGCCGTAAGCCTTAGCCCATCTCGAAACTAAAAACTAAAAACTAAAAACTAAAAACTAAAAACTAAAAACTCGAAACTCGAAACTCGAAACTCAGGCGTATTTGAGCTGGCCCGCCTCCAGGGTCCGGATCTGGTCGCGCAGGGCCGCGGCCCGCTCGAATTCCAGTTTCTTGGCCGCGGCCTGCATCTCCCTCTTGAGCTTTCTGATTTGGGCGGGGATATCCTCCACCTGGTAGAGGGCCTGTTCTTCCGCGGCCAGGGGCACGGTGACGTAATCCTGTTCATAGACCGAGGCCAGGACGTCCTTGATGCGGCTCTGGATGGTTTCGGGGGTGATGCCGTGCTCTTTATTGTAGTCTTCCTGCACAGTCCGACGCCGATTGGTCTCTTCTATGGCCGCGGCCATGGACGGGGTCACCCGGTCGGCGTAGAACAGCACTTCGCCCCGGACGTTGCGGGCCGCCCGGCCGCAGGTCTGGATCAGGGAGCGACCGGAGCGCAGGAAGCCCTCTTTGTCGGCGTCCAGGATGGCCACCAGCGAGACTTCCGGCAGATCCAGCCCTTCCCGCAGCAGGTTGATGCCCACCAGGATGTCGAAGACCCCCAGGCGCAGGTCCCGGAGGATATCCATGCGCTCCAAAGTGGTGATGTCCGAATGTAGGTAGCGCACCTTGAGGCCCAGGTCCTGGTAGTACTCGGTGAGGTCTTCGGCCATGCGCTTGGTGAGCGTGGTGACCAGCACCCGCTCGCCTCGCTGCACCCGGACCCGAATCTCCCCCAGGAGATCGTCCACCTGGTTGGAGGCGGGTTTCACGGTGATCTTGGGGTCCATCAGGCCGGTGGGCCGGACGACCTGCTCCACCACCCGGCCTTCAACCTTGGCCATCTCGTAGGGGCCGGGAGTGGCGGAGACGTAAAGCACCTGGTGTACCCGGGTCTCGAATTCCTCGAAACTCAGGGGCCGGTTGTCCAGGGCCGAGGGCAGGCGGAAGCCGTAATCCACCAGGGTGCGTTTGCGGGACTGGTCCCCCCGGTACATGCCCTGGATCTGAGGTACGGTGATGTGGGATTCGTCGATAACCACCAGGGATTGGCGCGGCAGGTAATCCAGCAGGGTAGGGGGCGCCTCGCCCGGGGCCCGGCCGGTGAGGTGCCGGGAGTAGTTCTCGATGCCGTGGCAGAAGCCCAGTTCTTTCATCATCTCCAGGTCGAAACGGGTGCGCTCGTCCAGGCGCTGGGCCTCCAGGAGTTTTTCGTGCTCCCGGAACCAGCCCACCCTTTCAGCCAACTCGGCCTCGATGGCGGCCATGGCCCGGCGCCGCGTCAGGTCGGTGGTGACGTAGTGGGAGGCGGGATAGACCGTAATCTTTTTGAGCTGGCGCCGGGTCTTGCCGCGCAGCGGGTCGATCTCCCGGATAGACTCTACGGTGTCGCCCCAGAAATCGATGCGGATGGCCCGGTCTTCTTCATAGGCCGGGAAGATCTCCACCCGGTCGCCTCGCACCCGAAAGGTCCCCCGGTGGAAATCGAGGTCATTGCGTTCGTATAAAATTTCCACCAGCTTGGCCAAGACCTCCCGGCGGTCTTTCTCCATACCCTCTTCCAAATAAAGGAGCATGCCGTGGTAGGCCTCGGGCGAGCCCAGGCCGTAAATGCAGGAAACCGAGGCCACGATGATCACGTCGTTGCGGTCGAAGAGCGAGCGGGTGGCGGAATGGCGCATCCGGTCGATGGCCTCGTTGATGGCGGAGTCCTTCTCGATGTAGAGGTCCGCCTGGGGGACGTAGGCTTCCGGCTGGTAGTAATCGTAATAGCTGACAAAATATTCGACGGCGTTGTCCGGGAAAAACTCCTGGAACTCGCCGTAGAGCTGGGCCGCCAGGGTCTTGTTGGGGGCCAGGATCAGGGTGGGGAGATTCATCTGGACGATGACATTGGCCACCGTGAAGGTCTTGCCGGAGCCGGTGACCCCCAACAACACCTGATGGGGCTGGCCGCGCCGTACCCCCCGGACCAACTGCCGGATGGCCTGGGGCTGATCCCCCTTGGGCTGATAGGAAGTTACTAGCTGAAAATTTTCAGGCATACATACTTAATCGGCACGGGTATATTTATAAGATAACATTTTTTGAGGAAAAGGGTAAAGGGTTAAAAGGCGAAAGGCGAAAGGGGGAAGCAGATAAGAGATAAGGGGTCTGTTTAATCTCATTCGTATGTAACTTTTAAATTGGAAGTTCTTCAGCAATTACTATCCCAACAAATTACATCAGGGAGATTTTTTATAAAATGTGGTTGATTAATTCGAGGGGCACCATCAGAGGTAAACCAATGAGAGATTACGATACCTATTTTATTAGGAGGGTTATTTGTTTTCTGTTATTTAGTTTAAATTGATTATGATAATTCCTGCAATAATAAATTATAATCCATTCAGCATGTTCGCGATGTATCGATAGGGGTGAATAATGCTGCCTACCCAAGCCTTTTGTTGTGAGTAAATTTCATTTAGCTTTGAATGATTTTATATATAGTCATGAAAATCATCATTAGTAATACCGCAATAAAAAATTTCAGTCCCTCTCTGATATTTGTTCCTACCTGTAAGGATATAAATGCCAGCCCCTCCATAATCCTTACCTATATTATAATGATCAAAAGGTCCGTACCAATTAATTACTATTGGAGCAAACATATTTTAATTAAAGATTTGAGATTGGAAAATAAATTAAAGGCCGGTTCTTGCTTATCCCTTTCGCCTTTTCCCCCTTTACCCTTTTCCCCCTATCCCTTCACCCGCCAGGTGGTCCCCTGGGGCGTATCTTCCAGCAGGATATCCAGGTCGGTGAGTTGCTTACGGATGGCGTCGGCCCGGGCCCAGTTTTTTTGCAAGCGGGCCTGGACCCGCGCCTCGATGAGGCGCTCGATCTCCGCCGGAGTGATTTTCAGGTCCGCGGTCTTCTGCCGCAGGGTCTTGACCATCTCCTCGGGGTCGGCCTGGAGCAGGTTCAGCACCCGGCCCAGGTCCACCAGGGAATGGCAGGTCTCCCAAAGAATGGTGAGATAGCCGGGATGCTCGGAGGGTTCTTCCAGCAGGCGGTTGATCAGACGCACCGCGTCGAAGAGATAACCCAGGGCCTGAGCGGTGTTGAGGTCGTCGTCCATGGCGGCCTCAAAGCGGGCCTCCAGAGACCCCAGGCGGGCGCACTCCTCCAGAGTCAGGTTGACCAGGCACTCGACGGAGGGCTGGGGCTGAAGATTCGGGTAGGGGCGCAGCACTTCCCGGAGCCGGGCCAGGGTGGAGTAGAGCCGCAGCAGGGCAGCCTCGGCCTCGGACAGGGCGGCGTCGGAGAAGTCGAGGGGGCTGCGGTAGTGGCTGTTGATCAGGAAGAACCGCACCACCTCGGCGGGAAAGCGGGCCAGGACTTCTTTGACGGTGAAGAAATTGCCCAGGGACTTGGACATCTTCTCCTGGTTGATGGTGAGCAGGCCGTGGTGCAGCCAGAAGCGGGCAAAAGGCCGGCCGGTGGCCGCCTCGGACTGGGCCAGTTCGTTTTCGTGGTGGGGGAAGACCAGGTCCTGGCCGCCGCCGTGCAGGTCCAAGGTCTCGCCCAGGTAGTGCAGGCTCATGGCGGAGCATTCGATGTGCCAGCCGGGGCGCCCCGGACC
>JBIOJX010000254.1:0-3942 GCA_044451265.1 Desulfobaccales bacterium
CCCCCACCCGCGTATTTTTAACATTTAAAGTCATTTACTGTCATTTAAAGTCATTTTAGAAGGTAAGCATGGAACAGGTGAGACACCTCGCCGAATTAGCCGTGCCGGTCGAAAAATTTTTACCGCAAAATGTGCCGCTTGGGGACCGCTGTGGAGCGGGGGCGTTGGGGCGGCAAGCCGTTCTATTCTCAGGATAATCCGGTGAGTGACCGCGGCCGTAGCGGAACAAGGGATAGTTCCCGGTTGCCAGTTGCCAGTTACCAGTAAGGCGGTCGTGGACGTTGAAAATTGGGAGTACATTGGCATCGGGTGATTTTCTTAACCCCCCTTTGATAAAGGGGGGCAGGGGGGATTTGATTAACCGTCTGAAAATCCCCCTAAATCCCCCTTTTTCAAAGGGGGACTTGAAGAGTAGCCAGTAGCCAGTAGTCAGTTGCCAGTTGCCAGTTGCCAGTTGTCAGTTGTCAGTTGTCAGTTGTCAGTTGTCGGGTTCGAAGTTTTCCTCATCAGGCAAGTTCCCGTAGGGGCGAACCTTGTGTTCGCCCTCTTCATGATGGCTGGTTGAGCGGGCGGTGGCGGCAGCGCTCCTGGAGGGAGAGGAGGCGGAGGGATTCGCGGATGCAGCCGAGGGCGACGTGGAGGGAGTGGTAATCGGCGGCGGAGTTGAAGAGGCGGTCCAGGCGGACGTTGAGCAGGTCCAGGCGGTCCAGCAGGGCGGCCTGGTGGACCTCGTCCTGGCGGCGGCGCTGGGCCTCCAGGGCGCGCCTGAGATGTTTGCCGTGGCGGCAGAGGGCCGAGGGACTGAGGCCGTATTGCCCGGCCAGGGTGCGGTAGGGCACCGCGGCCACCAGACCCTCGTCGATCTCCGGGCGGGAGGGGTGGTTGCAGATGGAACAGCGTTTGACCATACTTGCGCTCCAAAACAGGAATTTCCGCAGGATGCCGGATGGGTTTCAGGCTATCAAAGGAGGCGATGGAGGACCAGCATGGATGGGACGGATGGCGCGAAAGCGAGAAGGTTAATGGGTACGACGCAGTTGAGCCTCCAGGTCCAGGACGTCCTGATGGCGAAGACCATAGCCTATCTCGGCGATCATTTTTTTGGCGGTAGTTAGGTGGGGGCGGGCCTTCTCCGGCTGGCTCTGGGCCAGGTAAAGGCGGGTGTACTCCAGGTGGGCGTCCGCCTGGTGGAGGGCCATGCCGCTCCGTTTGGCCCGGGCCATGGATTCATGTAGGTCCCGGTGGGCTCGCGGCCAATCATTCTGCACCCGATACAGCCCCGCCCGTGCCAAAAGGCCGAGCACAATAAAATCTTCTCTACCAGCCTGGCGCAGGGCCGTCAACGACTGGTCCAGATGAGCCGCGGCCTGGGTGAGGTCGGGGCTCCTTTCCTCCATGGCCTGCATCAGGTAAGCCTGACCCAAAGAGAGGTGATCTAAGGCGATGTTAAAAGGAACTCCATCCATTCTTGCCCATTCAATTGTTTTCCCGGCCCGCTCCAGCACCTCCGGATACTGTCCCAGGCTTAGGAGCAGCTCACAGTACATAAAACCAGCCAAAGAATCAAGGAAGGGATATGTAGACAGCCTTTTCTGCTGCATCTTTTCGGCCTGATGGAATAATTTTTTCGATTGGATCAGAAGACCTTGCTTGAATAGAACATTGGCAAGGTATGCTTGGCAGGTTAATTTTAGATATTCGTCGGTGCCGAGATTGGCCAAATCTATACCATGGCGAATATAATTCCTGGCCTGGGATATCCAGCCGAGGGCCACAGATAGGTCGGTTAGATTAGCATCAACCTGGGCGGCATTGCGCAAATCTCCTTGGGCAATGACGGTCTCCAAGGAAGCTTGCAGGGGTTGTACTGCCTCAGCCAATCGGCCCAACGCCTGGAGACACATGGCAGCTACATTCAGGACAAAACCCTTGAATATTTCGCTAAGGCCAAGTATGGGTCGGAGCCAGGGCAGATCGAAGAAGCCGGTAAGGGCCGCCAAGTCAGCCCCAAAGGCCCCCAGCTTATGGATATCAAAACCCTCATTTTTTCTATGAATGCGCGGCCAGTAAACATCTTCCAGGGCCTCCTGATGGCGGCCTGCCTGACAGCCGTGGGCCACGGCGGCATAAAGGGGGAGCATGGCCTCCAGGGTTTCGGGAAATTCCGGGGCCTGAGTTTTATAGTATTCGTACAGGCGACTATGGCCTTCCCGCCAAGCTTCAGAGTTTTCTTCCTTCAATCTTCCGCCAAAATATTCCCGGATAAGAGGATGGCAATCCAGGATATCAGGCTGATCCGGGTCGGCCGGGGCCAGCAGCCGGGCGTCCCGGAGATTGGCCAGGGCCTCCTGCCAGTCAGCGGGTGACAGACCCTGTAATTCCGAAGTAAGGCCAGGGATTAGAGGCGGGGCCTTGAGAGCTTCGAGGACATCTGCAAGGGTTGGGCGGTCAAAGAGTCCCAAAAGATACAAAATATTCAATTCCGGCTGGTCAGCAAACCACTGGGCATAGGCGGCCATTACCCGCTGGGTATGGCCGCCATGCTTCGTTTCTTTTAATATCTCGACTTCATGGCGGCGGCGAATATCCCCTGCGTAACCCCTAGCCAGGAAGCGGCCCAGAAGGGTGAGGGCCAGGGCATTCCCCTGAAAATCTCGGGCGGCCTGTTCGAGTTCGCCGGGAAGACCTTGAACCCCCAAACGTTCCAGGAGCTGGGCGCCGGCTTCGGGAGAAAGCAGATTCAGGTCATGGGACAGGACGGTGGCCGTATCCTCGGGGTCAGCGGCATCAGAGGAAAAATCCGCCAAGTCCTCCACCGGCAGGCGGCTGGTGATAATACAGAGGCCGGGATTATGGTAAGCCAGCTCCCGGAGCAGGCTGGCCAGGGCCGGGTCCTTAAGGCGTCCGCCCATAGGCCCCGGCGGATATTGCAGAGGTTCCAGGCCATCCAGGATAAGGAGAGTACGCTGCTCGCGGATTAACTCGGCCAAGCGAACGCCCTTATCCCAGGCTGAGCCCTTGGCAGGATCAGGATCGCCAAACCATTCAAGGGCTTTGGCCATAAAGGGGTCGGCGGAGACCTGGCCTCCCTCCTTGGCCCCCTGGCTGTAAAAGGACTCGGCGAAGGCCATCTCAGCGCCGCGGAAATAGTCCCGATTAAGGCGTTGCAGCCATTTCTTTACCAGGGCGGTTTTGCCCACCCCGCCAGAAGCCAACAAACAGATGATCTTGATCCGGGGATTCTCCCAAGCGGCGTCCAGGAGGGCCAGTTCCGATTCCCGGCCGAAGAGGTCTGAGGAGGTTATGGGCAGACGGGATAAGTAGATCTTATCCGGGGGCAGTGGGATAAATGAGGCAGGAGTTTGTGGCTGTCCAACGTTATGCAATATGCTATCGATCTCAAGCGTTATAGCGGTGAGATCGGTGTTTATTTGATGCGGCGTGCCGCCGGAAAGGGGACGACCATCTTTAGGGCGGGCCTGGTGTTGGGATATCCACCGGACAGTTTGCCAAGCGCAGGGTTCCAATATGACCGGGATTAGCCGCAAGCCCTCTTGGGCACGCCGTTGCAATAAGCGGGGCACCTCTTCTTCTGTGATGAATTTGGAGGTCAGAAAATTGGCAGAGATGAGCAGGAGGGCAATGCTGCTGGCGTTCAGGGCCGTTTCGATCTTTTCGAACCAATCTTCGCCCGCCTCGATGCGACGGTCATTCCAAATCTCGAGACTTTCCTGGTATTGTAAAACGTTGAGGTGGGTGACGAGGCGGTCCTTCCAGGCTTCGTCTTTATGGCTGTAACTGATGAAGATGAGGTGTCGGCTCTCGGTCATGGCGGGATTTATTCCTTAATTCCATGTTAATTAAATTTTCAAAAAAATTAAAGGATTAAAGACAAAGGAACAGCCGGGCGCGGCTGTTCTCCAAAAAGACAGGGGCGAACAC
>JBIOJX010000255.1:0-3940 GCA_044451265.1 Desulfobaccales bacterium
CATGAGTTGAAGGAGCGCTTGAAGAAATACTCCAAGCGGGAGCTGTTGGAAATCATCCTGGACCTGGCGGATCGGGTGCCGGAAGTGCGGGCTGTCCTGAAAGAAGAGGATCAGGGCCTCGATGACATCCTGGAATCCATCGACCGGGTGGTGGAGGAGACCTCGCCGGACGCCTACGCCGTAGCCGAGGCCGAAAACAAGCTGCGCCGGGCCCAGTCCCGGGCCGACCGTCTGGCCCAGAGCGGCCGCCTGGCCGAAGCGCGCTCCATCTATTTCTATCTTCTGGACAGCATCCTCAGTCTGGAGGAGAAATTCAAGAAAGAAGACCTGTTTTCGGCGGCTCTGAAACAGGAACTCTTCGAGGAATACTGCCAGTTTATCCACGAAGACCGGCACCTGGAAAAGGAACTGGTGCAGCAGGAGATCGAGCAATTGGAAAGCCGGGCCCCGGGCTTCCAGGGCGAAATGGACCTCAGCGAAATCAAGCGGGAATTGTCGATGTAGGACGGTTTGCCGCTAAAAAAAAATAGGGCAGGGGCGGGTTTGCACAACCCGCCCCTGCTTTTTTGTGGTTTTTTGTTGGTGGGGCGGCCGTCCCCGGCCGCCTGAGGCGTTTTGTAGGGGCACAGCTTGCTGTGCCCCTTTTGGGACCTGGCCTGCTTATGCGCCGGGTCCTTGGCTTTCGAGCCCGGCATTGATCTGGTCCGCGGCGGTCGATTCCAGGATGGTCTTCTGGTAAATGCGCAGTAGCGACAAGAGGAAAGAGAGGATCAGGGGACCCAGGATGAAGCCGATCATGCCGAAGTAGGTGATGCCTCCCAGGATGGAAAAGAGGATGAAGATGCTGGGGGTGTCGCCGCCACCTTTGACGATAATGGGCTTCAGAACATTGTCGATGACGCTCACCACCACCCCCCCCCAGATGATCAGGCCGATGCCTGCCCAGAGGTGACCGGAGAAGAGGAGGTAGATGGCCGCCGGCCCCCAAACGAGGGCGCTGCCCACGATGGGGACCACCGCGGCCGGAATCATCACCGTACCCCAGAAGGCCGGCTGGGACACCCCGAAGATCAGAAAACCCACCCCGCCCAGAAACCCCTGGACAAAGGCGACGATTACCGTGCCCCAGAGGGTGGCCTTGATGGTCGCCTCCGTCTCCCGGAGGATCTCCTCATTGTGGGAGGCCTCCAGGGGGGAGAGCTTCATCAGTTCGGCGATGAAGGCGTCGCCCTGGAGAAACATGAAGAAGGCGAGGAACAACACCAGCAGCAGGTCAAAAAAGAAATAGGTGAAGCCTTTGATCAGGCCCACGGCATTGGTGTAGATAAAGGCGCTGGCCTTACCCACCGCCGTCTGGACGATCTGCTCCAGATTGATCTCTCCGGGAGGTAGCGGCAGGTCCAGGCGGACCAGGTAAAGCTTGGCGGCGTCGATCTTGGCGGCGATCCAGGGCCAGACCTGGCCGCTCTGCATGCTCCTGGTCACGGTGCTGGAAAAATCCAGGGCCTGGGTGGCGATGATGCTCATCAGGCTGAAGAGCGGGATCAGGATGACCAGGAGGAGAATGATGCAGGTGATGGCCGAAGCCAGGGCCCGACGCCTCACCAGGCGGCAGAGGCCGAGATAAAGCGGCCGGGCGGTGAAGAACAGCACCAGGGCCATGAAGATGTCCAGCAGATAGGGCTTGATGATCAGGTAAGAGTAGTAGAGCACCAGGAGGGTGATCACCCCGAAGAAGAGCCGGGCGAAGTGGGTAGGAAAGGCGCTCTTTTCTTCCGCCGGCATACAGGGAAGGCAAGCCGGCTCCGGTGGCGCAGACGCGGCCCCCTCCGGCCTGCCGGTCCCCGGCTCGGGCGGCGCAGTCGCTGGGGTTTTAGCTCCTGACTCGTCCATGACCCATCCATTTACCCTGTTTGCCGGCTAATATACGGGAAAAAACGGGATTTGCAAATATGAAAAGGTGAGCCCCGGAGGCATTGCAATTTGAAAGATCACCTTTAGGCGCAGTTTCGGAATCGTGTGCAGCTTGTCCGCGGCTAGGAAACCTGGAGTTGGCGGCTCTCCCGCCGGCTGGGGGACGCTGTCATAATTACATTGATGTAAACTGGTGAAATTAATTAAATACAAAAAGGTGTATAAAGAGATTATCAATAGTACATAAAAGTATGATTAACCACCTCAGGTCTGAGGAGGAAAAAGAGGCTATCTTGATGAATTTCCTTAAAAATCAATCAATTATAAAGGTATATAGGGTTGGCACGACATATGCTTACTATTCATTAAAAGGATAATCGCGGAGAACTTAATGACTACGTTGTCCCTGGCCTCTAAGCTGTGCAGCACCTGCGCTTTTTGGGCCGGAACCCGCAAAATCAAGCCCGATGGCCAGGTGGAGATTCATCCTTACTCCAAGGGCCACTGCCGGGGCGGCGGCTTCCGGTACGCCCAGATGGCGGCCCTGGCCACCTGCCGGCAATGGCAATTATGGCCCGCAGCCGCGCCGGATTCGGCCCTGGAAATGGTTACTAAATTAAGAGTGTCATGATGAACCAAGATGCCTCCAAGCGCCTGGTGTCCCTGGATCTCTTCCGGGGCCTGACCATCGCCGCCATGATCGTGGTCAATAACCTGGGGTCCGGCCGGGAAGGGACCCGCTTCGCCCCGCTGGTGCATGCCGAATGGCACGGTTGCACCCTGGCCGACCTGGTCTTCCCTTTCTTCGTCTTTATCGTCGGCGTCTCCGCCGTCTTTTCCCTGGCCAAACGCCAGGCCGGCGGCAGCCTGCGGCCCGTTTACCAGCATATCTGCACCCGCGCCCTGAAGATTTTCTTCCTGGGCCTGGTTCTGACGTTTGCCTGCGGCTGGCTTTTTCAAGCCATCTGTCCCCCGGAGGAAACCGAGCAGAGCATCTGGTCCATCTTCCTCTCCCCGCCGGCCGACAGCGCCGCCTACTTCTATTCCCTGGCCAACCTGCGGATTCCCGGGGTCTTGCAACGCCTGGCCCTGGTCTATCTGGCGGTGGCCCTCCTCGTCCTCCACAGCCGCTGGCGCACCCAAGCCGCGGTGGCCGGCGCCCTGCTCCTGTTGTACTGGGGCCTCATGACCTGGACCGGCTTCAGCCTGGAGGCCGGCGCCGACCTGGGCGCCTGGCTGGACCGGGGAATTTTTGGCCATAACCATCTCTACCGGCAGAATTGGGACCCCGAGGGCTTGCTCAGCACCCTGCCGGCCGTCGCCACCGGCCTTTTGGGGGCCCTCACCGGCCACTGGCTCCGGAGCGCCTGGGACGGCCGGCGGAAACTCCACGGACTCGTGCTGGGCGGCGGCCTCAGTCTGGCCGTAGGCACGCTTTGGGGGCTCTCCTTCCCCATTAACAAGAACCTCTGGACCAGCTCCTACGTCCTCTATGCCGCCGGCCTGGCCCTGTTGTTGCTGGCCGCGGTCTACTGGCTCATCGATCTCAAGCAGGTGAAAGCGCCCTGGGCCCAACCGCTCATCTGGCTGGGCACCAAGCCGCTCCTGGCCTATTGCGGCTCGCAAATAATGTTTCTGGCCCTCTATACGCTGTATATCGGCAATCCGTGGGAGCATACCAACCTCCTGACCGCCGGCCAACACGCCCTCTTAGGGGAGCATTGGGATATTATCGGGGAGACCGCCTGGCGCGATCCGCGCTGGCCCTCGCTCCTCTGGGCGCTGGTCTGCCTCTCCTTCTGGACCCTGCTGGTCGGTCCGGTTCGCCAAAAGCTGCTCTCTCTCCAGGCCCCCCGCCCAACGGCCTCCCGGAAAAAGGCCCTCATCCCCCAGATCAACTTCTGAGACGCCGAGCCCAGCGCCGCCGGCAACCTGGGCGGGTAAGAGTTAAGGAGAAAGGCGGATTATCTTGGGGGAGGGGGCTAAGGGCTTTTTTGTAAAGGGCCCTTACCCCCTCCCCCAAACC
>JBIOJX010000256.1:0-3914 GCA_044451265.1 Desulfobaccales bacterium
CCCTCCCCCAATCCCATAAGAAAAACGCAGGGCCAGAAGGCCCTGCCTTTTATAGTTTCAATAGCATGAAACTCTCCAGAAGTCTGACACTTCTATTCAGAATTTTTTACGCCGTTCTGCATCGTGCTCCACTGCCTCTAAGCGGGGAGCGAGTTGAGAGAGTTCGGCGACGGTCAATATTGCTTTCAATTTGACCACCCCCATTCGCTATTTGCATATTAATCTATTTTCATATTTATTCAAGCCATATTCAAGAACTTGGTAGCACAGGCTTTCCAGCCTGTGCCTGCTGAGACGTGATGGCGCGGGCCTCCGTGCCCGCCTTTCCATCGGACGCCCTGTAGGGTGCGTCCTACGCACCACTAAAAAAGGCAGGCCCCCCCGGCTCTGCCTTTTTCCGTCTATCTTCCTAAATTTACCAGCTTTTCTGGCGCCGGCGCCCGGCCCCGAGGGTTCAGGCCGGGATCAAGCTCCACGGTAATCATCTTCCGCCAACCGATACTCCATCTGCCGCGCCGTAACCTGGGCCACGGTCTCGCCATAGTAGCGTTCCACCACCCTGAGGGCCAGATCAATGCCGGCGGAGATGCCCGCCGACGTCAGGATGTGGCCATCCTCCACCACCCGCAAATGCTCCTCCACGGCCACTGTCGGGAAGGACTCCCGCAGCCACGCCAGCGATCCCCAATGGGAGGTGGCCCGGCGGCCGTCCAGCAGCCCGGCTTTCGCCAGCAGCAGGGCGCCGGTGCACACCGACGCGAGCGTCTCCACCTGCCGCCCCCGCGCGGCCAGCCAACTCACCAGAGTCTCATTCAGAATTTGCTGCCGCGTCCCCCAACCGCCCGGCGCCAGCAGGATATCCAACTGCGGGCAGTCGGCCAGCGTGCAATCGGGCAGCACCCGCATTCCGCCCGCGGTCTGGACCGCCGCCAACGTCTCCGCGACTAACAGCACCTGAAACGGCGAGGGTTCCACCCGCCGCCGCGCCTCATCCAGGCGGATGACGCTAAAGACCTCGTAGGGTCCACAAAAATCCAGGACCTCCACCTCCGGAAAGATCACGATTCCCACCACCTTGCGTTTCATCTTAAGCCCTTTATTTGCGTCTTGGCGTGAGGTATCCCGCGACTCACTCACCCTTAAACACCGGCTGCCGTTTCTCCAGAAACGCCCGCTGCCCTTCCAGGTAATCCTGGCTGTCATAGACCAGCCGCCGCAGTCCCTGGATGCGCTCGAAGGTCTCCGGACTGAGCGGCAGGGCGTTGGCCAGGAGCCGCAGCTGTTCCTTCATGACCGAGATGCTGACGGGCGAATTCCGGGCGATCTGCCGGGCCAGATCGTAGGTGAAGTCCTCCAACTCTGCCGCCGGCACCAGGTGGTTGAGCAGACCGGCCTGGAGGGCCCGCGCCGCCGGCACCGGCAGTCCGGTAATAAACATCTCCCGCGCCAGGGTCAGGCCGATCATATTGATGACATGCAACATGCCGGTGGGATTGTAGGCCACCCCCAGTCGCGCCGGGGTGATGGCAAAGGAGGTCTTTTCCGTGCCGATGAGGATGTCGCAGACCATGGCCAGCTCGACCGCGCCCCCCCAAACGCTGCCCTCCAGCATGGCGATCACCGGCGCCGGACAACGTTGAATGGCCCGAATGGCCTGCTCCAAAGGATCGTCGTAGGCCAACGGGTCCCGGCCGGGCTTGGGAAATTCGGCAATGTCGAAGCCCGAGGACCACACCCCCGCCCCCTTATTGGCCCGGAGGACAATCACCCGGGCCGGGTGGTAAATCATCTCGTTCAAGGCCTGGAGGAGTTCATGGATCACCGCGCCGCTCAAGGCGTTGCGCTTGCAGTCGTTATTTAAGGTGATCGTGCCGATGGAGTCGTTGAAGTCCGTTAAAATAAGCGTCATGTTCTTTTCCTCACCGCCGCGGCAGGAGGCCGCTCCCTGATTGTTTTTGCCATTTACTCCCATAACTGATAACATCGCCTGCGGTCAAGGTAAATAGATTTATCCATAGAGCTCCACACTAATACTGCCAGGAGGCCGGACCATGCCCCATTGTCCCCATTGCGGCAATGAGATGTTGGAGTTTGCGAAGTTTTGTCCCGCTTGCGGCCATTCGGCGACCCAGCCACCCCCCGTCCCTGAACCCTCCGGAGGACGCACCTCTGCCCCGCTGCCTCTGGGAGAATACTTAAAAACGGGCTGGCGCCTGTTTCTAAACTACCCCGGCGGGTTTATCGGGTTCTTCCTGATCTACCTGGTGATTCAAATCGTCTTGCACTTCATTCCCTGGCTCGGTAGGGTGGCCAGTTTTGTTATCGGACCGGCCCTCTTGATGGGAAACTTCATTGTCTGTGCCAAGTTGATCCAGGGGCGCACCCCGCAATTCAGCGATTTCTTCCTCGGCTTCCGGTTCTTCGTCCCTCTGCTGCTGACGGCCCTGGTGGGCGGGGTGCTCACCGGCATCGGTTTCCTGTTGCTCATCATCCCCGGCGTCTATTTGCTGGTCTGCTATCTCTTCGCTGCTTCCCTGGTCGTCGATCGCCGCCTCGATTTCTGGCCGGCCCTCGAACTGAGCCGCCGCACGGTCAACCCCATCTGGTTCGGCATGTTTGCCTTCCTGCTGCTCCTGATGCTGCTCAACCTGGCGGGCGCCGTGGCCCTGGGCATCGGCCTCCTGGTTACCGTGCCGCTCACCTGCTGCACCGTCACCGCCGCCTATGCCGATATCTTCGGCTTACAGTCCGATTACTCCGAAAGCTTCCCGGATAATGTCGCTTCTGTGGCCGCCCCGCCCGAGGGTAACAACCGACCAGAAATTTAGGAGGCCAATGCCCATTTGCCAGAATTGCGGCAGCGAAGTGGCGGAAGGGCGGGACCGCTGCAACCGCTGCGGACAACGGCTGGGCGATATCGGGATTCGGGCCGCACTGTCTGGAGTTGCCAAATTAGCTATAGTTGCTGGTGCTGGTATCGCTCTCCTGGTTGCAGCACCGGTATTTTCTTGGGCCGTCACCGCGGCTTATGCCGACCTTTTTGGTTTTCAATCAAAAGAGTATTAATCCCCTTTTTGACCTATAATAGGTTTTATGCCGGTATCCCCAGCCTCCAGCAAAGCTCAGCAAGAGGCCTCCGATCTCTGGGAAGTGGCCGTGGCCCTGCCCCTGGACCGCACCCTGACCTATCGCCTGCCTCCGGACTTGGCCGCCGCCGCCCAAGTGGGCAGCCTGGTGAAGGTCCCGGTGGGCCGCCAGGTGGTGACCGGCTATCTCCTGGCCCCGGTCTCGGATGCCCCGCCGGTGCGCCTGCGCCGCATCAAGGCGGTGCTGGATGACATCCCTCGCTTCGGCCCGGAACTGGTTCCCCTGTTCCGCTGGCTGGCCGACTACTACCAGTATCCCCTGGGCGAGGCCCTGAGCCACCTCATCCCCGGCGGCGCCCGGCCCGCCGGCGGCCGCCGGGAAACCTGGGCCACCCCGGTACCCGAGGCCGAGGCCCCTCCCACACCAAAGCGCCTGGGTCCCAAGGCCCGGGCCTTGCTGGCCTGCCTGCGGGAATCCGGCCCCACCTGGGCCAAAGACCTGCTGCCGCATTTTCCCGGTTGCCGGCCCAGCCTGCGCCGGCTGGCCGACCTGGGCCTGGTGCGGCTCGACCAGCGCCTGGCCTTACATGACCCTCTCGAAAGCCAGCCCCGGAGGCCGGCTGACTCACCTCTGACCCTGGTGCCGGAGCAGGCCGAGGCCGTAACGGCCATTGCCGAGGGACTCGTCTCCGGCGTCTTCGCACCCTTCCTGCTGCATGGCGTCACGGCCAGCGGCAAGACCGAGGTCTACCTGGCCGCGGCCGATCAGGCCCTGTCCCGCCAGCGCCAGGTTTTGGTGTTACTGCCCGAGATCGCCCTGACCCACCC
>JBIOJX010000257.1:0-3911 GCA_044451265.1 Desulfobaccales bacterium
AATACCCAGCACCAGCAGCACCGAGACGACGGAGCCGGTGCCGTAGATTACCTTTCGGTCTTTGAAACGATTCAGCCAGTTCACGTTAGGCTCTCCAACGCCGGGATTCCAGCTGCCTCTTGGTGAGGAAGAGGAAGAAGAAGATGAAGCTGCCGCAATAAACCAGGTCCCGGGTATTGATCACCCCTTTGGTGAAATTATCGTAGTGGTCCAGCAGTGACAAATACTGCATAACCTTGCTTACGCCGCCGGCCCCCAGTTCCTGGATCCAGCCGATGATCCAGAACAGCAGGAGCATGGCAAAGGCCACCACCCCGGCGATGATCTGGTTCTCCGTGAGGCTGGAGGCGAAGAGGCCCAGGGCCAGGAAGGCGCCCCCCAGCAGGAGCAGCCCCAGGTAGCCGGCCGCCAGGGCGCCCCAGTCCAGCTGGGTCATAAAGCCGAAGGCCACCGAGTAGCAGACGGTGAAGGCCAGGAAGATGAGGTAGACCAGGAGGGCCGCCCCGAACTTTCCCAGGATGATGGCCCAATCCGTCAAGGGATAGGTGAACAAGAGTTCCGCGGTGCCGGAGCGTTTCTCTTCGGCCAGCAGGCGCATGGTAAGGAGCGGCACCAGGAAGAGCAGGATGACGGCCAGCACCGAGAACAGAGGGCGGTAGATCATCATTTGGGGATTCAATTGGGCCGCCACCTGGGGATTGCCGGCCTGCTGGGCCGCCTGCAGGCTGACGATGCCGTAATAGATGGTGTTGGTGTAATAGAAATACCCCGCCAGCAACAGGAAGAAAAAACCGGTGACGTAAAAGATGGGACCGGTGAAATAGATGGTAAGCTCCTTGCGGAGCAAGGCCGTCAGGCCGCTGCACGTTTTCATGACTCTGCCTCGGTCTCTTCCTCGGTCACCAGGTTGAGGAAGACGTCTTCCAGGGTAAATTCCTGGGCCTTCAACTCCAGGAGGTCGAAGCCCTGCTGCACCACCAGGCGGGCCAGCTCCGGGCGCAGGTCCCGGCCGTTGCCGGTATCCACCAGGAAGCGGCCCTCGCCGCGGCCCACCACCCGGGCCACGCCCGGCAGCCCTTGCAGGGCCGCCGTGACCTGGGCCTCCGGCCCTTTGACCGTTAAACTGATGGCGCCCCGGCCCATCTGCCGGGAGAGATTCTCCGGCGTGTCGCTGGCCACGATTTGGCCCCGGTTGATGATGATCACCCGGTGGCACAACTGGCTCACCTCCGGCAGGATGTGGCTGCTCAGGATCACCGTGTGGCCGCCTTCCAGGTTTTTGATAAGACTGCGAATCTCCACGATCTGGGAAGGGTCCAGGCCGATGGTGGGTTCGTCCAGGATGAGCACCGGGGGCTGATGAAGCAGGGCCTGGGCCAGCCCCAGGCGTTGCCGGAAGCCCTTGGACAGGGCCTTCACCAGTTTGCCGGCCACCTCCTCCAGACCGCAGGCGGCCATGACCCGCCGGGTTTCAGCCGGCTGGTCTTTGGACTCCACCCCCTTGGCCTGGGCGGCGAATTTCAGGAACTGGCCCACCGTCAGTTCCGGATAGATGGAGACGTTCTCCGGCAAATAGCCCAGGGAGCGACGGACCTCCAGGGACTGGCTGACGCAGTCGAAGCCGTTGATCCGGGCGGTGCCGGAGGTGGGAGCCAGAAACCCCGCCAGCATCTTCAAGGTGGTGGTTTTGCCGGCGCCGTTGGGACCCAGAAAGCCCACGATCTCGCCGGCCGCCACCTCAAAATTGATCTGGTGGACGGCCTGCACGGGACCGTAATATTTGGTCAGGTCCCGGACTTCAATCATTGTTTCCATGCGTTATCCCATCCGCGGTGGCGATGATAAGCTTAACCTTAAAATTTAATCAAATTCAGCTGGATGGCCAGAATAAATGGGGGAAAAATGTGGCAAGGTCCTAAGTGTGGAAGACAAATTAGCTCTGCTGCTCCCGAAAGGCCGCAGCAGTGCGGGCCAGGCCCTCGGACAGGCTGACGCCGGGCTCCCAGCCCAGGATCTCCTGGGCCCGGGTGCTGTCCAGGGCGCTGCGGCGCTGCTCCCCCGGTTTGGCCGGTCCGTGCACCGGAGCAAAGCTGGAACCGAGAATCTTCTGTAGTTCCAGGTAGATGGTCAGGATATCCGTCTCCCGGCCGGTGCCGATGTTAAAGATGCCCTCCCGGGGGTATTCCAGGGCCCGGAGGTTGGCCGCCACTATATCCCCGACATAAGTGAAGTCCCGGGTCTGGAGACCATCGCCGTTGATCACGGGCTGCTCGCCGGCCAGGAATTTCTCGACGAAGATGGCCACCACCCCGGCCTCGCCCAAGCCGTTTTGCCGCGGCCCATAGACATTGGCGTAACGCAGGCGGACGGGAATGATGCCGTGTTCCCGCTGGTAGAAATGGAGGTAGTGCTCCACCGCCAGCTTGGCGATGCCGTAAGGGCACTCCGGTTGAGGCCGGTCTTCCTCCCGGGCCGGCACGGGGGCCTGATCCCCGTACATGGCGCCGCCGGTGGAGGCGAAGATGATCTTCTCGGTCTGCGCCCGGGCCGCAGCCTGGAAGAGATTCAAGGACCCCAGAATATTCTCCTGGGCGTCCATGACCGGGTCATCCACGGAGATGCGCACGCTCATCTGGGCGGCGTGGTGCACCAGCACCTGGGGCTGCCAGCGGCAGATGATCTCAAAGGTTTCCGGGGACTTGATATCGTAAGGAAAGAACTGGGCCGCCGCCGGCACCTGCTCCCGCCGGCCGCTGCTGAGATTATCCACGACCGCCACCTCATGGCCGTGCTTCACAAAGGCGTCGGCCAGATGCGAGCCGATGAACCCTGCTCCGCCGGTAACCAGAATCCGCTTGTGTGCCGTCATCTAATGCTCACCTCAAGCTCATCATAACCGATACCCCCTGGCGCTGGCAATATCTTCGCCGGCCTCAGAGGGAGAAAAATCATTTCGCCTACTGCACCTCCCCAAAAATTTACTGAATTTGGCGGAGTTCCCTGCTATTATGGGCCAGCGGTTGAAATTTGGGTTGACTATTTCTTATCAAGTTTCTAACGTAAACATATTCGATTATCCGAGAGGAGGGGGAGCTATGTCTCGATGGGCCCGTTTGGGGGGAATGATGTTGGGCCTGGCCCTCGTGCTGGCGCCGGTGGGGGCCTCGGCGGCGGGAGCTCCGGCCGCGGCAGTCCCGAAGAATGGCAATGGCGGGCCGGTGCTGAATTATGACCAGGTTACTGAGATGGCTTTGAAATTCAGTCCGGACGTCCAGGCCAGCCGCAGTGAAGTCAAGCTGGCCAAAGAGCAGAAAAACGAGGTCCACGGCTATCGCTGGCCGCAATTCGACGCCATCGCCGTGGGCGGCGTGGTCCCCAATGCCCGCTTGCCGTTACAGACTACGGCGGGACAGCCGCTTTTGCAACGCGATCCCAAAGACACCACCCATGGGGTTAACGTCTTCGGGCATATGGATTTTACCTTCATCCAACCCTTGTACACCTTTGGCAAGATCGCCTACCGGGAAGAGGCCACTGAAAAGAACATCAAGGTGAAAGAAGAAGGCGTGGTGGCCAAGCAGGGGGAGATCATCGTCCAGGTGTCCCAGGCTTACTACGGCCTGATCCTGGCGAATCAGGGCAAGGATGCCGTGAAAGAGGCCAAATCCTACCTGAGCGACACCAAGGAGCGGATCAACCGGCTCATAGCCGTGCGCTCGCCCAACGTCAAGGAAACCGACAAATACCGCCTGGCCGCCTATGAAGGGGCCGTCGAAAAAGCCGGCGCCGAGGCCGAGGAAGGCTCCAAGACGGCGTACATAGCCCTGAAGGCGCTCACCGGCTATCCGCCGAACCAGGATTTTCAGGTGCCCACGGACCTGCCCAATCCGCCCCCCCGGCCGGGACCCTGG
>JBIOJX010000258.1:0-3901 GCA_044451265.1 Desulfobaccales bacterium
CGCGGCCAGGCCCTCCCGGGCCGCCGCCAGGGCTTCGCCCAGGTAATCAAAGTCAGAGATCATTTTTATGGTTATATATCCAGAACTTGAAAATGGAGAGGGTTTTATTGGCATTAAAAAGGCAGGACCACGGAGGCCCTGCCTAATCAGGATATGAATTGCCGATTTTAACTTCTCCTAAATCTCCTAAAACCGATTAATCCAACCAGACCGGAACCCAGGAGCCAGACACTGGGGGGAAGGGGGACACTGCAGACATCGCTCACCTGCATCTGGAAGGGATTAGTCGTAAAACCATGATAGATGTTAGGCACAATCCCGTCCCCGCCATTATCGCCCCAATATTCTCCGGCCACGCCGACGCCACCACTCGTCTCGGCCCAATCCCACGCAGCCGCGCTGTTGTTGGAAACTATCTCTATCCAGTATCTCGTATTGGCGGCCAGCGCATAGGGCGAGGAGAGATTGAAAGTTGCGACCGCCCCGGTCGAAGGAAATGCATTATCGTTCACGGTTCCCAGGATCGTCAGTAAACTCCCAGGTTTCGTAGAATTGTCGCTATAAAGATCAACGGTGAACGAACCGGTCGAGGTGGCTGATCCGTTGACCAACAGCTCAACACGACCTAGATTGTAGCCGCCCGCCCCTGTGGAGAACGAGTCATAAAAACGCGTCCCATTATTTGGACCAAACTGCCAGGGGCCGCCAGTGGCGATGCTGAGGTTATCATAGACCGCCGTAGCGCCGGCGGCGCCGGCCAGGAAAAACAGGCAGGCTAGTAGAGTTATCATCCCGGTTAATTTTACCGGGCTCATCAAATTTAATTTTTTCATTAGCCTACGCATGTTCCACTCCTAGTCCTCAAAACAGTTACGTTTTGGCCTTAAGGATTGTTTTCCTTGCCGGCCCATAAAAAAGGCCGCATCACCCGTCCCCAGGCAACCCGGCTATCTCATCCTAAGACCCGTGGCTTTCCGTCCCCACCTCACGGTGGGTTTGGCCTCACTTGTTTGCAGATTATAATAGTATTTAGTTTCTATTTGTCAAGAGAATACTGGAAAAAAATTAAAATTTTTTTGAACTTCGTCTTGACCACCTCACTGGGTGGTCCATTTTGCCGGGCCCAAGATAGCTGAGAATATTGGCTTCCCTCAAGTCAGGGGCCCGATCGGGGCCCAGCCTCAGGATTCAACCTGTGCTTGCCGGCGGCCGCCAGGAGGCTCAACGCCCGCGCTTCGTAAGCGGCCAAGAGTTTGAGGGCCTGGTCCTCCGCCGTTAGCAAGTGCCGATATTGCTCCAGTGGCACCGGCCTCCGGCCTGTATCTTTCGCAAATTGGAAGCCTGCGCCACTATTTCCCTCCATTAGTTCCAGGAGGACGCGGCGTTGCCGGGCATGTCGAGCCGCCAGCAGGCGCAGGCGCAATACCAGGATTTGGGCCAGCAGGGGGTCTTGGGCCCATTTGAGATAGTCCAGCGCCCCGGGAAAATCCTCCGCCTCCAGGGCTCCCAGCGCCAGGTGGCGGTAATAGGAGGCGGGCAGCAGCCCCGCCCCGGCGATGGGGCCCGCCAGCACCTGGCGGCCCAGGCGCACCAGCAGGTTCACCCCGAGCATCTTACGCCTGCTGGGCCTGGATGCCGGCGTCCACCAGGTTGGACATGATCTCCCGCAGCTCCGGCAGGTCCCGGGTGAGCTCCTGAATGCGCTCCTTCACCTGGCGGTAATCTTCCCGGTTCTCGCCCCGGGCCTGGTCCAGGGTGTCTTGCAAGGCCGCGGCCAGGCGCTTGTCCAGGCGGCATAATCCCGCGGCCGCCCCCAGAATCTCCAGGATGCCGGTGGTGATGTGATGCCCGGTGATCTCCTGAAAAGCCACTTCGGCCACCCAACCGCCGACCACGCCCACCAGCGCGCCGTTGATGGAAATCTTCTTGCCGGCCATATGTCCTCCTCTGTGCCTCTCTGTGTCCTCTGTGTCTCTGTGGTGAATCCTTTAATCCAGCCCCTGCTTCTCCACCTCTTCCACGACCTTCATTTCCCCCAGGCGCTCCGCCAGGCGCTCGGTCTCGGAGAGCATGCGCCCGATGTGCCGGTCCTTCTCCGCCAGGCGGCGCTTCAGGGAACGGTTTTCGGACCTGAGCCGGCTGACCTCGGAGTACCCCAGCCAGTGCCGGACCCGATGGAACAGCCAGGTCCCGCCGACGCCCAGGATAGCGCCCACACTTATCCCGACAAAAAAATCCAGGGCCTTAATCTCCATTGAGAAGCAGTTTTCTGTATTCGATTTTCGGTTTTCGGTTTTCGTTAATGCTAAAAACGAATTTCCGCTACGCTAATTGCCTTCCACTTGGAACTGGGAACCGGCAACCGGCAACTTCCTAGAAATATTTAGCATTTCCGCAGGCCCCTGTCAATTTAACTCCGGCACTCGGAAAGGCGCTTGTCAAGGCGGGCCAGTCATGCTTATTATAAGGTCAAACTCTGCCTTAGGAGAACCTCATGAGCGATATCAAGGCCATGTACCGCACCGTGATGGCGGACCATTTTCCCCCGGAGATGACCATCACCTTTGGCGACCAGAAGCTGGTCTACCGCAAACGCACCTGGAAGTTGCCCGACTCCAAGGGCGAGGTCATCGAAATGGGGTTGCGCTACGGCGAAAACCCCGGCCAGGAGGCGGCGCTCTACGAACTGGCGGGCGGCAACCTCACCCTGGGCGGCTGTCATTTTCTGGACCCGGGGAACGGCCTCACCAGCGCCATCGACGAAGCGGCCATGGTCCAGGCGGGCAAGCACCCGGGCAAGACCAACCTGACCGACCTGGACAACGGCCTCAATATCATCAAGTACTTGCAAGCCAAACCCGCCGCGGCGATCCTGAAGCATAACAACCCCTGCGGCGCCGCCTGGGCGAGCAGCCTGGCCGCGGCTTATGACAAGGCCAATATGGCCGACCGCATCGCCGCCTTCGGAGGTTGCGCGGTCTTCAACCGGCCCCTGGATAAAACCACGGCCGAACTGGTGGCGCAGAACTATTTGGAAGTAGTAGCCGCCCCGGACTTCGAGGCCGGGACCCTGGATATTTTTGAAAAAGGCCAAAGACCTGCGCATCATCAAGATTCCCAACTTCGGCAAGCTCCAGCACCTGGTGCACGCCCGCACCGTGGAGTTCAAGGCCCTGATCGACGGCGGCCTCATCGTCCAGCAGTCGCCCCTGAACGCCATCCTGAAGCTTTCCGACTTCAAACCCGCCGAGGCCACGCACCAGGGCAAGCATTACCGCTGCCTCAGGGAGCCCACCGACCGGGAATACGACGACCTGCTCTTCGGCTGGTGGGTGGAACAGGGCATCACCTCCAATTCGGTGATCTTCGTCAAAGACGGCTGCACCGTGGGCATCGGCACCGGCGAGCAGGACCGGGTGGGGGTGGCCGAGATCGCCGTCTTCAAGGCCTACACCAAATACGCCGACGCCCTGTGCTTCCAGCGGTTCGGCATCCCCTACAAACAACTGGAACTGGAAATCCTCCAGGCCAAGCGGGACTCCTCGGACCAGACGGACCTCGACGTGGCCGCCCAGGAGGCCAAGGGCGGCCTCATCGGCGCGGTGATGATCTCCGACGCCTTCTTCCCCTTCCGGGACGGGGTGGACGTGGGCATCCGCCAGGGCATCACCGCGGTGGCCCACGCCGGCGGCTCCGTCCGGGACTACGAAGTCATCGAGGCCTGCAACGAAGCCGACCCCGTGGTGGCCATGGTCTTCACCGGCCAGCGCTGCTTTAAGCACTGAGTTTCGAGTTTCGAGTTTTTAGTTTCGAGTTGGTGGCACAGGCTTTCCAGCCTGTGCGGCGCAGGCTAAAGCCTGCGGCTACAGGGCGGGCGGGGACGCCCGCCCCACCACTGAAA
>JBIOJX010000259.1:0-3889 GCA_044451265.1 Desulfobaccales bacterium
AATTGGAGGATTTACAAGGGGCCCAGGGATTGAAGGCCCTGCGGGTCATGGTAGACCTGCGCGCCTCCCGGGCGCCGGAGCAGGCCCTGCCGGAAATCGTGACCACCGTCGTCCAGGCCCTGCCCAAGCAAGCCAACGCACCCTCCTGAAAGGCTGCCAACACCCGCGCCGCCCTCGCCGGCTCCTTCACCGCCGAGGGCGGCGGTGCTACATCTCCTCCGAATACTGTTAATTTCAGGGCAGATTTTTGGTGAGGATGGGACAGTTCGCCACCCTGGCCGTCTCGCTGGATTTAGATTTGCCGCAAATTGTCCCGCAGCCGTGCCGCTGGAGACCGGAGGCGTTTTTGGGGTAAGTAGCTTGATTTGCTGATGAATCCGTGGTAAGGCCGCCGCCGTTGCGGAACAGTATACAATCGGCACCCCGGCCATCAGGCCGCCACCGATCTCCGATCGGGAGGGGTGGAAACAGACAGAGCCGCGTTGCACCATCAAGGCACCCCAAATCCTCAAAATTCCGCACGTTGCCGGATTATCGGAAGAAGGTTATCAAGGGAGGCGCGGGCAGGGAAAGAGTGGGTAGGACGGTTGGCGGCAAATCAAGGGGCATTGGTCTCACGCCAAGACGCAAAGTCGCAAAGGAAAGGCGCAAACATGTGGGGGCGCACTGCGCACCAAAATGGCGGGCAGGGACGCCCGCCCCACCAATACGCTGTTCTGGTTTCCAAGCTCCGGATTGGGAATCCACTTTTAGGCAAAGCTCCTGCTTTGCAGGGTTGATCACAGATAAAGAACTACAACTTCTCCTCCAACTCCCGGACCTCCCGGTCCCGGCGGTGGTAGCCCATCTGCTGGATCATCTCCCGGGCGGTGGCCAGGGACTGGCGGGCCTCCTCCTTCTTCCCCTCCGCCAGGTACAGGCGGGCGTATTCCAGGTGAGCGTCGGCCTCATGGAGCCGCATACCGCTCCGCTGGGCTATCTCCAGGGCCTCCTCCAGGTCCCGGTGGGCCTGATCCCAATCCTGTTTGGCCCGAAAAAACGCTGCCCGGCCCAGGAGGCCCAGGATTAAATAGTACTGTTGTGCAGCCCGTCGGAGAAAGTCAACCGCTGCGGAAAAATGCGCCGCGGCCTGGCGAAGGTCCCTCTCATCTTGCTCAAGCCATTGAGCCAGATAGGCCCGCCCCAGGGATAGGTGGTCCTGGCCAATAGCCTTGAGCCATTGATTTTTTTTAGCGATGTTTAGGGTATGCCCGGCTCGGATGATCACCTCCTGATAGCCCCCCTGGTCCAAGAGAAGGTCGCAGAACCAGAACCCCCGGAGAGAATAGAGGTAGGGCTCCTCCTGGTCCAGTTCTGTTTCCAGGGCCTCGGCCTGACGGAAGAGTTCCCCGGCTTCAGGTTCATCCCCCCTCTGATGTCGGACGTAAGCCAGATAGCCTGTAACGCTTTTATATTCTACTTTGTCACCGCTGCGTCGGGCCAGGTCCAGAGCCTGCCGCGCCAGGGCCTCGCTCCATTGCAGCTCTCCCCGGAGCATTGCCAGTTCCGTAAGATTCTTTGCCGTGGTCGAGGCATGGCCCCAATCTTCATGATCAATTGCCCAATCGAGCGCGGCTTGCATGGGCTGCAAGGCTTCCTGCAGACGGCCCAGCCCCCAAAGCCGGTAGCCGGCCTCATTGAGCAGAAATGCTTGACTGGCGGGCGTGAGGGAGGCCGCTGGGGTCTCCCAGGGCGGTTCAAAGAAGGCTACAAGGGCTGTTAGGTCCGCAGCTAAGGCTCCAAGCTTTTTTACACTAAAACCTTCTTCTTTCCGAAGAATCCGCCGCCAGTAAACCTCATCAAGGGCCTCCTGGTGGCGGCCGGCTCGGCAGCCGTGGGTTACGGCGGCATACAGGGGGGCCATGGCTGCCAGGGTATCTGGCAAATCCGGGGCCAGGTTTTTATAATATTCGTACAGGCGGCTATGGCCGGCTTGCCAGGCTTCGGGATAATCCTGTTGCAGCCGTTCCCCGAAATACTCCCGCACCAAGGGGTGGCAGTCCAGAGTGCCTTGGCTGTGTGTGTCCCCCTTATCAATGATGCGGAGAGCCCGCAGGTCTTTAATGGCATATTTCCATTTATTTTTTGGCAGGGTGGCCAGGTGGGAAGTAAGGCCCTTTATGGCAGGTGCCTTCCTAACTGCCTTTATGGCCCCGGCTTCCGCCGGGCGGTCGAACAGCCCCATGAGGCGCAGGATTTCCAGCAGTTCCGGCCTATCCTTTAGCCAGATTTCATAGGCTTGCATGACCCGCCGGGCATGCCCGCCTCTTTCCTCTTCTTCGGTAAGCGCCGGAATCTCATCCCGCCGGTGGATATCCCCATCGTGAACTACCGATAGATAGCGGCCTAGGAGGGTTAATGCCAGGGCATGCCCCCGAAAATCTTTGCTAGTCTGCTCCAGTTCCCCCTGGGTTCCCTGCACCCCCAGGTGTTTTAGCAAGGCTGCGCCGGCCTGCTCAGAGAGGTTTTCCAGGTCAATGACGTCCACTGGCGCATCTTTGGCCGGATCGAGGCTCTGGGTGTAGCCCTTGAGTTCACTCACCTCCAGGCGGGTGGTGACAATCACCAGGCCGCGGTTGGCGACGGCCAGCTCCTTGAGCAAGGTCTGGAGGGCCGGGTCCTTGAGGCTTCCCCCGGTGGGAAACTGTAAGGGTTCCAGGCCGTCCAGGATCAGAAGGGGGCGCTCCTGACGCATCAGGTCCGCCAGTCTCCGGCCCTTTTCCCAGGGAGAACCGAGGGTGGGTTCCGGGTCCCCAAAGTTCTTCAAGGCCGCGGCGATGAAGGTATCCGCCGAGGCCCGCCCCCCTTCACTGGCCCCCTGGCTGTAAAAGGACTCGGCATAGACTCGGGTGGCGCCGCGGTAGTCTTGCTCCTCCAAGCCTAAGAGCCACTTGTTGACCAGGGAGGTCTTTCCCACCCCGCCAAAGGCCACCAGTTCGAGTATATGGCAGTGCGGGTTATCCCAGGCTCGATCTAACTGCTCCAGAACCTCATCCCGGCCGAAGAGGTCTGGGCTGGTGGAAGGCAGCCGGGAAATATTAATTTGGGGCTGAGGGCTATGGCCGCCAACGACAAACGAATGCGTCGTCAAGTTGAGGAAACCTGCTATTTTTTTGGTGATAGTCGCCAATTCATATTCCCAGCGGGGTTTACCAAAATCTGCTAGGCATTTTTCGCCCCCAGGGTAAGCTTGGATGGCTTGCAGCCAGTCAACGGTATCCCAGACACACGATCCAACAATCACGGGAATAAGGCGCAAGCCTTCGCGGCGTTGCCTCTCCAAAAGAACCGGCAATTCTTTGGTCTTGATATAATCTGAGTTAAAGAAATGGCGAGAGACCAACAGGACCGCTATACTGGCCTTGGCCATGGCATCCTGGATCTTCGCCTCCCAGCCATCTCCCACTTCAATGCGGCTGTCAGCCCAGACTTGTACGCCTTCCAAGACCTGAAGGTGACTTAGTAACCGGTCTTTCCAGCTCTTATCCTTGCGGCCATAAGAAATGAAGATGAGGGGGCGCGGCTGAGGGGTATCAGGAGGCATAAATTTATTTCACTTTAATGGACCTTTTAAAAAAATACAAGATCGTTCAAGGGTGCAAAGCTGGAGCTTGGCGTGAAATTGGGTTCCCAAGCTGGAGCTTGGGAACCAGAAAAGGGAGGGCGAACACAAGGTTCGCCCCTACAGGAATCGCCAGGCAGGCGGGGACGCCTGCCCCACCAATTTTGTCCACAGGCCGGAGGCCTGTGCCACTGACGCCCGCCCTACCAAAGTTTGCACAGGCGAGACGCCTGTGCCACCATTCATGCAATTGGCTGGCGGGATGCGCTGCGCTTTCCCGCCCTACAC
>JBIOJX010000260.1:0-3866 GCA_044451265.1 Desulfobaccales bacterium
CCCCACCACCCGCCACTGGCGCAGGGCGAACCGCAGTTCCTCCCCCAACCCGGCGTTTTGAAAGCGCGCCGCGATCTGGGACCCCACTACCAGCTCGGTGGAGCCGGGCTTGAACCAGCGGCCGGCCGCCAGCTTCACCTCCCGGCGCAACTCCGGGGAGACTACGGCTTGCACGCCCCGGATCATGATATTGCCGGGCTTGCCGGTGCCCCGCTTGGGCAGGTTTACCAGGACGATGGCCTCATCCGCCACCAGGCGGCGGCCGTCCTTATCCGTGGCCACCTCGGGCTGAGACCCGATGATGGCGGCTTGGTCCCGGCTGATGGCGCTCTGCACCTCGGATTCGGACCCGGCCCGCAGCACCACGGCGTTGTCATAGGAGCCGGTGGCCACCAGGGTGCGGCGCAGGCCCTCGGCCAGCATCAGCACCGCGGCAAAGACGAAGACCACCAAGGCCAGGCCCGCGGCGGTGAGCAGGGTGGTGAGCCGCCGGGCCAGGAGGTTGCGGTAGCTGTAGGATAAGGGTATGGGCATAGAGGCGATGGGCTGAAATGCTGCCCTTCAGCCGCATTATAGCAGTTGGAGGATATCCTTCCAATGCCGCGATTTTTGCAGGAGGTGAAGCGAATTTGCTGATTGAGCCGGAGAGGAGTCAGTCCCGCCAGAGCACTCCCGGAAGGCGGAAACCGACGATTATCAAGCTTGGAGATTTATTGATCTGAGGTTTTATACCGGGTTGCAGTAAAAAGTGATTGCCATTCTGAGCGCAGCGCAGCATCTTGCTTCGAACCAGGTTCCGCTCCGCTCAGAATGACAGTAATCGCCACTCGCCATCACTCAGGCTTCTTTTCAATCTTAAAAGCCGGAATTCGGCCGATCGCCGCCCGAATTATCCAGCTCTTGTTAAATTCCCCAATGACTCTGGTCGTCAGCTCTATATCCCTATGCTTGGCGGCTTCGCCCTCAATATTCTTCAGGAGCCGCAGGAAGGCGAGAAAAAAAAGCACCGCGACGATAACCGGGATAAGAGCTATCATCAGGCTCTCGGGAGTCAAAGGTTGGGGGATAGAGAAAAGAAATAAAATGACGATGAACAAGCAGGATACATTTAGGAAGAACCGCATGGATCTTCCTATTTCCTTGGTTAGAAAAGCGTCCCGGTTTTCTTCCATAGTTTGCCATCCTTAGCAAAAATAAGGCCGTCCTTGGCCTCTTCCCCGTGCTGGTTGGTCGACCCTCCTCCTTGGCCCGATTCAAGTCAGCTTGTTTCAGGCGACCCCAACTCATTCCTGGCACTATTGATAAGATAGAATTGCGGTCAAGTAAATCGGGGGAACCCCTAGATCGAGGGTCTAAAAACCTGATATCGCGAGGTCGGGAATTAGCCAGCCCGGCGGCAGTTGCCAGTAGTCAGTTGCTAGTTTTTAGTTTCGAGTTGGTAGCACAGGCTTTCCAGCCTGTGCTGAGTCGCTTAAGATGTCCGTCCATGAATTTTTCCCCTTTTCCCCTTTTCGCCTTTTCCCCTCTTTATTACCCCACCCGGCGCAGCGCCTCGGCGATACTCACCTTGGCGGCCCGCCAGGCGGGGAACAGGGCGGCCAGTAGGCCCACCGCCAGGGCCACGGCCAGGCCCAGGCCCAGGGTGGCGCGGGTCAGCGGGAAGACCCGGAAGTATTGCCCCAGGTAGAACTTAATGACCTGGACCGCCGGAAAGGTCAGAGCCAGTCCCGTCAGGCCCCCGGCCGCGGCCAGCAGCAGCGATTCCCCCAGGATCAGGCCCACCAAATGGCGCGCCTTAAAGCCCATGGTCTTGAGCACGGCGTATTCCCCCAGGCGCTCCCGGGCACTCATGGCCATGGTGTTGGCCAGCACCACCAGAATCACCCCGATGACCACCCAGGAGACCACCTGGATGGCCAGCAGGATGGCCTCGGTCATGGAGACGAAGCCCAGATAGAAGGCCTTTTCCGTCTCGGTGATGGTTTCGGCCAGGGAATTTTTGAACATGGCGTCCACCGCCGCGGCCACCTGGGGGGCCAGCTCCGGCCGGGCCACCTTGAGGGTGAACCAACTCGCCTGGTCGGCCCGGGGGTCGGCGTTCTTCTTCAGGGTTTCGTTCAGATATTCCCAGTGAAAATAGAAGCGGCCCTCGTCGGTGGTGGCTTCGGCGCCGGTGTAAATGCCGCGCAGGCTGAACTGCCAGTCCCCGGGATAGACGTTGCCTTTGAGGATAATGGCGTCTCCCAGGCGCCAGCCGTAGCGCTGGGCCAGGGCCCGGCCGGCCACCGCGCCCCGGCGGTCCTTGAAAAAGGCCTGTTTTTGGTCCTCGGGCAGGACGTACTCGGGATAGACCTCGAAATACTGGCGCACCGGGTCTGCGGCGAAGACGGGGAAGAACTGCTTTTCGTCTTTATAGACGCCGCCAAACCAGCAGCCGTAAACCACCGCCTGCACCCCGGGCAGGCCCTGGAGCTTGGGGAGGTAGGCCATGGGCAGGGGATAAATCAGGGAGATGGCGTTGCGGGTCACCAGGCGGGTGGGCGAGGCGCCTTCCACCCCGGCATACCAGGCGGCCACCATGGTGCGCAGCAGGGCGAAGGCCAGGACCGCCACGGCCATGCCGGTCACGGTGAGGGCCGCCCGCAAAGGATGCCGGATGGTATTGCGCCAGGCGAGTTTGAACATCAGTGGTCAGTTGCCAGTGGTCAGTTTTTAGTGGTGGCACCGGCTTTCCAGCCTGTGCCCAAGCTTAGGTAGGGTGGGCACGGCCCACCAAAATTTCTTTTTACCTCATTGCTTTTCTCTTCGCCTTTTCCCCATTTACCCTTTCCCCTTTTCCCCTTTTCTCATTTTCCCCTGTTCCTCCCATCTTTTGCGGCCAAAATCTCCACCGCCCTTAACCCCACGGCAATCAACCGCTGCTCTGCCTGCCGGAAGGACCGGGCCGCAGCAAAGACCCCGTTGATGCGGTTGTTCACCACCACGCAGGCCCCGCCGGCCCGGAGGTTGAGGGTCGAGACCTGCGCCAGGGTAAGATAGGCGGACATCTCCATCTCCAGATTGAGGACCCCGGCCCGGCTCAGACGCTCCACCTTATTCGGCTCCAACGTGGGAAAGCCAGGCACCACCCGGCCCTGCCCGGCATAAAAATCCGGGGAGGTGCAGGTGACCCCGACGTGACAACGCACTTCGAGGCTGGAGGCCGCCTCCTGGAGGGCCGCCAAGACCTGGGGGTGGGCCGGAGCTTTGACCTCCGCCGGGGCATAAAAATGGGTGGTATTTTCCTCCCGCAGGGCCTCGGCGGTAATCACCAGGTCCCCCAGCTCGATGTAATCCTGCAAGGCCCCGGTGCTGCCCAGGCGGATAAAGGTGGCCGGGGCGACGCATTGGGCCGCTTCCACGATGGCGATGGCGCTGGCGGCCGCGCCGATGCCGGTGGCGATGACCGAGACCGGCAGGCCCTGATAAGACCCGGTATAGGACAGGAACTCCCGGTTGCGCCGCTTAATTGCCACCCGGTCGAAAGACCTGGCGACCCTATGGGCCCGGTCCGGGTCGCCGCAGGTGAAGATGTAGGGAGCCAGGTCCCCGGGGCCGCAGTTAATATGGTAATAACGGCCCTGCCGGTTTTTGGGGAGATCGACGTCGATGGCCATATTAATAATCCCTACGCAAGAAGCACAGGCGGGAAGCCTGCGCCATCTAAGATTCCCTCTCCCCTTCGAGGGGAGAGCGACTGTCTATTTTGTCAAGCTGCAAGAGGCAGCTGTGGGTTCCAAAAGGTACGATTTTTGAGCATGGCGTTAAGGATCACGAGGATTTTTCGCATGCAGGCGGTGAGTGCGACCTTACCCGGCTTGCCCGCC
>JBIOJX010000261.1:0-3851 GCA_044451265.1 Desulfobaccales bacterium
AACCTACCTAAGCCGCGTCCAACGTCCCTCCCGTTACCTGGGCGGGGAAATCAACGCCGTCCTCAAAGACCCCCGGGCCGTGGCCCTGCGGCTGGCCCTGCTCTTTCCGGACCTCTATGAAGTGGGCATGTCCCACCTGGGTCTGGGCCTGCTTTACGGTATCCTCAACCGGGACGACACCATCTGGGCGGAGCGGGCCTATGCCCCGGCCCCGGACCTGGAAGCGGAGCTTAGGCTTAAGGGCCGGCCCCTCACCAGCCTGGAGTCCGGCACGCCGCTCTCGCAGTTCGACCTCCTGGGGGTGAGCCTGCAATACGAGCTGGGCTACACCAACTTCCTCAATATGCTGGAACTGGGCGGTGTGCCCCTGCTGGCGGCGGGGCGCGGCCCCGGCGACCCGGTGGTGGTGGCCGGCGGCCCCACCTGCTTCAACCCCGAACCGGTGGCGCCTTTCCTGGACGCGGTGGTGCTGGGCGACGGCGAAGAGGTGGTGCTGGAGTTGGCCGCGGTGGTGGCGGCCTGGAAAAAGAGCCGCGGCAGCCGCCGGGAACTCTGGCAGGCCCTGGAGGAGCTGGACGGCGTCTATGTCCCCGCCCTGTTTGAGATGGAGTTTGAGGAGCAGGGTCAACTCCGGGAAATCAATTCCCGGGGCCACCGCGCCGTCATCCGCAAGCGGATCCTGGACGACCTCAACCGGATCGCGGTCTCGCCCCAGGCCCTGGTGCCTTATTGCCAGATTGTTCACGACCGTCTCAACATCGAAATCGCCCGGGGCTGCACCCGGGGCTGCCGCTACTGCCAGGCGGGCATGATCTACCGTCCGGTGCGGGAGCGCCAGGCCAGCGACCTGCTGGACTGGACGGAAACCGCCCTGGCCGCCACCGGCTACGAGGAACTGTCGTTCCTGACCCTGAGCGCCGGGGATTACGCCTCTCTCACCTGGCTGATCACCAGCCTCATGGACCGGCTCGAAGGAAAGCAGGTGGCCGTGTCGCTGCCGTCCCTCCGGGCCGACACCCTGACCACGGAAATCCTGGCACAGCTAAAGCGGGTGCGGCGCACCGGCTTGACCCTGGCCCCGGAGGCCGGCACCGACCGCCTGCGCCGGGTGATCAACAAGAACCTGCCGGAAGAGGTCATCCTGGCCTCGGCCCGCCAGGCCTTCGCAGCGGGCTGGAATCTTCTGAAGCTCTACTTTATGCTGGGCCTGCCCACCGAGACCCAAGCGGACCGGGAGGCCATCCCGCCGCTGGCCCGGCAAATCCTGCAGACCAGCCCTCGCCGCGCCCAACTTCACGTCAGCCTGGGGAGCTTCATTCCCAAATCCCACACCCCCTTTCAGTGGGAGCGGCAGGCGAATCTTTCGGAATGTCGCGGCTTTTTGCATGGAGTCAAGGACGGCTTGCGTCACCGGCAGATCCAGGCGAAATGGAACTCCGCGGCCCAGACCTGGCTGGAGGGCGTCTTCTCCCGGGGCGACCGGCGTCTGGCGCAGGTTTTGCTGGCGGCGCACCGCCTGGGCTGCCGCCTGGACGCCTGGAGCGAACATCTGCGCCTGGAAACCTGGCGCCAGGCCTTTCAGGAGACCGGGGTGGACCCGGACTTCTACCTGCGGGAGCGAGACCCGGATGAGGTCCTGCCCTGGGACCATCTGGACTGCGGCGTCAGTCGGGAATTCCTGCTGGCCGAGCGGGACCGGGCCTTCCAGGGGCTGGAGACCCCCGATTGCCGCCGGGCCGGCTGCCAGGACTGCGGCGTCTGCGACCACGACCGGATCGACCTCCGGTTGGACCGGCCCCCGGCGGTTGGGCCGGCGCCGGCCGTCGATGCGACCGCGGCGCCGCCCCAACCGGTGCGCTACCGCCTGACCTATGCCAAGCTGGAGCAGGCCCGCTGGCTGGGCCATCTGGAACTGGTCGGCGCCTTTTATCGCAGCCTGCGCCGCTCCGGCCTGCCCCTGGTGTTCAGTGAAGGCTTCCATCCCCTGCCGCGGGTGTCATTCCATGGCGCCCTGCCCGTGGGGCTGGAGTCCCTGGCCGAAACCCTGGACGTGGAACTGGCGCAGAGCTTGGCGCCCGCGGCCCTGGTGGACACCCTCAACCGGGTCTTGCCTCCCGGGATCAAAATCGTGGAGGCCGTCCGCCTGCCCAAGCGGCTGCCCCCGCCCCGCCTGGAAATGGCGGTCTACCAGGTGGAGAGCCCGGAGCCTCTCTTTGACCAGGCCGCAGCCGAGGCCTTTCTGGCCCGGGAGTCGTTTCCGGTCACCCGGCGGCGTCCCAAGAAAGAGGACCGGGTGATCGATTTGCGGGAACTGGTGGCCCAACTCAGGGTGGCGGACCCCCGGCACCTGGAACTGCACCTGCGCCTCCGGGAGAAGGATAACGTTAAAGTGACGGACGCTCTGACTCACACCTTCAACCTGAACGAAGACCAGGCCCTGGACTTGCAGATTTTGAAATTGCGGAGTTTTTAGAAGTATTATGGGGAGAGGGGGCCGGGGGTTTTTTGTAAGTGAGCCTGCCCCCCAAAAACCTTCACCTATGTCAAACTCACTATTCATCAGCGTGGCGGCTTGCGATGTCCGGGTGGCCCTGGTGGAGGATGGCCGCCTGGCGGAGTTCTATCTGGAGAGCCGGACCCGCCACGGCCCCACCGGCAATATTTACCAGGGCCGGGTGCTCCGGCTGCTGCCGGGCATGGCCGCGGCCTTCGTCAATATCGGCCTGGAGCGGCCCGCCTATCTCTTTGCCGAGGACGTCAGCGCCCGGGAGGACGAATTTTACAGCCTCTGGCTCAAAGACGAACCCGGGGAAGTCAGCCGTCCCAAACTGCCGCCGGCCCCCATCGGCGACCGTCTCCACGAAGGCCAGGAAGTTCTGGTCCAGGTGCTCCGGGGGCCCCTGGGAACCAAGGGAGCCCGTCTCACCACCCATATCACCCTGGCGGGCCATTTTCTGGTGTACTCTCCGACCTTGACCCAAGTGGGCATCTCCCGGCGGATCACCGACGAAACCGAGCGCCAGCGCCTGCGGGCCCTGTTGGAGGATCTGAGGTCCGGGGAAGGCGGCTTCATCGCCCGCACCGCCAGCCTCGGCCAGAGCCCGGAAAAACTCCGGCAGGAACGTGACTTTTTGGTCTCCCGTTGGCAGAAGATTCTCCATAAGAGCGCGGCGGCTTCGGCTCCGGCCCTGCTCCATCAAGAACTGGACACCCCCCTCAGGGTGGTGCGCGAGCTCTTTTCCCCGGAGCTCGACCGGGTCCTCGTGGACGACCCGGCCGTCTTCGAGCAGGTCCAGGACTACCTGGGATCGCTCAATCCGCTGGATAAGCACCGGGTGGAGCTTTATTCCGAGCCTGAGCCGCTGTTCAGCCATGTCGGGCTGGAGATCGACTGGAAGAGACTGCTGGCCCCCAAGGTCTGGCTCAAGAGCGGCGGCTACCTGCTGTTCGGCACCACCGAGGCCCTCACCGCGGTCGACGTCAACACCGGGCGGTTCGTGGGGCGCCATGACCTGGAAGAGACCATCCTGAAAACCAACCTGGAGGCCGCCCTGGAGATCGCCCGGCAATTGCGGCTGCGTAACGTCGGCGGCCTCATCGTCATCGATTTCATCGACATGGACCAGGCCGCCCACCGGGACCAGGTCTATCAGGCCTTCCTGGAAGCGGTGAGCCGGGACCGGGCCAAGAGCACGATCCTGCCCATTTCGACCCTGGGTCTCCTGGAAATGACCCGGCAAAGGTTGCGGGACACCCTGGAACATGCGGTGACCGAGACGTGTCCCTGCTGCGACGGCACCGGGGAGCTGTTAAGTCCCCTCACCCTGGTCTGCGACCTGATGCGGCAGCTG
>JBIOJX010000262.1:0-3771 GCA_044451265.1 Desulfobaccales bacterium
AATCTGGGTTATGAGGACCGTTCAGTCCTGGCGGACCTGAATTTCCAGGTTGAGGCCGGGGAATTCGTCGGCATCCTGGGGCCCAACGGCAGCGGCAAATCCACCCTGCTGCACGCCCTCTCCGGTCTGCTGACCCCCAAGAGCGGCAGTATCACGGTCCGGGACCGCCGGTTGGGCCGCCTGGACAGCCGCCTGCGGGCCCAGTTGCTGGCGGTGGTGCCCCAGTCCACCGAGGTGCGCTTTCCCTTCGCCTGCCTGGAGATTGTCCTCATGGGGCGCTATCCCCACCGTAAGCGGTTGGGCTCGCTGACGGACGAAGACCTGCTCTGGGCCTTGAGGTCCATGCGGCGCACCACTACGGAACACCTGCAGAAGCGACCCATCACCGAGGTCTCCGGCGGCGAGTGCCAGCGGGTGGTGATCGCCCGGGCTCTGGCCCAGGACCCGCAGATTTTGTTATTGGATGAGGCCACCTCGTCCCTGGATGTCCGCAAGAAGCTGGAGATTTTTGAGATATTGAAATTTCTCAACGAAACCAGGGGCCTGACGGTGCTCTGCGCCATGCACGACCTGAACCTGGCGGCCCTCTACTGCCGACGCCTGATGTTCCTCAAGGATGGCGGCATCGTCCGGGACGGCCTCACCGCCGCGGTCTTTACCCCGGAGGTCCTGGCCCAGGTGTACGAGACCCCCATGGAGGTCGTGCAACACCCGGCGCATCAACGGCCTTACGCGGTGATGCTGCCGTTGACGCCGGCTGCAAGCACTCTGGAGGAGGCCCAGTCATGAGATTAAGGTGTCTGGCGGTCTTACTATTAGTCATGTCGCTCCTGGCGGGCGCCGCCTGGGGGGCCGTCCCCATCCGGGATGATCTGAACCAGCCGGTCTCCCTGAAGTCGCCGCCCCAGCGGATCATCTCACTGTACGGCGGCCTGACGGAGATCCTGATTGCCCTGGGGCTCAAGGACCAGGTTGTAGCTCACATCCAGGGCGACGAATCCCTGACTGACATTCCCACGGTGGGCACCCATCTACAGCCCAACGTCGAAATGATTCTGGCCCTGAAGCCCGACCTGGTGGTCCAGGGCGGCGTCCCCAAGGGCATGCCGGCCCTGAAGAAGCTGGAGGCGGAAGGGGTGCCGGTGGCCATGTTCGCGCCCCATGATTTCGCCGGCCTGTTCAGCACCATCCAGCGCCTGGGGGCGCTCACCGGCCAGGAGGAGGCCGCGGCGGCGCTCAACCGTGATCTGGAAAACCGCCTGCAGCAAGTGGCCGGGCGCCTGAAAGGCCGGAAACCCGTCCGGGTCTTCTTCGAGGTGCGCTATCAGAACCTGCTGGCCGCGGGGCGGGGCTCCATGGTGAACGACATCATTACCCGGGCCGGCGGCGTCAACGTGGTGGAGACCGCCCAACGCTTGGCGCCCTTTAGCCTGGAGGCCCTCCTGCAGGCGCAGCCCGACGTCTACCTCATTCAGCAGGGGCCCATGAACCGGAGTCCCGAGGATATCTATTCCCGGCCTTTCTTCCAGGAGCTGCGGGCCGTGCAGGCGAAGCGGGTGCTGGTGGTGGACGAAGGCCTCTTTTCCCACCCCGGACCCCGGTCAGCCGAGGCCGTGGAACAACTGGCGCGGTTTCTCCATCCGGACGCTCGGTAACATAGAAAACTAATAGAGGACAGGGAGGTAAAGTTGTGAAGGATTATAAGGAATTCCCCAAAGGCACAGATCCAGAAGAAATTATTGATTGGTTTGGTGGAGGACTCGCTATTGACCAGATTAATGCGATAAAAGATAGGAGTATGAAAGAAAATATTGCTGGTCGAAGAAATTTAATTCTCAGTACAACTAAGGAAAGTGTAAATGTGGTAACTTTCCAGAGAAGGGAAATAGGGATGATCAATATTGGAGATGATTCTTCTATATCTGGTGTCTGGGATGAACATGACAAAACTCTGGAAATTAACTACGATACGGGGAAGGTAGAAATTATTGATATATTGGAAGGTAAAATTACAGTGATACAAACAGTGGAACTCGAAGATTAGAAGAATAAATATTCCAATAATTAACTAAAAATAACATCTTGATCCAAGACATTAATAAAAATTTTACACGCGGCCTGGTCATCGCCGGCACCCAAAGCGGAGTGGGGAAAACCACCGTCACCCTGGGCCTGCTCTATGCCCTGCGCCGGCGGGGTCTGGCGGTCCAGCCCTTCAAGGTGGGCCCGGACTTCATCGACCCCGGCCATCACAGCCGGGCCGCGGGCCGGGTGAGCCGCAATCTGGACGGCTGGATGCTGAGCCGGGACGACAACTTAGCCACCTTCCGGCGCCATGCCGGGCAGGCCCAGGTGGCGGTGGTGGAAGGGGTCATGGGCCTGTTCGACGGCTATGACGGCTTAAGCGAGGCCGGCTCCACCGCCCAAATGGCCAAGTGGCTGGGGCTGCCGGTCCTGTTGGTGGTGGACGCCCGGGCCATGGCCCGGAGCGCCGCGGCCCTGGTCCACGGTTTCGCCAGCTTCGACCCGGACCTGACCCTGGCCGGGGTGGTCTTCAACCGTATCGGCGGGGCCGGCCATTTGCGCTATCTGGAGCAGGCCCTCTCCCAACTGGACGGCGTCGAATGCCTCGGCGGCCTGCCCCGGGAGGCCAAGCTGGCCATCCCCGAGCGGCACCTGGGCCTGACCACTGCCGAGGACCACCCTTTGGAAGCGGAGCACCTGGAGCATCTGGCCGATTTTATGGAAGCGCATCTGGACCTGGACGGCCTCTTAAAGGCGTTGCCGGGGTTGGAAATTCCCCCGGAAGCACCACTGGAGGTCACCGCCCCCACGGTGCGCCTGGGGGTGGCCCGGGATCAGGCCTTTTGCTTCTATTATCCGGAAAATCTGGAATGGCTCGCCCGGTTCGGGGCCGAACTGGTGCCCTTTTCGCCCCTGACCGACCGGGAACTGCCTGAGAATCTGCAGGGGATTTATTTGGGCGGCGGCTACCCCGAACTTTTTGCCGCTCGTTTGTCCGCCAACGAGGGCTTGAAACGCCAGATTGCCCGGCAGGCCGCGGCCGGCCTGCCCGTTTATGCCGAATGCGGCGGGCTGATGTACCTGTCCCAGGAGATTCAGGATTTGGAGGGCCGGCGCCATGCCATGGCCGGGGTTTTGCCCTTAAAGGTGCGCATGCTGACGCGGCTCAAGGCCCTGGGCTACCGGGAGATCACCTTGATGGCGGACGGCTTGTTGGGACCGGCGGGCACCCGGGCCCGGGGGCATGAATTTCATTATTCGGAAATCGCCGCGGAAACCGGCGAACTGCCCCGGCTCTATCACCTCACGGCCCGGCAGGGAACCGAGACGCCGCCGGAGGGCTACTTCCGAAACCACGTCCTGGCCAGTTACGTGCACCTGCATTTCGGCAGCAACCCGGAAGTGGCCAACAATCTGGTGAGCCGCTGTCTGGAATACAAACGAACCAACGTGACCTAATGGTCACAACGAAGAATAAAATGTAGAACCGCCGCCCTCGGCGGTTCAGAATGGTGGGGCGGCCGTCCCTGGCCGCCCACGAGTGGCGGGCACGGAGGCCCGCCCCACCTGAGATCATTGAGGAGCACATATGAACTGGCAGCCCCGGCTTCCCCAGGATATCGAGGCGGAGAGCTTCCGCCGCATCGAGGCCCAGGTGGGGGCCCATGATTTGCCGCCCGAGGTTTGGCGGGTGGTGCGGCGCATGATCCACACCAGCGCGGACCTGGACTACCTGAAGACCGCGCG
>JBIOJX010000263.1:0-3762 GCA_044451265.1 Desulfobaccales bacterium
TGTCGAATTTCTTTCAGATGCTCTCCATCTTCTTGATTCCCGCGGGGTTGACCTATTACCTGGGCCGCATGGTCAGGAACCAGAAACACGGCTGGTCGGTGTGGGCCGCCATGTTTCTCCTCTTCCTGGTGGGCGTGCTCATCTGCTGGGGGGCGGAATCCTCCGGCAACCCGCGGCTGACGGCCCTGGGCATCGACCCTGCCACCAGCGCCATGGAAGGCAAGGAAGTGCGCTTCGGCATCTTTAATTCCGCCCTCTTTGCCACGGTGACCACGGACGCCTCCTGCGGCGCGGTCAACGCCATGCACGACTCCTTCACGCCCCTGGGCGGGCTGGTGCCCATGTTCAATATCCAATTGGGCGAGGTCGTTTTCGGCGGCGTGGGGGCAGGTCTATTCGGTATGCTGGTCTTCGTGGTGCTGGCTATCTTCCTGGCCGGCCTCATGGTGGGCCGCACCCCGGAATACCTGGGGAAAAAGATCGAGTCCTTCGACGTCCAGGTGGCGGCCCTGGCCATCCTGGTGCCCATCGCCTTTCTCTTGGGCTTCACCGCACTGGCCGCCTCCTCCGCGTGGGGCGTCAAGGCCTTGAATAATGCCGGGCCGCACGGGTTCAGCGAAATGCTTTATGCCTTTACTTCGTGTATCGGCAACAACGGCAGCGCCTTCGCGGGACTCTCGGCCAACACCCCCTGGTACAACCTGACCCTGGGGCTGGCCACCCTCATCGGGCGCTTCCTGCTCATCGTGCCGGTACTGGCCCTGGCCGGCAGCCTGGCGGTCAAGAAGACCATTCCCCAGAGCGCCGGCAGTTTTCCGGTCTCCGGGGTCATGTTCACGCTCCTGCTCATCGGCACCGTCATCATCGTGGGGGCCCTGACTTTCTTCCCGGCCATCAGCCTCGGCCCCATCGTCGAGCACTTTTTGATGACCAATTCCGCCAAACTGTTCTAAGGACTTAACCATGGCTGCCAAAATAAAAGAACGCTCATTGTTTGATAAGACGATCCTGATCCCGGCCATCTGGGATTCCTTTCGCAAATTGGATCCCCGCCTGATGGTCCGTAATCCGGTGATGTTTGTGGCTATGGTGGGGGCGCTGGTCACCACGGCCAAACTCTTCTATACTCCTTTACACGGCGGCTCCTGGGGCTTCTTCCTGCAAATCGCCCTGTGGCTCTGGTTCACGGTGCTGTTCGCCAACTTCGCCGAGGCCATGGCCGAAGGCCGGGGCAAGGCCCAGGCGGCCACTCTGCGCAAGTCCCGCACCCAAACCATGGCGAATCGCCGCCTGCCCAGCGGCGTCCTGGAGGCCATCCCCGCGGAGTCCCTGCGCAAGGGTGACATCTTCGTGGTCCTGGCCGGGGAGGCGATTCCGGCCGACGGCGAGATCATCGAAGGCGCCGCCACCGTGGACGAATCCGCCATCACCGGCGAATCGGCCCCGGTCATCCGCGAGGCCGGCGGCGACCGCAGCGCCGTCACCGGCGGCACCAAGGTGCTCTCCGATGAGATCGTGGTCCGGGTCACCGCCAACCCGGGCGAGAGCTTCATGGACCGGATGATCGCCCTCATCGAAGGCGCCAGCCGCCAGAAGACCCCCAATGAAATCGCCCTGACCATCCTGCTGGCGGCCCTGACCATTATCTTTCTGGTGGTCATCATCACCCTGAAGCCTTTTGGCTCTTATGCGCAGGTGGACTTCTCCGTCCCGGTGTTGGCCGCCCTGCTGGTCTGCCTCATTCCCACCACCATCGGCGGCCTGCTGAGCGCCATCGGCATTGCCGGCATCGACCGGCTGGTGCAGCATAACGTCCTGGCCATGAGCGGCCGGGCCGCTGAGGCCGCCGGCGACGTGGACGTGCTGCTGTTGGACAAGACCGGCACCATCACCCTGGGCAACCGCCAGGCGGTGGAGTTCTTTCCGGCCCCGGGCATCGAGGTCGAGGAACTGGCCAGCGTGGCCCAACTCGCCTCCCTGGCCGACGAAACCCCGGAGGGCCGCAGCATCGTGGTGCTGGCCAAGGAATATGGCTTGCGGGGACGGGACTTGCACGAATACCCCAACGCCCATTTTGTCCCCTTCTCCGCCAAGACCCGGATGAGCGGCGTCGACCACAACGGCGATAAGTTCCGCAAGGGCGCCGCAGATGCCGTCCAAGAGTTCGTGGGCACGCCGACGCCGCCGGAAGTGGACGCCGAAATCCAGCGCATCGGCTTTTTGGGCGGCACCCCCCTGGTGGTGGCCAGCGCCGCAAAAGTTTATGGGGTGGTATATCTGAAGGATATCGTCAAGGGTGGCCTGCCGGACCGTTTTCAACGCTTCCGGGCCATGGGCATCACCACCATCATGATCACCGGCGACAACCCCCTGACCGCCGCGGCCATCGCCAAGGAGGCCGGAGTGGATGACTTTCTGGCCCAGGCCAAGCCGGAAGACAAACTGGCCCTGATCCGGCGCCAGCAGGCGGCCGGGCACCTGGTGGCCATGACCGGCGACGGCACTAACGACGCCCCGGCCCTGGCCCAGGCCGACGTCGGCGTGGCCATGAACACCGGCACCCAGGCGGCCAAAGAGGCCGGCAACATGGTGGACCTGGATTCCAATCCGACCAAACTCATTGAGGTGGTGGAAATCGGCAAACAGCTGCTCATGACCCGGGGGGCCCTGACCACCTTCAGTGTCGCCAACGATGTGGCCAAATACTTCGCCATCATCCCGGCCATGCTCATGGCGACCTTCCCGCAAATCGCCCCCTTCAACGTCATGAAGCTGGCTTCGCCGGAGAGCGCCATCCTCAGCGCCGTGATCTTCAACGCCCTGGTCATCATTGCCCTGATTCCCCTGGCGCTGAAAGGCATCAAATTCCGGCCCCTGGGGGCCGCGGCAGTGCTGCGGCGCAATCTGCTGATCTATGGCCTGGGCGGCGTCATCGTGCCGTTCATCGGCATCAAGCTCATCGACCTGATCGTCGCGGCCCTGCATCTGGCTTAAAGAGAGAAAACCATGAAGATCCAAGAACTGTTGCAAGAAATCAAGCTGGCGGCTCTGGCCACGCTGGGCCTGCTCGTCATCTTATGCGGCCTCTATCCACTGGTGGTCTGGGGCATCGCCCAAGTGGCCTTTCCCGGCCAGGCCAACGGCTCCCTGGTCAAGGTTAAAGGGCAGATCGTGGGCAGCGGCTTACTGGCCCAGAACTTCAGCGAGGCCGCGTACTTCCACCCGCGGCCTTCAGCGGCGGGTGACACCGGCTTCGACGGCGCCAGCTCCGGCGGCAGCAACCTGGGGCCCCTTTCCCAGAAGCTCAGCGATCAGGTGAAGGAGCGGGTGGAGAAATATCGCGCCGAGAATAATCTGCCGGCGGGGACCCTGGTGCCCGCCGACGCCGTCACCGCCTCCGGCAGCGGCCTGGACCCGCATATCAGCCTGCAAAATGCCGCACTCCAGGCCGTCCGGGTGGCCCAGGCCAGAAAGTTGAGCGTCAATCAGGTGAAGAGCCTCATGGCACAATTTACCGCAGGCCCTGACCTGGGCTTCCTGGGAGAGCCCGGAGTCAATGTGCTGCGCCTCAACCTGGCCCTGGATAGCCTGGCGGCGAAATAACGTGGTTTTTGGTATATCCGATAGGGGCACGGCCTGCTGTGCCCCTGCACCGACTCGGAATTAATCGCGATCTTTTGTAGGGGCGAACCGGGTGTTGGCCCCGGGATGGTGGGGGCACACCACGGTAGCCCCGACAGAAAAACAAGGCCGATGAAAAAA
>JBIOJX010000264.1:0-3749 GCA_044451265.1 Desulfobaccales bacterium
CCTTTGACCAAGGGGGATTTAGGGGGGATTTGTGTTTTTGCGTTAAGGCTTAATTCACAGGCACCAATCATGCGTATCGTCACCGTCCGCCGGATCAGCCAGGCCTTCTTTCTGTTGGTTTTCCTGTGGTTCTGCGTCACCGCCACCCTGGGGGCGGCCTGGTATCAGTTGCGCGGCTGGCCCATCAACTGGCTGCTGGACCTGGACCCCCTCACCGCCCTGGCCACGGTCCTGGCCACCGGCACGCTCTACGCCACCCTCGCCTGGTCCCTGGTCGCTCTCGTTTTGACCCTGTTCGTGGGACGTTTCTTCTGCGGCTTTGCCTGCCCCCTGGGTACGCTCCACCAGTTCACCGGCTGGCTGGGGCGTCTCGGACATAACCTGGCGAGCCGGGTGGAGGCCAATCGCCACCGCCGCTCCCAGGCTCTGAAATACTACCTGCTGGTCGGCCTGCTGGCCCTGGCCCTCATGGGTTCGGTGCAGACCGGGATTTTTGATCCCCTGCCCTTGGTGCACCGCAGCGTCAACCTGGCCCTGGCCCCCCTGGCCGACAACCGCCTGGGCCTGCTCAGCGACGAGCCGCGCCGTTACGCCTCGGTCTGGCTGCTCGGGGTCGTGTTCCTGGGGGTGCTGGGCCTGAACCTGGTCTTGCCCCGGTTTTTCTGCCGTTTCATTTGCCCGCTCGGAGGGCTTTTCGGACTAACGAGCCGCTTTGCCCCCTGGCGCATCGGCAAGACCTCGGACCGCTGCGGCGACTGCCGCATCTGTGAGGAATATTGCGAAGGCGCCTGCCGGCCCTCGGGAACCTTCATCGGCAGCGAGTGCGTCCTGTGTATGAACTGTCTGGACCGCTGTCCGGCCGGCCGGGTCACTTTTGCCACCAAGGCCTCGGCGGCTGGTGAAGTCGGCCTGCCCGATCTGTCCCGGCGCGGCCTGATCTTGGCCGGCGGCGGACTGCTCCTGGCCTCCATGTGGCAGGTCGGCGGCCTGGCCGGGCCTATCCACAACGCCGGCCTCATCCGGCCCCCCGGGGCCCTGGACGAGGAGCGCTTTCTGGCCCGCTGCCTCCGCTGCGGCCAGTGCATGCGCATCTGCCCGGCCAACATCATCCAGCCAGCACTAACGGAGGCCGGCGTGCAGGGCCTCTGGACCCCGGCCATCAACTACCGCATCAGCCGCAGCGGCTGCCTGCCCAATTGCATCGCCTGCGGCCAGGTCTGCCCCACCGCGGCCATCCGGCCTCTGAGCCTGGAAGAAAAACAGGGCCAGGGCGATTTCGCCGCCCAGGGGCCGATCCGGATGGGCACGGCCTTCGTGGACCGGGGCCGTTGTCTGCCCTGGGCCATGGACCGGCCCTGCCTGGTCTGTCATGAATTGTGTCCCGTGAGCCCCAAGGCCATCTTCGTCCGCACTGTCTTCGAGACCATCCGGGACGGCCAGGCGCTGCCGGCCAAGACCCAGGGGGCCGGGGTGGTTCTGGACGCGGCCCTCCCCACCACCGCCAACCTGGCCAGCGGCGACTACTACCTGCGTCCCGCCGGGGCGCCCGAGACCGCGCTCCGGCGCATCACCGGCCTGGCCGGGGCCGGTCTGACCCTGGAGAGTCCTCTGGCCGGAGCGGGCCTGCCGGCTAAGGGGGGCCGGGTGGATGTGGTGGTGCGCCTGTCGCGTCCCTTCGTGGACGCCGGCAGGTGTACCGGCTGCGGCATGTGCGAGCATGAATGCCCGGTCTCGGGCCAGCGCGCCATCCGCGTCTACAGTGAAAACGAATCGCGTTCCCGCCGGGGGCGCCTGCTCATTTAAAGCGGTGCGCCGGGCCCCCTAAAAGGAGGTTAGCATGAGCCGCAAGACGAAAGATACAGACCTGACTCGCCGGGAGTTCATGAAGACCGTCGGATTGGCTGGTCTCGCCGTGGCGGGGTCCGGCGTGACCGGGGCCATCGCCGCCCCGGAGCCGCCGGCCGCCCTCGCCAAGGCCGCGACCGTGCCCAAACGCCAACTGGGCAAGACCGGGGTGGACGTCTCCATCCTTAACCTGGGCTGCATGATCGATACCATCAACAACCAGCTGCTCCTGAAGCAGGCGGTGAAATGGGGCGTCACCTTCTGGGACACGGCCGAGCATTACGGCGATACCCTGAGCGAGGAGGGCATCGGCCGCTTCTTCGCCCGCAACCCCGAGGCCCGCAAGGAGATCTTCCTGGTCACCAAGCTTCAGACCAAGCGCGGTAACCTCACCGAGCGGTTGGACCAGTGTCTGAAAAGGATGCAGACGAGCTATCTGGATCTTTTCTTTATCCCCGCCCTCACCGGCATTGATGAAATGACTCCGGCCATTAAGGATTGGGCCGCAGAGATGAAGAAAGCCGGCAAGATCAAGTTCGTCGGCTTCAGCACCCACACCAACAAGGAGGACTGTCTCTTAGGCGCGGCCAAGCTGGACTGGATCGACGCGGTGATGTTCACCTATAACTTCCAGGTCATGCACAGCCCCAAGATGCAGGAAGCCGTGAACGCCTGCGCCAAGGCCGGGGTCGGGCTAGTGGCCATGAAGTCCCAGGCCGGCCGGCCGGGGACGCCGCAGATCGCCAGCGAAACCAAGCTGGAAATGGTCGATCGCTTCCTGAAGCGGGGCTTCACCGACAAGCAGGCCAAACTCAAGGTCATCTGGGAAAACCCGAACATCGCCAGCATCTGCTCCCAGATGCCCAACCTGACCATCCTCTCGGCGAACGTGGCCGCGGCCCGGGACCAGACCAAACTGGCCCGGGAGGAGTTCGACTCCTTGCGCCAGTATGCCCTGGAGACCAAGGCCGACTACTGCGCCGGCTGCGGCAAAATCTGCGGGGAGGCGGTGGGCGGGGCCGTACCCGTGAACGAGGTCATGCGCTGCCTCATGTACCATAGGTATTATGGGGAGCCGGAGCTGGCCCGACTGACCTTTGCCGGGCTGGGTGAGGAGGTCAAGCAGCGGCTGACCGAGGTGGACTACTCCCAGGCGGAGCAGGCCTGCCCGCACGGCCTGGCCATCGCCGACCTTATGCGCCAGGCGAAGAAGATGCTGGCCTAGAATTATCCGCAGAGGTTTTAATAGAAGAGGTAATTTCTCAGAGGCCGCCAAAAGTCCCGGCGGCCTCTGAGGGCGGAATTCCGCAGCTTGAAGTCGAGAAGACCTTTCGTACCGAGTTGGGTTCAAACAGGTATTATTGGAGCTGCAATTCTGAACGGAGTGAAGCTTCGTTTCGAATCTAGATTCTTCGCTTCGCTCAGAATGACAATATTACTTTTACGACCGCAACTCGGTATAAATCCCCCTTTAAGAAAGGGGGACTTAAAACACGGTATTTTGGTCTGTTCAATTGTCTTAAACCATTCAAGAATCATCAGCCTATGAGGTGATCACCATGACCCGGAAGAAAGATTCTGACCTGACCCGCAGAGATTTCATGAAGACCGTCGGACTCGCCGGCCTGGCCGTGGCCGGGGCCGGAGTGACCGGGGCCATCGCCGCCCCGGAGCCGCCGGCCGCCCCCGCCAAGGCCGCGACCGTGCCCAAACGCCCGCTGGGCAAGACCGGCGTCGAAGTGTCCAGCCTCTGTCTGGGCGGCATGTTCGACACCATCAACAACCAACTGCTCCTGAAGCAGGCCCTGAAATGGGGCGTCAGCTACTGGGACACGGCCGAGTCTTACGGCAACGGCCTGAGCGAGGAGGGCTACGGCCGCTTCTTCGCCCGCAACCCCGAGGCC
>JBIOJX010000265.1:0-3739 GCA_044451265.1 Desulfobaccales bacterium
CCTTGGTTTGGTTGACGTAGTGGAGCAGCATGGGCGGCACTTCTTTGTGGAAGGTGGAGAGAAAGACGCCGGTGCCCGGTATCCGCAGCGGTTTTTCGGCCGCGATGCGTTCCACGAACTTTTCTTTGGGCACGGTCATGGTCATGACCTTCACGGCCAACCTTTTCCAGCCGTCCCACCAGGTGACCATGATAGTCATAATCACGAGAGCGCAGGCCAGGGGAAACCAACCGCCGGTGAAAAATTTTCCCAGGCAGGCACCGAAAAAACTTAAATCCAGGATCAAAAAGCCGAGGCAGAGCGGCAGGGCTCTGGTTAAACCCCAGCCCCAGATCTGTCTCGTGATGGAATAGTATACTGCCGAAGTGATCAGCATGGTTCCCGTGACCGCCATGCCATAAGCGTCGGCCAGATTATCCGAGGCCTGGAAGTAGAGGGTCAGCATGATGGCGGCCACCAGCATCATAAAATTGACTTCGGGGAGATACACCTGCCCTTCGGCCATTCCCGAAGTGTGCACCATGCTCAGGCGCGGCAGGAAGCCCAATTGCATGGCCTGCTTGGTCAGCGAAAAGACTCCGGAAATGATGGCCTGGGAGGCGATAATGGTTGCAATCGTGGCGAGGACTACCATGGGATAGAGGAGCGTATGGGGGACCAGGCCGTAAAACGAATCGGTGGCGGTCTTGGGGTCGCTTAAAATCAAGGCGCCCTGGCCGAAATAGTTTAAGAAGAGGGCCGGCAGGGCCACCAAATACCAGGAGAGACGGATCGATTTCGCCCCGAAGTGCCCCATGTCCGCATAAAGGGCCTCGCAGCCGGTGACACACAGCACCACGACGCCCAGCAGGAGAAACCCGCGGATACCGTTATGGTGAAAAAAACTGACGCCATAGAGGGGATCTACCGCGGCCAGGATCTCGGGGCGCTGCAGGATCGACTGGAGGCCGAGCCCGGCGATGACGGCAAACCAGATAATCATGATGGGACCGAAAAGTTTGCCGATCCGACCGGTGCCGTGTCGTTGCGCCCAAAAGAGCAGCAAGAGTATGCCGCAGGTGAGGGGTAGAATCAGCGGTTTGGTCCGGGTGGTGGCAACTTCGAGGCCCTCCAGGGCGGAAAGGACGGAAATGACCGGGGTGATCAGGCCGTCCCCATAAAGCAGGGCAGAGCCGAAGACCCCGGCCAGGACCATGCCGCGGCCCAGGTTGGCCCCCATGCCTTTGTGGAGTAAGGCCAGCATGGCGAAGACGCCGCCTTCCCCCTGATCATCGGCCCTGAGGATGAACAAGGCATATTTCACACTAACCACCAGGGTCAGAGACCAAAAAATCAAGGAAACCAGGCCCAGGACATTGGCCGGAGAGGGTTCGATGGCGGTATGGCCGGTAAAACAGACCTTGATGGCATACAGCGGGCTGGTGCCGATGTCGCCGAAGACGACCCCCAGGGCGGCCAGGACCAGAACACTCGTTTTTTCTCGGAGCTTATGGCTCATGCGGCAAGTTCTTCTACCGGCACAACCGTCGCGCTATGCCAAGGAGCTATTTCTTTTTCGGTGCAGAACCTTCCCACCAGACCGGGGCCACCTCCAGGCGCGTGGCCTCCACCAGATTATCGATGGCCTGCTGCGACTCCGGCGTGGTTTGAAAACCCGGCAACTGCACGGCGTGCTCGATGAGACCCACCGCGTCATCCACCGTAATCGCCTTGAGATGCAGGACCAGGTCATAAAGAGTGGCATCCCACCAGTCGGCGCCATAAAGTTGGAGGGCCCATTTACGGCGCTCCGCATCATCCCTGGTGAGGATCTCCCGGGCCTTGGCCGCAGAAATGCCCTCCCGCTTGACTTCGTCGGCCACCCGGGCCTCCAGGTCGCCCACGATGCGGACCTTGAGGACGTGCGGGATGTCCTGGAGGAAAAAATGTCCGAACAGCCCGTGATAAACGACATTGTCCTTCTGCACGTGTTTCAGCAGGGCGGCCCGGATAAAGGCGATGAATTTCTCTTTCTCGCCAAAAAAGCGGTCCAAGATGGTGGGGGCATCCTGAATCGCCCGGATTAATTTAATCTCCGGGATATTGAATTCTTCCGAGGCTTCCAGAAGGATTTCCCGGGAGATGCAGACATACCCCAATTTCTGGGCCAATTTCTCCGCCACTTCCTTGCCACGGAAATAGGAGCCTCTGGAAATGGTGATAATAGCCATCTCTGTTCCTCTCTGCTGGTTTTAAAGTGCGGGATACTACCGTCCGGGCTGAGACCAATGGGATTATGGCGCCCCAAGAGGTCGGCGCCAGGGTGAGGCGCCTCTCTGGGACCACGGTCTTGAGTTGCCGGTACCCAGGGTAACACAGTTGCGGAGATTTTCAAGTGGTGTCTGAACCACTCAAACTGCCGGGCGGTCTCAGGCTGAAAAGTGATTGGTTTGGGTCGCAAGCTGAGATAAAATCAGGCATCTCAATTTCCTGGGGCAGCATGCACCATAAATCCCCGTTTGTCGCCATCGATTTCGAAACCGCCGACTATGGGCCGGACAGCGCCTGCGCTGTGGCCCTGGTGCGGGTGGAAGGCAGCCGGATCGTCCAGCGGAGCTATTTTCTCATCCGGCCGCCGCGGCAGGCCTTTTTCTTCTCGTATCTGCATGGGATTACCTGGGAGATGGTGGCCGGGGAGCCGACCTTCGGCGAATTGTGGCCGATACTTTCGCCGCTGCTGGCGGACGTGCAGTTCCTGTCGGCCCACAATGCCCCCTTCGATCGCGGGGTGCTGCACACCTGCTGCGCCGCCCACGGCCTCGAGCCGCCGCGGCTGCCCTTCCTCTGCACCGTGAAACTGGCGCGGCAGACCTGGAAGCTCTTCCCCACCAAACTGCCGAATGTCTGCGAGTTTCTGGGGATTCCCCTGGACCACCACAACGCCGCCTCGGACGCCGAGGCCTGCGCCCGGATTGTCATCGCGGCGCGAGAAGGTTAGTAGGGGCGAACTTTATGTTCGCCCATCATTCCCGGGCGAACACAAGGTTCGCCCCTACGGCTGCCACAACAGAAAAGGGCTGCCGTAACGGTTGAGCCAGCGGCGACGGGCCTGGTAGTCCGGGAGGATGGCCGCGACGACGCCCCAGAAGCGGGGATTATGGCCCGGGGCCAGCAGGTGCGCCAGTTCGTGCACCACCACGTAGTCGATGATCTCCGGCGGCAGCATGATCAGGCGCCAGTTGAAGCGCAGGTGGGCCCGGTCGGGGTGGCATTCGCCCCAGCGCCGCCGCCACTCCCGCATCTCGGCGGACCGCGCCTTAACTCCCATCTCCGGGGCATAATGGGCCACCCGGTCCTGAATATGGGCGTCCGCCCGGGGCACGAGCCAGGCGCGCAGCGCCGGCCACAGTGAGCCCGCCGCCCCCGGCTGTACCCGAATTTCCCCATCCTGGAGGACAACTGGCTCCCGGCCATTGTTCGCCACCGCCAGACGGTAGGGCCGACCCAGGAAGTAGACCGTGCCCTCCTTGAGTCTGCCCCAGGCCTCCTGTCTCTCGGTGGCTTTTTGTTCAATCCAGTCCCGGTGCTGGGCCACGGCCCGGGCGATGTGGGTCTTCGGCGTGCCCCGGGGGGCGCTGACCACCAGCTTCCCCTCGGCAGTCACCCTGAGGCCGATGCTTCGGCGCCGGGGGCTGAAACGGTATTCGATTTCCAGGTCTTCCAGATTAATCATGTTCATTAATGGTAGCCGCAGGTTTTA
>JBIOJX010000266.1:0-3718 GCA_044451265.1 Desulfobaccales bacterium
CATAATGACGGTAGTTCGGCCCCACCCAGCCGTCTTCCCGAACGCCGCCGGGAGAATACCAGTCCTCCGGATAACCGTCGCTTTGCGGCCGCGTCGCCCCCCCGTGCAGGTGCACCACGGCCCGCACCTCCGGAAATTCCCGCTCTGCCCCCTGGAGCGTGTGGTCCACAGCCGCGGTGAGGAGATGGGTGACAGGCAGTTCGTTGAGCCATTTTACCTTTAACGGCACGTTCACCCGCGCCTCGATGGTCCGGCCCGGGATGGAGGGAGCGGAGCCCAACGCCCCATAGCCCCACATCTGGGTGGCCGGCAGGTCCCGGTGGATCTGGTGGGCAAACTGCCGCATGGCGATCCGGTAATGATGCGCGGCCCCGGTATCCGGCATCGCCTCAAGCACGGGCAGGGGGTCGACAAACTTGCTGAAGGAGGCTCCCGGCCGGCTGCCGGAGAAGACCCGCTTTTTGGCCGTAGTTGGGCCGCAGGCGAGGGCGAGCCCGCCACCGGGCGCCATTTGCCAGGGAAGCGCCAACGAAACCCCGGCCAGGCTCGTCAATCTCAAGAAGTCGCGCCTGCTGATCAAAGGTTGGCCCATTTCCTTTTAACTGCGCAGTTTCTTGGCGACTTCCGCCACCCGCCGCCCCAGGGCCTGGGCAATGGCCAGGTCTTCCTTGGTTGGCTTCAACTCATTTTTTTGTCCGGCAATAGTGGAGGCGCCGTAAGGAGTGCCGCCCCGGCCTTCGTTGTGTAGCATCCCCGGGGTGGAATACGGCACGCCAACGATGACCATGCCCAGATGCAGCAAAGGCGCCATCATGGTAAAACAGGTGGTCTCCTGGCCGCCGTGGGTGCTGGCCGTGGAGGTGAAGAGGCCGGCGGGTTTGCCCTCAAAGGCGCCCTCCATCCATAAGGTCACCGTCGAATCAAACAGCCGCTTCATCTGGGCGATCATATTGCCGTAGCGCGTCGGCGAGCCGAAGACGATGCCATCGGCCTCCTTCAGATCGTCCAGGCTGCAGACCGGAATATCCTTTTGGCGGTTCCACACCGCCAGGGCATGCGGGTGCTGGGACATCTCCTGTTCCACCTCCGGAAACTCCTGCACCCGGCGCAGCACCACTTCCACCCCGCCCACCGCCTTGACCCCGGCCACCACCGCCTGGGCCAGTTGCCAGACATGCCCGTACAACGAGTAATAGACCACCAGGACTTTCATGGCATTTGCCTCATAAATTCGCTGATTTTATTTAAGATAGATACCGTGGCCGGGAAGTCAATCCGAACTGGCCGCGCCCCGGCCGACCCAAGAGGCGCCCGGCCCTTGCGTTCCCGCCGAGATGCCTTATTCTTAGGAGGAACCCGGTCTGACAATTCAACCTGAATGAGGGACGCTCTCGTGGACGATCTCGCCAACCGCTTTCCGAACTTGCCCGAGCGCCTGGCCGGCCTGGGCGAACTGGCCTTCAATCTCTGGTGGTCCTGGCATCCTGCCGCCCGCATGCTCTTTAAGAGGCTAGACCGCATGGCCTGGAAGGACTCCGGCCACAACCCCGTAAAGCTGCTGAAGATGTTGTCCCCGGCCGCCCTGGAGGCCGCAGCCGCCAACCCGGACTATCTGCGGCACTTTGACGCCACCCTGTCCCAATTTGGCCGGGAGACCCAGAACCAGGTCTGCTGGTTCACGGAAAACGTCACCGCGGCCGAATGCTACCCCATCGCCTATTTCTCCCTGGAGTACGGCCTCCACCGTTCCCTGCCGTTTTACGCCGGGGGCCTGGGCTTTCTGGCCGGCGACCACCTCAAGGAGTGCAGCGACCTGGGGATCCCCATGGTGGCCGTGGGGTTCATGTATCCGGAAGGCTACGTCCGCCAGCGGATCAACGCCGACGGCTGGCAGGAGACCGTGGACGAGGTCCTGGACCGCGATGCCGCCCCCATCAGCCGGGTCTTCGACGACCAGGGCAAACACCTGGTGGTCCAGGTGCCCTTCACCGATCCTCCCATCCACGCGGAGGTCTGGCAGGTGATGGTCGGCCGCATTCCGCTCTACCTCATGGATACCGATCTGGAAATCAACGACCCGGCTCACCGCCACATCTCCAACCATCTCTATATCAGCGATCAGGAGCAGCGCTTGCTCCAGGAGATCGTCCTGGGTGTCGGCGGCAGCGAAATGCTGGCCCAGATGGGCATCAAGCATTCCGTGCTGCATATGAATGAGGGCCATCCCGCCTTTGCCCTGCTGGAGCGCATCCGGGAGCGGGTGGAAGACGGCATTGATTTTGACGAGGCGCTGCGGCGGGTGCGGGCCACCTCGGTCTTCACCACCCATACCCCGGTGCCCGCGGGCCATGACGTCTTTCCCTTCGAGCTGATCGACAAATACATCTGCGACTGCTACCCCATGTTCACCCTGGCCCGGGACGACTTCCTCAAATTGGGGACCTCCCCCACGGACGCTCCCGGCGCCGGCTTCAATATGACCGCCTTCGCCTTGCGGCTCTCCCAATATCACAACGCCGTCAGCCGCAAACACGGCGAGGTCTCCCGACAGATGTGGCAGTCCCTGTGGCCCGAGCTGCCGGTGGAACAGGTCCCCATCGACCACATCACCAACGGGGTGCACGTACCCACCTGGGTCGAGGCCAAAATCAGGCGGCGCTGCGACCAGTGCCTGGAGGATGCTAATTGGCTAGACAACCAAGACGATCCGGCGGTCTGGGAGGTGGTGGAGGAGGTCCCGGACGAAGAATTCTGGTCCTTGCATTACCGCCAAAAGATCAAGCTGGTCAACTACATCCGGGAACAGACCCGGCGGCGCTGGGTGGAAGAACGGGTGGGTTTGGCCAACATCGTGGGAGGCGGGGCCCTGCTGGACTCCTCGGTCCTGACCATCGGTTTCGCCCGGCGCTTTGCCACTTACAAGCGGGCCGACCTGATCTTCACCGACCTGGAGCGCCTGAAAAGGCTCCTGAATGATCCCCTGCGGCCCATGCAGCTCGTCTTCGCCGGCAAGGCCCATCCCGCCGACGACCCGGGCAAGCGCATCCTGCAGCGCATCTTCAACTTCGCCCGGGACCCGGACCTGGGGGGCCGCGTCGCCTTCGTGGAGGGCTACGGCGAGCAGCTGGCCCAATACCTGGTCCACGGCGTGGACGTCTGGCTCAACAACCCCCGGCCGCCCCTGGAGGCCTGCGGCACCAGCGGTATGAAGGCCGCCATCAACGGCACCCTGCACCTCAGCATCCTGGATGGCTGGTGGCCGGAAGGCTATAACGGCCGGAACGGCTGGGCTTTCGGCGGCGACGCCAACGCCCCCGACGCCCAGGACGCCGCGGCCCTCTACGCCATTCTGGAACAAGAAGTGGTGCCCCTGTTTTATAAGGTGAACGACGACGGCGTCCCCGTGGACTGGGTCAAAAAGATGAAAGAGTCCATGAAGACCACCGGCGCCGCCTTCAGCGCCCGCCGCATGGTGAAGCAATACTCCCAGAAATTCTACCAGCCCGCCCTGGCCGCCGCGGGGAGCTGAGGGGGAGGTTGAAGATCGGTAGCACAGGCTTTCCAGCCTGTGCCGTAAAGACCCACCGGCTGGAAGCCGGCGCCACTAAAATCATTAAAGAAAAAGGGGCGAACCCCAGGTTCGCCCCTACGTTTATTCTCATATGGCCTGGGACAAGGAGTTCCTCACCGGCTGGAAGCCTGCGCTACTGAACCCTGG
>JBIOJX010000267.1:0-3705 GCA_044451265.1 Desulfobaccales bacterium
ATACTATATATTACAATACCACCTAACCTCCCCCTTAAATAGCCGTGGGGGGGGGTAAGAATGGCTATCCCTGGCCAGCTTTCTGCTTTAGCCAAGGATTGGCGCCGGCAGGCTTTCCCCGTTTTTCTGTGCGTCTGGAGTGAGCTAAATTCAACTGCCCTTGTGTGCGCCAGGAGATGCCCGCTTTCATGAGAATTTTGCTGGTTCAGCCCACAACTAAATATCCAAACCGGAAGGTGCTGCGCAGCCGCAGCCGTTGGCTTCTGGGAATCACCCTGCCTTATCTGGCCGGGCTGACGCCCCGCGGCATCCAGGTGGACCTGGCGGACGACCGCCTCGTGGACCTCCCCTATCACCGCCAGTATGATCTGGTGGGGATCACTGCCACCTGCGCCACGGCCGAGCGGGCCTATGAAATCGCCGCCGAGTACCAAAGCCGGGGCGTGCCGGTGGTCATGGGCGGCTTCCACGTCACTCTGCACCCCGAAGAGGCCATGGAGCATTGCGACGCCGTGGTGGTGGGAGAAGCGGAGTCTGTCTGGGAGCAGGTCCTGGATGACGCCCGGGTCAAACGCCTTAAGGGGCGTTACCAGGCTGCGGATTTTCACGACCTGGTCGGTCTGCCCCGGCCCCGCCTGGAGCTGGTGGATTACCGAAACTACCGGGTCAAGATCCTCCCCACCCAGACCAGCCGGGGCTGTCCATACCACTGCGCCTTCTGCGAGGTGCCCATCGTCTACGGTCACACCTATCGTCGGCGGCCCATTGATGAGGTGATCGCCGAAATCCAGGCCAACGTGCGCATCACCGGCCTCAAAAACATCTATTTCATCGACGACAACCTCACCGGCCACCGGGACTACGCCAAGGAACTGTTCCAGGCCCTGATGCCCCTGAAGCTCCGCTGGAGCTGCCTGTGGACCATCAACACCTCCCGGGACGAGGACCTGCTGGACCTGGCCAAACGTTCCGGCTGCAGCCACGTCAACATCGGCATCGAAAACGTCTGCTCCGAGTCGATCTCCTCCATTGACAAGGTGCAGAACCCGGTGGCGGAGTACGGCTGGCTCCTGGGCCAGTTGCGGAAAAAAGGGATCTTTTATTCCTTGAACTTCATGTTCGGGCTGGACGGCGACCATCAGGAGCTTTTCGACGAGACCCTGGCCTTCCTGGATAAGGTCAAGGCGCCCATGGCCTTCTTCAACGTGGCCACTCCCCGCCGGGGCACCCCCATGTGGGACCAGCTCAATAAGGAAGGCCGGGTGCACAACCCCGACGCTGAAAAGTACCTGGGGATGGTCTGCAACTTCTTCCCCAAGCACATGACCCCGGACGAGTGCGAGGCCGGCGTCTGGCGCTGCTTTCAGAAATTTTACTCCTTCCGCTCCATCTGCCGCCGATTGCTGATGCCGCCCACCGGTTACATCTTCCAGGGGCTGCCCAGCAACCTCTTTTTCCACTGGTCGGCGATGCGGAAGATCGACCCGGTGGACTTTTACTGAGCCAGCAGGGGAAAGGCGCTCTTCAGGCCCTGGATGATGAACTGCACTGCCAGGGCGGTCAGGATCAGCCCCATGATGCGGGTCAGGAGGCGGAGGCTGCTTTCCTTGATCAGGGCCAGGATCCGGTCGGCATAAATGAAGCAGAGATAGGCGACCACCAGGATAATCACCGCCGCCGCTAAGATGGAGAGGCTTGCCGCCGGGGTTCCGGCCTGACTGGTGAGGACCAGGACGGTGGTGATGCAGCCGGGGCCGGCCATGAGCGGTACGGCCAGGGGCACCAGGGCGATGTCCCCATACTCTTCGGCCTTGAGACTGGAAGAGGTGTCCAGGCGGTTGAAGTGGCCCCGCCCCTGGATCATGTCGATGGAGATGCGAAAGAGGATGCAGCCGCCGGCGATCTGAAAGGCCGCCAGGCTGATGCCGAAAAAGGCGATGATAAACCGGCCCGCCAGGGCAAAGACGGCCAGAATGAGGAAGGAATAGACGCAGGCCCGGCCGGCCACCTTCCGGGTATCGGCCGGAGGACGCTCGGCGGTCAGGACCAGATAGGGAAAGACATTGCCCAGCGGGTCGAGAATCACGAACAGAGAAACCAGGCTGGTGATAAAGACGGACCAGATGGGCAGGAAGTCGTGAACCATGGCGCAGGGTTACCTCAAGAGAAGGGTGGGTTATGGCCAATTATCAGGTGAATAAGACCTATCAGGAAATTAATGACAAAATCAGGAAAGGTCAAGCGGTCGTGGTCACCGCCGAGGAAATGATCGATATCGTGCGCACCAAGGGCGATGCCGCCGCGGCCCGCACCGTGGACGTGGTCACCACCGGCACCTTTTCTCCCATGTGCTCTTCCGGGGCCTTCCTCAATTTCGGCCACAGCAAGCCGCCCATCAAGGCCGCGAAGGTCTGGATTAACAACGTGCGGGCCTATGCCGGGCTGGCCGCGGTGGACGTCTATATCGGGGCCACCGAGCCCACCGTCGATGATCCTCTGAATAAGGTCTACCCGGGCGAATTCAAGTACGGCGGCGGTCACGTCATCCAGGACCTGGTGGCGGGCAAGGCCGTGCACCTGGAGGCCGAGGCCTACGGCACCGACTGTTACCCCAATAAGCGTCTGGATCGGGAGATTACCCTGAAGCAGATGGTCAATGCCGTTCTCTGCAATCCCCGCAATTGTTACCAGAACTACAACGTGGCGGTAAACCTTTCCAAACGCACCATTTACACTTACATGGGGCCGCTCCGGCCCAAGGCGGGCAACGCCAATTTCTGCACTTCCGGGGCGCTGAGCCCCCTGTTCAACGACCCGTATTACCGCACCATCGGCATCGGCACCCGCATCTTCCTGGGAGGCGGGGTGGGCTACGTCGTCTTTCCCGGCACCCAGCACAACCCCGGCAAACCGCGCTCCGAGCACGGCGTGCCCCTGGGGCCGGCCGGCACCCTGTTCCTCATGGGCGATTTGAAAAATATGACTTCCCGCTACCTGGTGGGGGTAAGCCTCCTGGGCTACGGCTGCTCTCTCAGCGTGGGGGTGGGGGTCCCCATTCCCATGTTGAATGAGGAGATCGCCCACTTTTGCGGCCTGTCCGATGAAGAGTTGATCGCCCCCATCGTGGACTACGGCAGTGATTACCCCGCCGCCACCGGCCGCACCCTGGGGCAGGTGAGCTACGCCCAATTGAAGACGGGCCACCTCATCCTGGAGGGCCAGGAAGTGCCCACCGTGCCTCTGTCCAGTATGGTGCGGGCCCGGGAGATCGCCCATCTCCTGAAGGACTGGATCACCTCCGGCCAGTTTCTCCTGGGCGAACCGGTGGAACTCCTGCCCGGCAGCGACCAGATCCACTGCGTCCCCACCGCCAGCCGGGACAGTTGAAATGGTGGGGCGGGCGTCCTCGCCCGCCGCTGATGAGCTGGTAGCACAGGCTTTCCAGCCTGTGCCGACACCTCGTCGGCGTCAAGGTAAGATTTTATACCGAGTTAGGTTTAAACCGGTAGTATTAGAGCTGTCATTCTGAACGGAGCGCAGCTTCGTTTCGAATCTAGATTCTTCGCTGCGCTCAGAATGACAATATTACTTTTATGACCGCAACTCGGTGTTCATTAGGCGGGCCTCCGGGCCCGCCTTGCCTTTCCGTCCCGGTTGTTGCCTGGAATTCCGCGAAAAATGCACAGTGGAAATATGTTATAATAG
>JBIOJX010000268.1:0-3704 GCA_044451265.1 Desulfobaccales bacterium
CCAGTTTGGCCAGGCGCTCCTGGAGCTTTTCCCGGTCATAGTCGGAGGTGGTTTCGTCGATCTGGGCCCGGATCTGCTTCACCCGGCCTTCGATGGCCGGGCGCTCGCCGCCGCCGTCGATGATGGTGGTGTTGTCTTTGTCAAGGCTCACCCGCTTGGCAGTGCCGAGCTCTTTCAGGGTGACGTTTTCCAGCTTCCAGCCCATGTCCTCGGAGATCATCTGGCCGCCGGTGAGGATGGCGATGTCTTCCAACATGGCCTTACGCCGGTCGCCGAAGCCCGGGGCCTTGACCGCGGCCACCTGGAGGGTGCCGCGCAGCTTGTTGACCACCAGGGTGGCCAGGGCCTCGCCGTCCACGTCCTCGGCGATGATCACCAGGGGTTTGCCCATCTTGGCGATCTGCTCGAGGATGGGGAGCAGGTCCTTCATGGCGCTGATCTTCTTTTCGTTGATCAGGATCAGGGGCTCTTCCAGGCTGGCTTCCATCTTCTCGGGGTTGGTGACGAAATAGGGGGAGATGTAACCCCGGTCGAACTGCATGCCTTCCACCACTTCCAGGGTGGTCTCCATGCCCTTGGCTTCTTCCACGGTGATGACGCCTTCTTTGCCAACCTTGGCCATGGCATCGGCGATGATGTTGCCGATGGAGGCGTCGTTGTTGGCGCTGATGGTGCCCACCTGGGCGATCTCTTTCTGGTCTTTGGTGGGTTTGGAGATCTTGTGCAGCTCTTCCACCACCGCGATCACGGCCTGGTCGATACCGCGCTTCAGGGCCATGGGGTTGGTGCCGGCGGCCACCAGGCGGGAGCCTTCCCGGTAGATGGCCTGGGCCAGGATGGTGGCGGTGGTGGTGCCGTCACCGGCCACATCCGAGGTCTTGGAGGCTACTTCCTTGACCATCTGGGCCCCCATGTTCTCGAACTTGTCTTCCAATTCAATCTCTTTGGCTACGGTGACGCCGTCCTTGGTGATGGCCGGGGCGCCGAAGGCCTTGTCCAGGATCACGTTGCGGCCTTTGGGCCCCAGGGTGACCTTGACGGCGTTCGCCAGGGTATCTACACCCCGGAGCATGGACTCCCGGGCCTTGATGTCATATTTAATTTCTTTAGCAGACATATTGTTCTCCTTTGAAGATAACTGGGGAATGTGCTTCAGGTGATGCTAAGGGGGAGCGGGGCGAACTAACCGATAATGGCCAGAACATCCTCTTCGCGCATCATCAGGAACTCTTCGCCTTCGACCTTGATTTCGGTGCCGGCGTATTTGCCGAACAGCACCCGGTCGCCTTCCTTGACCTGCAGGGTCATGCGCTGTCCCTGCTCGCTCATTTTGCCGGGGCCCACGGCCACGATCACGCCTTCAATGGGTTTCTCTTTGGCGGTGTCCGGGATGACGATGCCGCCTTTGGTGACCTGCACTTCTTCGGTCCGTTTGACCAAGACCCGATCGTTCAAGGGCTTAACCTTCATATAAAACCTCCTCGTGGTATATTAGGGTCGTTTTGTTGTTAGCACTCCTCATTGGTTAGTGCTAATCTTGGGTGATTTTAACTATTATTTCCAGAAAATCAAGAGGGTAGGAAAATTTTTTGGGGAAATTAGCGAGATTACGAGGAGGACGGCGGGATAGCAGGCCGGCCGCAGCCTAGCGGCGAACGGTGTCCTCGCCCTTTTTGGCCAGTCTCAGGCTGCCGGGACTGCCGCCCTTGGTTTGAGGGGATTTTTTCCCCTGGCTGTCACAGGCGGCGACCCGGCGACCCGATTTTTTGGGTCAGCGGGCCGCAGAGGCGAAGATGGCCGTTGATTTGGCCTTGGATACCTTGTCCTTATCCTTGGCTTTGCCGGAGGAAGTATTAGTATTGCTCTTCTTGGCGACCCTGCCCTTGGCGGCCGGCTCGCCCTTTTTGGTCAGGCCGGCTTCCGCCGGCTTTTTGGAGCCGGACTTGGCGACGGCCTGGGTCTTGCCTTTGGCATTGCCATTGCCGACGGCGCCATGTTTAGCCGCGGCCCCGGCACTGCCAAACATGGAGGCCTGCACCGTGGGGGCCTCTTTGGCCTCCGACGCCTTGCCCTTCTTGGCAGAGGTGGCGGCCGCTGCGGGCTTATTGGCGGTGGTGGCCTTGGCGTAGGCCAGATGCTTCGGGCTGGATTTGGAGGCGGCTGGCGCCACCGCCGGCTGGGACCCCTGGCCCTTATGGTAATACTGGTGGTGGTTGCTCCGGGTGGCGGTCTGCACCGGTCGGGAGGCTACTCCCGGGTACTCGATGCGGGCCAGGGTGATGTTCTTGCCGAAGAGGTCCTTGCTGTTGGGCGGCAGATTCAGGGTGTAATTGGAGCTGTCCGGCGGCGTCACGCCGCGCAGCAATTCCGGGTTGAGCATCTGGATATCGTCCGCCTGCATATTGACGGCAAAGGCCGCGGCCCTCAAAGAGGTGGGCTCATTCACCTGCACCTTGTCCATCTTCACGGGCGGCTGGTAAGGCACGTTTTTGAAGCCGAACTTCTCGGGGTTCTTGGCGATGATGGTGGCCGCGATCATCTGGGGCACGTAGTTCTTGGTTTCGGTGGGCAGGCACATATTGGCGGAAAGTTCCCAGAAATTCTTGTGTTTGCTCTGGTCCAACTCCCGCTGCACCCGGCCCTCGCCGCAGTTATAAGAAGCGGCCGCCAGATACCAGGAGCCGAACTGCTTATAGAGGTCCAACAGGTACTTGGCCGCGGCCCGGGTGGCCTTCTCCGGGTCCCGGCGTTCGTCCACGTAGCTGTCGATGTTCAGGCCGTAACGGAGGCCGGTGCCTTTGATGAACTGCCACATGCCGCAGGCCGCCGCCGGGGAGGTGGCCTTGTTGTTGAAGCCGCTCTCGATCATGGCCAGATAGGCCAGGTCTTCCGGCAGGCCGTACTCCTCGAAGACGCTCTTGATCAAGGGGAGATAGCGGGTGGACCGGGCCAGATAATTGCGGATGATCTCATGGCGTTCGGTGGAAAAATAGACCAGGTAGGCGCGCACCTGCTTGTTCATCTGGATGGGAACATCAAACTTGACCTGTTGCTCCCAATTCTTCAATTCCTCTTCCAGGCTGGGGTCCCAGTTCGGGATGCCGCTCTTGGCGCAGAGCTCCTCCAGGCGTTTGCCGCTCAGCTCCTCGGTCAGGGCTTCATCGGGCGCGTCCGGGGCCAGGACTACGGGCTCCGGAGCCACCGGCTCCATTTTGGTCAGGTTGACGTTATGCCCACCGCCGCAACCGGCCAGCAAAGCCAGACACAGAACTACCCCCATCAGCCAGGAAAGCATATGTCATCCCCTCAGCGAGTGGTTCGAGACTGCGGGACAGGTCTAATTATGATAGCGGCACCTCCCCCAGAGGCAGGCCCTAGACCTGGATTGTCTTCCTATAGCAACCTTTTCCAGGCAAATCAAGGGAAAAATTGCGTGGTTGTCGGCTCTCCGCCGGATTGGCCCCCTTCCCAAACCGATAAGATATTGTTATTATTAATATCTAAGGGAACCTATGTTCACCAAAAGAAAATTAGCACATGGCGAAATTTTCCTGGCCTTGATCCTGTGGGGCACAGGTCTGACGGGCGCGGCCCTGGGCTGGCCGGCCGTGCTCCAGTGGCTCTATTTCTTCGCCTGGTATCCTTTGATCCTGTTTTTGGACGGGGTCCTTTATGACCTTCGGGGCAATTCCTGGCTGCTGGAC
>JBIOJX010000269.1:0-3691 GCA_044451265.1 Desulfobaccales bacterium
ATCGGGGGGTGTCCCTGTTTCCTCCGGCCCTGGCGCAAGTCCTGAACAGCTCCAAGGTCGCCCAGGCCGAAATCCTGGGGGAATTCATGGTGCCCGGCACCTTTGTGGTCTATCGGCTGGCTGATTTGGCCGACCACCTCGCCGAGTTTAACGAACTCTATCCGGCCGCGGTGGTCAGCAAACGGAACCGGGCCCATCTGGGTTTGGGCGTGGGCCGCTGGCCTTCCCTGGAGGCCTTGTACAGCCTGGCCACGCTCCAGCCCCTGTCCTATCCCCTGGTGGTGCAGCCGTATGTTGAAGGGGCCCGGGATTTTCGGGTGGTCGCGGCGGCCGATTATACGGAAGCCTATGAGCGGGTCAACCCCCACAGTTTCCGCAAGAACCTCTTTCAAGGCGGCTCCTCCCGGCCCGAGGCGGTCACGCCGACCCAACTTCTGTTCTGCCGCCAGGTCATGGCCCGGGGAAAATTTCCCTATGCCGTTCTGGACCTCCTGGTCAGCCCGGCCGGGGCAACTTATCTTTCTGAAATAAATCTTCAGGGCGGTCTCAGCGGCGCCCGCCTCAGCCAGGCGGAATGGCGCCGCCGGGTCGCGGCCCTGGCGGAGGAATTTTGCCGCGCCTGGGAAAACTCAACGAAGATCCGGCCTTAAGGGACCGGGTCCAGGTCTTCATGGACCGGTCCCACGCCGGGCGCCTGCTGGCCGAGCGCCTCCTGGGGTACCGGGACCAAAAGGTCCACCTGTTCGCCATTCCCGCCGGCGGGGTGCCGGTGGCTGCCGAGATCGCCCGGGCGCTGGCCCTCCCCCTGGACCTGGTCATCGTGCGGAAAATCCAGCTGCCCTACACCACCGAGGCCGGCTTCGGGGCCCTGAACCCGGCGGGGGAGGCCATTTTCAATGAAGAGCTGCTCCAGCGTATTCACCTCTCCCCGGAAGCCATCGCCGCCCAGACGGACCAGACCGCGGCCGTCATCCGCCGGCGGGAGGACAGGCTGCGGGGCGGCCGGCCCTATCCTGAACTGGCCGGGGAGCCCGCCATCATCGTCGACGACGGCCTGGCCTCGGGCTATACCATGCGGGCCGCGGTGCAATTCCTGCAGCGTCTGGGCGCCGGCCGGATCATCGCGGCCGTGCCCACCGGCTCGTGGCGCACCGTCCAGGACCTCCTGCCCCTCGTGGACGAACTCCACTGCCTCAACGTCCGCTTCGGCTGGTCCTTCGCCGTGGCCGACGCCTACCAAAACTGGTATGACCTGAAGGAGGAGGAGGTGCTGGAGATTATGGCGTCGCTGGAAGCGCAATCCGCTTGAATTTTAAAACGATTGGCGCGGGAAGTGGGCGGCCTATCTTCCGAGTAATCATTAGGGGAAAAGAACTATCATGAAAGAGCTTGATAAACTGCCATATGACACATTTGGTCCGAAACTCCGAGATTTGCTTACCGCAACGGCCAACAAACTAGATCGCGAGTGGCCACGGGATCGCCCGCAGCACAGTTATTCGCCAGTAATGTTGTTGTCGCTTATTCTTGTCGCTACAAATGTTTATGACTCTATGAGATACCTCTGCGCCGACACTCCAAGTAATCCTTCTCGAAAGCCAGAATTTGTCCTCGCGTTGCCATCGCTAAGCAGGGTTGTCCTAGAGGCACTTTTCACGCTGGTCTTCGCCCTCGATGATCTTGAGGCGCACACAGAGTGGTATCACAAATCTGGTTGGCGTGATGTGCGGGAGGAGCTTGATCGAATCAAGGATCGTTATGGGAGCGACCCAAGGTGGCAAGACTATATATCCCAACTCGAAACACTTCTACAAGGTTTTAAGGGCGAATTAAGAATAACGGATGATGAGGAACAGGACTTTAAGAAGAGTATCAAGCATTGGCCGTTGCCCTCACAAATGAAAAAACATAAGAAACTTTCAAGCGAACGCAAGCTATTTCTTGAGTATCTTGAAGACTGGTTCTATAAGGCGCTTTCGCAAGATGCACATCTTAGTTTACGCGGCCTCGCCCGCCACTCGCGGTACTTGTTATTCAAGAGGAACCGTGAAAATGATCCGAGAGAGATGATCAAACAGAAAAGCGAGATTATAGGTGCAACTGTCGTTCTGCTTCTTGCCCTTATGTCGGAAATCGAAGTCGAGTTTTCATTCGGCCTCGCTACACGTCTCGCCTACGTATGGGTTATCATCAATTCGGCGTTTCCACAGGGGCAAGAGATATATAATCTGCGTTACGCTGATAAATTGCGAGCTGCCTAATCTGGAAAGTCATTAGACAAAATTTATCAAATTGTCTTGCCGTAAAAATCGTGCTATAGACAAGCCGCGGTTTTCCGCAGGCCCAAAAACCCAAAAACATAGGTGCTTGGGGAAACATTGGCCTTGACTGTAAACACAAAATGTGTACATATAGATCATGCGGTTTGAGTGGGACGAACGAAAACGGCTGGCCAACCTCGAAAAGCACGGCCTCGATTTTTTCGAGGTCATCGAGGTTTTTGAGGCTCCGCATGTTGTGGTCCCTTCAACCCATCAAGGCGAGGAAGAGAGATTTCTGGCTATCGGGGTTTTTGAGGGCCGGTTGGTGACCGTCATTTACACCACCCGGAGCGAGGCCATCAGGATTATTTCCTTTCGGAGGGCGCGCCGTGAAGAGAGACAAAAATATCAAGAGCTATACAGCCGCGGAGCTTAGGGCCAGGCGGGCGCAAAGCCGTAGCGATTTGGGCCGGGTTGACGCGCAAACCGAGGCAGAACTGGAACGGCTCGTGGCTGAAGACGAGGACGAGCGCGGCCTTCAGGCTGACTGGACGCGGGCGAAATTAGTCTTGCCGCAGGCCAAGCAGTCCGTTCACTTGCGTCTGGAGCAGGAGATCATCTCCTTTTTCAAAGCCAAGGGAAAAGGACACATCTCCCGGATGCAAGCGGTTCTCAAGGCCTATGTGGACGCGCACAGGTCCCAGGCCGAATGAAAGCGCGAAAACCCCTGACCTTTCCCGAGGTAAACAAGCTGATTGTTGCCACGAAGGGCAGCCGGAACGGGGCCCGCGACCGTTGCCGCATCCCCCTCGACGCCCTGGCCTTCGACATCGACGGGGTGGTTGCTGACATCATGACCACCTTCCTGGAACTGGCCCGGAGGCGCCACGGCTGCGGCCACCATCTCCGCTACGAGCACATCACCGCCTTTCGCCTGGAAGACTGTCTGGACCTGGCGCCCGAGATCATCCAGAGCCTCATCCGGGAACTCATCGACCGGCCCCATGAATTGACGGTGGAGCCCTTGCCTCACGCCGTGCCGGTGCTCACCCGCCTGGCCCGGGAGATTCCGCTGCTCTTCGTCACCGCCCGGGACCGGGCCGCGCCCATCCGGACCTGGCTCACCCGCACCCTGGTCCAGGTGCCCCCGGAGAGCATCCAGGTGGTGGCCACCGGCGACCCCGACACCAAACTCCATTACCTCCTGGACCATAAGGTCCGATACTTCGTGGAAGACCGCCTGGAAACCTGCCAGCAACTGGCGGCCCACGGCATCACCCCCATCCTCTTTGCCCAACCCTGGAACCGCCGGCCGCATACTTTTCTGGAAGTGGCCGACTGGCTGACCCTGGCCGGCCTCCTCTTCGAGGAATAAGACCTTGGGAGAGGGGGCCAGGGGATTTTCGTAAGTGGGCCCCTGCCCCCTCTCC
>JBIOJX010000270.1:0-3625 GCA_044451265.1 Desulfobaccales bacterium
CTTTAATATACTTGCGCGTCGTTGTCAAACCTTTTTTCCCTGGCGCTAAAGCGACGTTGCCATTTGCCTTGAATCATCACTGACTTAGATGAGGCATTTTTTCTCCCCAGGCCTGCAGGCCGCGGCGGGGAGCAAGATCGGGAAATAGGGGATAGCTCCGGAAGGGAGGCTCCGCAGGGGCCCGGTCATCATCTGGACCCATAAAAAAACAGGGGCGCCTGGGCCCCTGCTTTTGGTTACGACAACTAGCTGGTTCAGCTCGCCTCGGCCTTCTTTTTCTTGGCCTTGGGCAATTTTTCCGGGCGGTCCACCAATTCCAGAATGGACATGGGGGCGCCGTCGCCCAGCCGCACTCCCAGGGGGATAATGCGGGTATAACCGCCGGGGCGGTCCTGGTAACGCTCCTTCAGTTCACTGAAGAGCTTGGCCACCACCTTCTTGGAGCGCACCACCGCCAGGGTGAGGCGGCGGGCGTGCAGGTCGCCCCGCTTGGCCAGGGTAATGACCTTCTCGGCCCACTGGCGCGCCTCTTTGGCCTTGGCCTGGGTAGTCTCCACCCGCTCCACATCCAGCAGGGAGGTGATCAGATTACGCAACATGGCCAAGCGATGCTCCGTGGTCCGGGAGAGGCGCCGGCCGGCTTTTAAGTGTCTCATGCGACTTCTTCCTTCCTTTCCGGCATCTGGTCCGGAGGCATAAAGTTTTCCAGCTTCATTCCCAAATGCAGACCCATTTCCGTGAGGATCTCTTTGATCTCGTTCAAGGACTTGCGGCCGAAATTCTTGGTCTTGAGCATCTCCTGCTCGGTCTTCTGCACCAGCTCGCCGATGTAGCGGATGTTGGCGTTGCGCAGGCAGTTGGCGGCCCGGACCGACAATTCCAGTTCATTGACGCTGCGATAGAGGTTTTCGTTCAGGGTGGGCGGCTCTTCCGTGGCCTTCTCCTCCAGCCCCAAGGGTTCCTCCTCGAAGTTTATGAACATGGAGAGGTGCTCTTTCAGAATCTTGGCGGCATACGCCACGGCGTTCTCCGGCGTGATGCTGGCGTCGGTCCAGACCTCCAGGGTGAGCTTGTCATAGTCGGTACGCTGCCCCACCCGGGCCTGGGTCACCACGTAATTAACCTTGCGGATGGGCGCGAAGCTGGCGTCCAGCGGGATGTAACCGATGGGCTGGTCCTCTTCCTTGTTGGCCTCGGCCGGTACAAAGCCCTTACCGCTCTTGACCGTCATTTCGATACTGAGTTGCCCGTCGGACGCCAAGCCGGCAATGTGATGGTCGGGATTGAGGATCTCCACCATGCCGTCCGTCTTGATATCGCCGGCTTTGACTTCCGTCTCTCCGGAGGCGTCCAGGTGCAACACCCTGACGCCGTCGGTGAGCATCTTCAGCCGCACCTGCTTCAGATTGAGCAGGATTTCGGTGACATCCTCTCTCACCCCGGGGATGGCGGAAAATTCGTGGTGCACGTCCTGGATGCGGACCGCGGTGATGGCCGATCCCCGGAGAGACGACAGCAAGACCCGCCGCAGGGCATTGCCCAGGGTGGTGCCGAAGCCGCGCTCCAATGGCTCGCAGGTGAACTTGCCGTAGGTGCGGGTGTGGGTCTCGCCGTCCACTTCCAGCCGTTTGGGCTTGATTAAATCTGTCCAATTTTTGTGGATCATGGTTCCTCGTTCAGACTACTCAGATTTATGGCCTTAATAAAATAGACGACGCCCCCCCGGCGGCCTGCCGGGGGAGTCGTTTGCGGGCCATAAAGAATCAGGATTCTCTATTTGGAATAAAGCTCCACGATCAGATGTTCTTGAATGGGCATGGTGATATCTTCCCGACTGGGGAACATGATCACCCGGCCTTTGGCCTCATCCTTGTTGAACTCCAGCCAGGCTGGGGTGCCCCGCCGGGCCACCGCCTCCATGGCGTCTTTGATAAACGCCACGGCGCGGCCCTTTTCGGTGGTCTGGACCACGTCGCCTTTGCGCACCAGATACGAGGGCAGGTTCACCTTGTTGCCGTTGACCAAAATGAGGTTATGCCGCACCAATTGCCGGGCCTGGGACCGGGAGTTGGCAAAGCCAAGCCGGTACGCCACGTTATCTAGGCGCCGTTCCAGCAGGACCAACAGGTTGGTCCCGGTGACGCCTTTCTGTCGTTCGGCCTTCTCGAAATAACTGCTGAACTGCTTCTCCAGCACCCCGTAAATACGTCTAACCTTCTGCTTTTCCCGGAGCTGGGTGCCGTAGTCGGACACCTTACTGCGCCGCTGGCCGTGCTGCCCCGGCGGGTAGTGCCGCCGGTCGATGGCGCACTTGTCGGTGTAGCAGCGGTCTCCCTTGAGGTAAAGTTGCATCCCTTCCCGGCGACAGAGCCGGCAGACTGGTCCCAAATATCTAGCCAATGTCGTTCACCTCTTATTTACACGCGGCGGCGTTTGGGAGGACGGCAGCCGTTGTGGGGAATGGGGCTGACGTCCCGAATCAGGTTGATGGACAATCCGGCGGATTGCAAGGCCCTAAGCGCCGCCTCCCGGCCCGCCCCCGGCCCCTTGACGTAGACGTCGACGTTGCGCATGCCGTGTTCCATGGCCTTCTTGGCCGCGTCCTGGGCCGCCAACTGCGCGGCAAAGGGCGTGCCTTTCCGAGAGCCCTTGAAGCCCTGGACCCCGGAAGACGACCAGGAGATCACGTTGCCCATGGGATCGGTGATGGTTACCAGGGTGTTATTGAAGGTGGCCTTGATGTGCGCCACCCCCACGGGAATATTTTTCCGTTCTTTCTTCTTCTTGGTGCGAACCTGCGCTTTGGCCACAATGCCTCCTTACGCCTTCTTCCGTTTGCCCACCACACTGCGGCGTGGGCCTTTGCGGGTACGGGCATTGGTATGGGTGCGCTGGCCCCGCACCGGTAAACTCCGGCGGTGCCGCAAACCCCGGTAACATCCCAGGTCCATCAGGCGTTTGATGTTCATGGACACTTCGCGCCTGAGGTCACCTTCAACTTTACAAGTATGGTCGATCGCCTGACGAATGTTGTTGATCTCGACATCCGTCAGCTCACCCGTCTTGGTGCCCGGGTCCACCTTGGCTTCCGCCAGTACCCGGGTCGCGGTGCTCTGACCAATACCGAAAATATAGGTTAGGGCGATCTCAATTCGCTTGTTTCTGGGCAGATCGATGCCGGCGATTCGTGCCAATGCCTTCCCTCCTAGCCCTGCCGCTGCTTGTGTTTGGGATTTTCGCAGATCACTCGCACTATCCCTTTACGGCGAATAATCTTACACTTGACGCACATCTTTTTTACTGATGCCCTGACCTTCATTTTTTTCACCCTATCTGACTCGGTAGACGATGCGCCCCCGACTCAAGTCGTAGGGCGACAATTCCAATATGACCTTATCCCCCGGGAGGATCTTGATGTAATGCATCCGCATCTTCCCGGAGATATGGGCGAGAACCTTGTGCCCGTTGGGCAGCTCCACCCGGAACATGGCGTTGGGCAGCGGTTCGATTACCGTGCCTTCCACTTCAATGGCGTCTTCTTTGGGCATCTACCTGTCTTTTAGTTATTTCAAAAGGTTAAAACCTAATAATAATTCATTTCCCCAACAAAATCAAGTCGCTGATC
>JBIOJX010000271.1:0-3585 GCA_044451265.1 Desulfobaccales bacterium
CTGTCCGACCGGGAGCAGGTCATCATGCGCGGCGACATCGAGGGGATCATGAAGGCATCCGAGGACAGCGTGATGGTGATCGACCTCGGCCAGGCTCGCGTGGTCAAGCGGGAGCGGCTACGGGCAGCACCTCGGGGCCCATGCTGGTCCGCTGACGATCTCACCGGGTGCCCCGCGGCGTAAAAATCAGAAATTTCCCCCTCTAAAATCAGGGTTTCCCCTATGGTTTTTTCACTGGGGCCAGACTATTTTTAGCCATAAAGAAAATATATTTTTTTATAAAGCATTAGGAAGATGCGACTCATGGCTAAGCGCTTCTTAAGACGGTGCCGGCTTTTTCCACGGCGGACGCAAGGAATGGCGGCCGTGGAGTTTGCCCTTCTGGGAACTATGTTACTTTTTATCGTCGCGGGGATCATCGATTTTGGCCATGCCTGGTACCTCAAGCAAATGATTACCAACGCCAGCCGGGAAGGGGCCCGCTATGGGGTGGCTTATAATGTGGATTCTACTGCGACGCGGGTTAAGCCCAACACCCTGAGTCCATCCATCCAGACCTACACCACCAGCTTCCTCCCGAACCTCAGCGCCACTGTACCCACCCCGACCGGCGCGGGCTATACCTCCGGCACCAAGCTCGACCCCCTCACGGTTACCGTGAATGCCACCAAGACTTGGTTTGTCCTGGGAGGTTTCCTGCCCGCGAGCACCTTACCAACGACCTTGTCGGCCAGCACCACGATGCTATTGGAGTGAGGTATCGGGGTCGATTTAATCTTCACCGCAGAGGGAAAGGGCAACCCTGGAGCCCGATGCACAAAGTGTATTTCGGCCAACCGACTAACACTGAAAAGGAGGTCAGATCATGCGACGCAAAAGCAATAGCGGCAGGTTAATGATGATGGGATCGGAGGGTTCGATAGCGGTTATGGTTGCCATTGCCATGGTGGTCCTGCTGGGGGCAGCCAGCCTTGCCATTGATGTGGGCCATATCGCCACGGTGCACAACGAGCTGCAAAACACCGCGGACTCCGCGGCGATAGCTGGGGCCAGGGCCCTGATCGTAGAGGATACTGCTAATAGAGATGTTTACCGGGACGCTAGCGGCGCCTATAATAAGGCCATTTCCATGATCCAGGCGGGAGCCGCCAATCAGGGTCTTACCTGGGATCCCAGTGGCTATCAGATATCCGTTACTTTTGCCTTCTATAATGATCATGCCCTAACTTCGAAGTGGAACATCATTGGCACCACCGGCGACAAATCCGAAGTTGCCAGCAGCTCCAACGCCAATGCCGTGCAGGTTATGGTGAAGCGGGCCGCCGATAAAAGCACTTACAAGTATGGTCCGGTGACCAATTTCTTTGCCGGCGTCTTAGGCCTCGGCACCACCGAGGTCGCGGCCACCGCCAAGGCCTATATGGGCTATACCGCTATGACGTACACGGGTACTGTCCAGTTGCCCCTGGCCCTGCCGGCTACCGGGGGTGACAATCCGCTGGCCTCCAAAAGCAACTCCGGCTGGTGGGGCAGGATGTTCGGCCCCGACGAGGCCGTGGCCGCCCCCAGTACCAAGACCATTGTTTTCAGAGATTCAGGCGGCTACTATAATCCCTCTAGTCCCGGCACCGGTCCGACAAATGTACCTACCAATGTGCCTTCAAGCGGTAGCTTTAATAACCTCGATCCGAATCAAATCTATCTCTTTACCGTCGGTTCGAGCGATGCCGTGCCCGGCACCCTCACGGACATTCTGACCAGAATCTATACCCCCACTTACTCTTCGAGCAATCCGGTGTTTGTGGGCCAGCTGGCCCTGGGGCAGCAAATCTATCCCAAAAGCGAGTATTGCTGGGGCAACCCTTATATCCCCAACATTTTCCAGGGGCTGCAAAAGGCCTATTATTACAAGACCACCGGCAGTGCGACTACCCAGCCTCCCGGGACGCCCGGCAACAGAACCCCTTGGCGGGTCACCTTGCCGGTGTACGGCCTCGCGCATAATCCCTTAAACCCGTCCTGGACGAGCCTGGGGACGAGGTTCGGGTACCTGGCCCGGCTGCTGGGCCCCTGGCCCACGGACGCCTTGGCCTGCACCACCATAACCGCGCCGGTGATTTATGTCAACGGCTTCGTCAACGCCGACATCACCGACGTCACTTATAAAACCAATGGTGACGACGGCAGTTCCTATACTTTCCCTAAAAAAATTACTACTTATCCGCCAATCCCGTCGACTGGCAGTACTACATATGCCAACAAAAGGGACTTCCTGGCGAGATATTCCAACAGCACCTGGAATACCAACACCATGACCATTCAGAATGTGACGAGCGTCAGCACCGTCATCCCCGGCACCGCTACCTCCCATGCTTCCTATAGCAACACGGCCGGTGAAGGCGGCGGCCTTTCCGCCAGGGAGATGAATAGCGCGGCGGCCTCCAACGTGGGCGCTTTTGCCAGCATTCCCAAGTTGATCAATTAAACCATACCAGACCTTTCAGGGAGGGCGGCAGCGCCCTCCCTGAGGTCCCCCCGGCGTATCTTCCGCAGTCCAAAAGGGCCATCTGCTAGAAATTACGATTTTTTAACCTGACCCTGTTGTTGCCGACCGCACCGGAGCCGACCGCCAATGGCGCGGATGGGAAGCTCGAAACTCGTCTCCGGGCCAACTTCCAGACCTCCCTTGACATCCGGCTACGGGAGGTATATGTAGGGACTTGTGAAGACCAAACTGATCTTTATCACCGGCGGGGTGCTGTCCTCCCTGGGCAAGGGAGTAGCGGCGGCGGCCATCGGGGCGCTGTTGGAGGCCCGGGGCCTGCGCATCACCTTTCAGAAGCTGGACCCGTACATCAACGTGGATCCCGGCACCATGAACCCCTTCCAGCACGGCGAGGTCTTCGTTACCGAGGACGGGGCCGAAACCGACCTGGACCTGGGGCATTACGAGCGCTACACCTCGGTAACCCTAGGCCAGGAGAACAACTTCACCTCCGGCCGCATCTACCACAACGTCATCACCAAGGAGCGCCGGGGCGACTATCTGGGGGGCACGGTCCAGGTCATCCCCCACGTCACCGACGAAATCAAGCAGGCCATCCGCCAGGTGACGCCGACGGTGGACGTGGCCATCATCGAGATCGGCGGCACCGTGGGCGACATCGAGAGCCTGCCCTTTCTCGAGGCCATCCGCCAGCTCAAGGGCGACCTGGGCAAGGACAACGTCTGCTACATTCATCTGACCCTGGTGCCGTTCATCAAGACCGCCGGCGAGGTCAAGACCAAGCCCACCCAACACAGCGTCAAGGAACTGCGCACCGTCGGCATCCAGCCTAACTTGCTCCTGTGCCGCACCGAAAAAATCCTCAGCAAAGACATCAAGGCCAAGATCGCCCTGTTCTGCAACGTCGAGCCCGAGGCGGTGATCACCGCCCAGGACGTGGATAATATTTACGAAATTCCCCTGCTCCTGCACCAGGAGGGTCTGGACGAACGCATTGTCGAGGTCCTGAACATCTGGACCCGGCAACCCCAGTTGGAACCCTGGCAGGAATTGGTGAGCCGCATCAAGCACCCCAAGGA
>JBIOJX010000272.1:0-3584 GCA_044451265.1 Desulfobaccales bacterium
CGGCGGGCTCATTCCCTCGACCCTTAATGGGGGTGGCGGTCACCGTCAGAGGGGTGCGGCCGGCCCAACCTGCCTTGGGCAGAATGGGGGCGCGCCTCAGACTTTCGCCCGGCTCCAGGCAGCGCGCCTGACGCACCGTGCCGTCCACGCTCAGAGGCAATCCGGTGAGCTGGCCGCAGATGGGACAGAGGTCCCCCGGCCGCAGGGTGGCGCCGAAGATCTTTTCGGCAGCCCGGTTCAGGAAGACCACTCTCCGGTGCCGGTCGGCGATCAGCACCGGATCAGGGAAATCGAGCAGCAGCGGGCCGCAGGATTCGGCCAGCCGCGTGGTATCGCCAGCCATTGCCGGCAGGACATCCGCGGCGGGACCCTTACCCGGTCTGCGCCTCATGATCGACTCCCGGAGGATGTCTGGGGGACCTCCACCGGGGAAGCAAAGGTATTTCCCAGGACCAGCTGCGCCGCGGCCAGCTCGTGCTGCCGGATAATCAGGGAGATGGACGAGATGGTGCAGCTCAGCGCCAACAGGGTCACATGGGCCTTCTCCAGGCACTCCACCAGGACCTGGGCGATGCCGTAGCGGTCGCCGAAATGGGGGCCGTGCAGGAAGATGCCGGCCACCGGAGTGAGGCGCATGGGCCGGAGGTCCGGCAGGTGCTTGTGCAAGATCCGGCGTATCTGCGAGCCACGGTCTTCCAGGGCTTGGGGGCCGGTAGCGCTGAAGGACAGGAGGAAATCTTGGCTCTCCCGGGCCGGAATGGCCACCAGGAAGGGGATCTGCAGGCCCACACTCCCCAGCTCCGGCAGGGCCTCGGCAAAGCCCGCCAGGATGTCGGTCGAGGACACGGCCATGCCCCACAGGTCCAGGTCGGGCTGGGGCACAATCCAATAGACCTTAATGACCTTTTCCTGGTAGTCGGCCACCACCTTGCGCACCAGTTCTTCCGGCGGGCTTTGGGCCGCAAAGAACTCCTCGGGGGACCCGAAGGCCGGGAAGTCGAAATCTTGAAAGAGCTGGCGCACCACGGCCTTTTCTTTCCTGGCCGAAACGATGGCCGAGATGGCGGAAGGCGAACTGGCCAGACCGTGCAGCATCACCCGGGCCCGGGCCAGGCTGCGGATGAAGTTGCCGATGACCTCCGGGCGCTTGTCGTGGGGATAGATGGAAATAATGGCGGTGCCGGGCTGGAAATGCACGGCGGCCCCAGGTTCGGCCTGGGACCTGATCAGGGTGAAGGCCGCTTCTCCCGACGGGGCCGCGGTGCACAGGACCTGGCGGTCTGCGGCCACGTGGGTAAAGAAGCTCAGGTTGATGCGGTTGAGGGCTATGGGGGCGCAAACCCGCTGGGCCAGGCGCCCCTCGGCCTGGGGGAAGGAGGACACCACGCAGGCGCCCCCTTCCTGGATTTTAAGGCCCCCAATCCTGATTCTTTCGATTTGCTGCTCCAATGTCGGTCAGCTGCATGGCATCAAGGGGCGTTAGATCAATCTTTCCACCGCTTCCACCAAGGTAGCCGCATCCACCGGCTTGGGGATGAAGTCCTCGGCTTCCATGGCCATGCCTTCGGCATGGCTGTAACTGGTGGTGGGCACCGCGTCGCCCACGGCAGTGAGCATAACGATGGGGATATCCGAGGTCCACTTGTTGGATTTCAGTTCTTTGCAGAGCTGGTAGCCGTTTTTGCGAGGCATCATCACGTCCAGGACCAATACGTCCGGACGGCGTTTCTTGATGGCCGCCTCGCCCTCAATCCCATCATAGGCCTTGCCCACCTCAAAGCCCTTGCTCTCCAGCATCATCGCCACCGTTTCCACCAGATCAGGATCGTCGTCCACAATCAGCACGTATTTTCCAGACATGAGGTCTCCCCTTTCTTGGTGATAAATCCTACCTAATTATGAACACTAAGCTGGTAAATTACAAGGCGCTTTAGGGCCGGGTAAATTTTACCCGGAAAAAATGTCCCGCGGGCGCCTCTTACTGCGGCCGGGGATAGAGGCCGGCCCGCTTGACGATTTCCGGGACCTTCTCTTCCCATTCGATGGCCATGATATGAAAGCCCCGAATTCCCGGGACACCTTTGAGTTCCTCGATCTGCTCGATGGCCAGGTTGATGCCTTCTGCCGCCTGGTTCTCCTTGGGGACGCCGCCGATGCGCTTGACGATCTCGTCGGGCACATCCATGCCTGGCACCCGTTTTTGCATATACTTGGCCATGCCCACGTTTTTCATGGGGGTGATGCCCGCCAGGACGGCCACTTTTTCCGTCAGGCCCTTGTCCACGGCAATCTTCATGAACTCCTTCATCTTGTCCATATTGTAGATGCACTGGGTCTGGACAAACTGCACCCCCGCCGCCGCCTTCTTGCCCATGCGGACCGCCCGCATGTAAACGTTGGGGCCGGCGAAGGGGTTGACCGCGGCGCCGATGAACATCTCGGGTTTCACCTGGAATTCAAAGCCGCCCAGGAGCTTGCCTTCGTCCCGCATCATCTTCACCGCCATGGCCAGCTGCGTCGAATCCAGGTCGAAGACATTGGCGCAGGTAGAGTGGTCGCCGAAGTGTTGGTGGTCGCCGGTGAGGCAGAGCATGTTATTGATCCCGAAGGACGCGGCCCCCAGGATATCGCTCTGCAGGGCGATGCGGTTGCGGTCCCGGGTCACCATCTGCAGGATGGGCTCGAGGCCCATGAGCTTGATGCGGATGCAGCAGGCCAGGGAACACATACGGACCACCGAGGTCTGGTTGTCGGTAACGTTGATGGCGTCCACGTAGTCCTTGATCAGTTTGGCCTTGTGGTCGATCACCGCGCCGTCGGCGCTGCGGGGCGGGCCCACTTCGGAGGTGACGGCCAATTGACCGGCGGCGAGGATCTTCTGGAGTTTGCTGGGAGTCGTCTCGCTCATATCCGTAAATCCTCCCTGACGATCTTGCGGGGACCGCCATCCCTGGAGGTGGTCCAGTCTTTGGGCACCACGGGTCTTTCAAAACGGTCCAGTTGCCCCAGGGTCTTGAGCCGCTCGTAGATCAGCTCCCAACCGCAGGGGATATCCGGGTTGACCTCGCACTTGCCCTTGTCGGAGCCGCCGCAGGGGCCGTTGAGCATGCGCTTGGAACAGCGGGCGATGGGGCAGATGCCGCCGGTCTCCGCCAGGATGCAGCGGCCGCAAGCCTGGCAGCGCTCGGAGTAGAGGCCCCGCTCCTCGTTGACCCCCATAAAACAGGTGTCCACCCCGGGGAAGACGAGCTTGTTGTTGTACATCTCCGCCAGGTACTGGATGCCGCAGCCGCAGGCCAGGGAGACCGCGGCGTCATAGCCGTCCATGCGGTCGCTGAGCTGCGCCAGGTACTCCTTTTCGCACTGGCGGGTGAGGCTGGTTTCGTCCACCTGGACCTGCTTGCCCGCCTGGGTGAAGTAGAGCCGCAGGGCCGCGGCCAGGATCTTCACCTCTTTGAGGCCGCCGGCTTCACAGACGGTGACGCAGCCGTCGCAGCCGGCAATGAGCAATTTATGGAAATCCTTGACGTTATCGATAATTTCCTCTAGCGGTTTGGGTTTTGCCTTAATCATGCGCTTACCTC
>JBIOJX010000273.1:0-3581 GCA_044451265.1 Desulfobaccales bacterium
GCCATGAAGATGGACTGGAACATGATGCTTTGGGTCCTGGCCGTGGCCACCATGACCATCGGTAATGTCTGCGCTATCGCCCAGACCAACATCAAACGCATGCTGGCCTACTCCTCCATCGCCCACGCCGGCTACCTGCTGGTGGCCCTGGTGTCCGCCAGTCAGTTGGGCGCCGTCAGCCTGCTCTACTACCTGCTGGCCTACACCTTGATGAACCTGGGGGCCTTCGGCGTAGTGATTCTGGTAGGCCGCAAGAAAGACAGCTACCTCAATATCTACGACTACTCCGGCCTGGGCTTCCAGCATCCGGCCCTGGGTGCGGCCATGGCCCTGTTCATGTTCGCCCTGGCGGGTATGCCGCCCACTGCCGGGTTCGTGGGCAAGTTCTACATCTTCTCCGCCGCGGTGCAGTCGGGCTTCATCTGGCTGACCATCATCGGCGTCATGAATTCCCTGGTGTCGATGTATTACTACCTGCGCATCACCGTGCTGATTTACATGAAACCCGCGGAAGCCGACCTGGGCCCGGTGACCTTCTCGCCCGGCCTCACCGCCGTGCTGGCCGTCACTGCCGCCGGCGTGATGCTCATCGGTATCTTCCCCGGCCCCCTCTACGAAATGGCCATGAACGCGGTGAAGATCTTCCCCGGCCTGTAAGAACCTTAGATATCTGCCCAAAAAAGCAGGGCCTGGTGGCCCTGCTTTTTTTACTGGAAGTTATGGGCTGCCGGTACCATCCCCGGTGCGGTCTGACTTTTGGGCCCCAGCTCCCGGGCCTGACCGGCTGGCCCTTAACCTTTCACCAGTTCTGGCAATCTGAGGGCGGTGCTGCTGCGGCCCTGCTTTTTCTTGCAATATATCAACTCAATTTTTTAACGGCCCTGGCTGCCAAGCAATAAGTCTATACTTGACGCGCTTAACCTTAGGTGCCGAGTCACTAATTCCGCCGGCGCCCCTCTCCCACCCCCCAACAAAAAATAACCAGGCAGGACCGTCGCCGGCCCTGCCTGGTTTGCTAAGATTGCGCATTTACGGGTATCGAGGCCGATACCGTTGGCTCGTAAAATACCTGCCTTACTTCCTGTCTGCCCGCACGAGCGCGGCCTTCTTTCCGTAGCTCAGCAGGGCCAGGGCCAAGAGACCCGTGGCCAGGAGCAAGAAGCCGGGGGGAATAGGCGCCGCATTACCACTAGGATCCGTGGCGGTGCCGGCAAAAAAATCGTTAGCGCATGACCCCGACCCCAAGGTAAAGTCAAACTGATTCCAACTGCCGTCGGCGTTGAAGCCGGCGGGAAATAAGATGTCCCACATATAGACCGAACCGCTGCCCGCCGGGGCATTACTGAAGGTCACGGCTGCCTGGCCCAAACTGCCGGAATGATTAGCGATTACGGTGTCAGGCACTTGGGGGTTAGCAGTGACACCCGTGGGATTGTAAGCGCCCGTATAGATATCACCGGTACCCGCCCAATAGGCGTTGGGGTGATTCCAGGTGACACCCGAATAAATGTTGGCGAGGTGTTGTTGCGAATTCCAATTCCTCAGGTCAATGCCATAGTTAAAGCTGCCATGGCCGCTGCCGGGAGACAGGGCGATGTCGGCCAGTCCGGCGCCTTCCAAACCGGCTAGTGGGTAATTGGTAAATATCTGCATCTCCAGATTGGCCCCGGACCAGGTGATGGCCACCCTACTGACTTCCCACGCAGTTGGGTCGTTGGCGATCGGGGAGACCGTCCAATTATTCCAACCTGGATAAGTCGAGACCGCGCCGGATTGCCAGGGCTGCATCCAGGTGTTGTCCGTGAGGGTCATGGTAGAGTCCGCCACAGCCCCGCCGGGGGCCAGAAGCAGCATGGCCAGGCCTGATAGGATGATCATTATATTAAAAATTCTTAGCATTTCCGTCTCTCTCCTGCATAGGCGTGATTTGCACACATTGATTGCATCTCTTATGCCAATTCTTTTTTGGGAAGGAGAAGAAAGGGATGGGTCGAGTCCGATCCGGTGTAACCCTGGATTCGGCCAGGAGATTTTCTGGCTTCCATAAACCAGGTCCATGGAGGGCTCTATCCGTAGGTCACAATTTTTGAAAGATTCTCCAAATCAAGCCAAGCCTTGTTTTATTTCTGAAACATCTCCCCCCTGACTTGTCCACTTCTCATAACATCAAAAAAAAGTGTCCAGAAGAGCTCATGCTCTCCTGGACACTTTTTCGGCAAGTATTCCCCGGGTCTTTGACCTTCCGGGCCTTGCCACAGATGAAGCGGCCGGCTTGGCCTAGGCGGCTTTCCGGGTGCGCTTCTTCAGGCGATTGGCCTTTTTGCGCAGGGCATCGACCTGTTTGCGGGAGGCGCCGCCGGCAATGCCTTCCAACTTCTTGGCCCGGGCGGCTTGCGCCTTTTCCTTCAACTCCCGGACGTTCACCGTTTTAACCGCCTTGCCCTCATCCTTGATGCCTTTCACCTCTTTGATGGCGCTCAGCAGCTCCTCTTTGTTCATGCCGTGGACGCCGCTGATCTCGCCCAGATCCATCGCGTATTTCCGCAGTTCCGTGGCGGTCATCTTATCCAGAGGCTTTTCTTTCTTCTCTTTGCGTTCCTTCTTGGCCATGGTTTATCTCCCGATATTTCAATGGAGGGACGGAGCCGCCAGGCCCCTACCCTCTTTCATTCTCCGAATCAGGTTAATTTAACTATTTTTCCCGAATTACTCAACCCCAAAAGACCACTTACCCGGTTTTACCGCCAATTGAAAACCGTCTTTACTCTTTATCCAGCTTCGCCGCCAGCTTGATGAAGGGCGTGATCAGGTCGATGGGGATGGGGAACAGGGTGGTGGAGTTCTTCTCGGCGGCAATCTCCCTCAAGGTCTGAAGATAGCGCAATTGCAAGGACATGGGCTCGGTGGCCAGCACCCGGGCGGCGTCGGCCATCTTGGCCGCGGCCTGGAATTCGCCCTCGGCGTTGATCACCTTGGCCCGCCGTTCCCGCTCCGCTTCCGCCTGCCTGGCGATGGCCCGTTGCATTTCAATGGGCAGATCGATGGAGCGCACCTCCACCAGGGTCACCTTGATGCCCCAGGGCTCGGTCTGCTTGTCCAGGATTTCCGCCAGTTGGGCATTGACCTTCTCCCGTTCGGCCAGCAGGTCGTCCAACTCCACCTGGCCGCAGACGCTGCGCAAGGTGGTCTGGGCCAGCAGTTGGGTGGCGGAATAGTAATCCCGCACCTCGATGATGGCCTTCAGGGGGTCGATGACCCGGTAATAGACCACGGCGTTCACTTTCACCGTCACGTTGTCCCGAGTGATGACATCCTGGGAGGGTACTTCATAAGTTACCAACTGGAGGTTGACCTTGACCAGGTTGTCCACCATGGGAATGAGGATGATGAGCCCCGGGCCCTTGGCAAAGTGTAGGGCCCGGCCCAGCCGAAAGATCACCCCGCGCTCATATTCGTTCAGGATCTTAATGGCGCTGATGATAAAGAAGAACGCCAAGACAATGATCACCAAGCCAGCTGTACCGAATGGCATATTCGTCTCCTTACGATTTATTTTGCGCCCGGCGTACCCGGAGCTTCAA
>JBIOJX010000274.1:0-3576 GCA_044451265.1 Desulfobaccales bacterium
CGGCACCTGCTCCTGCTCCGGCGCCAGCACCGGCACCAGCACCTGCGTCTGCAACTGCACCTGCATCTAAGACCGATCCGGCACCGGCGCCTGCGCCTGCAACAGCACCTGATCCGGCGTCAGCACCGGCACCAGCACCTGCGTCTGCAACTGCACCTGCATCTAAGACCGATCCGGCACCGGCGCCAGCGCCTGCAACAGCACCTGATCCGGCGCCAGCACCGGCACCAGCACCTGCGTCTGCAACTGCACCTGCATCTAAGACCGATCCGGCACCGGCGCCTGCGCCTGCAACAGCACCTGATCCGGCGCCAGCACCGGCACCAGCACCTGCGTCTGCAACTGCACCTGCATCTAAGACCGATCCGGCACCGGCACCTGCACCGGCACCTGCAACTGCATCTAAGACCGATCCGGCACCTGCGCCTGCGCCTGATCCGGCACCGGCGCCTGCGCCTGATCCGGCACCTGCGCCTGACCTGCCCCTTAAAAACTGATCCACAAGTTTATGTTAGAGTAGTGGATCGAAGGGAGGCAGGTCATAGCCATATATCTACTATGGGCAAAGTCAAGTTAGCAAGGTGCCCTGGTATTCTTTTAGAATCCAGGCCAGTCTCCTATTCGTGGTTCCCAGGAGGTGGGACCGCTCCATATCTTGCCACAGCCGAAACTTCTCAAAAATCCCAACTAATTAGCGAGATGATCTGAATAAAGAAAAGCGCTTTGAGTGGAGGAGATTCCGGTGCTACCTGCCTCCTACTCCCCTCCCCTCTCCTCCTCTCCGGTCAGATCCGGCAGCGTCTCCAGGGCCTCTCGGGCCGCCCGCTGTTCGGCCTGTTTTTTGGTGCGGCCCTGGCCCCGGGCCAGGGGGCGCTCCCCCAGGCAGACCTCCACCTCAAAGACCCGGGCATGGCTGGGGCCGCTTTCCGAGAGCAGGTTGTAGGTGGGTGAGCCCTGGTGGCGGGCCTGGGTCAGCTCCTGCAACCTGGTCTTAAAGTCCTGCCAGGGCGACTCGGCCGGGCCGGCCAGCAGCGGCGTAAACCAGCGCCGGGTCAGGGCGTCCGCGGCTTTGAGGCCGCCATCGAGAAAGACCGCGGCCATCACCGCCTCCAGGGCGTCGGCCAGGAGAGAGGGCTTCTCCCGCCCGGCCTGCGCCTCCTCGCCCCGGCCCAGGAGGAGGTAAGACCCCAGGTCCAGCTCCCGGGCCAGGACCGCCAGGCGTCGGGCGTTCACCAGGGCGGCCCGGCCCCGGGACAGCTCCCCTTCGGAACTCTCGGGAAAGTTAAGCAGCAGCAGACTGCTCACCGTCAGGGCCAGGACCGCGTCCCCCAGAAACTCCATCTGCTCGTTGCTGGGGCCAGCCTCCGGGTTTTCATGGGCAAAGGAGCTGTGGCGCAGGGCCTGATCCAGCCGCGCCGGGTCCTTGAACCGGTGGCCCAACCGCCCGGCCAGATTAATCAGTTCCCGCTGGCGTCCGGGCGACAAATGGGCCTGACGATCAGATGGGGCTTTCTCCGGTGTCATTCCTGCTCCTCTTGGTTGACTTGGTTCGAAGCTCAGGCTTTCCCCACCTGTCCGGGGAGGAAGACCCGAGGCTACTCCAGCCAGATGCTGTCTGAAAATAAATACCGCAATTTGGCGGTCAAAGGAAGCGGAGGTTGGAAAAAATCCTCATCCGCGACGGCGGCCCAGGCATTCATTACCCGGGCGCCAAGCAAAAATAGGGGAATACGATAGACGAAATCAGGGAAATCCTTATTGTCAGAAACTGGAATTATTTATACCTTGCTCCTACACGAAATTAATTCCCCGCTTTATGGGGTCATTTAGCATTCGGTTTTTAGCAGGGAAAGGAGGCACCATGGAGGCCATCATCCAGGTAATGGAGTCCACCATCGCAGCCAGGGACCCCTATACCGTTGAACATCAACATCGGGCCACGCACATTGCCATCGCCATTGCGCAGCGTATGGGGCTTTCTGAGGAGCGGATCGAGGAACTCCATGTAGCCGGTTGCCTCCACGATCTGGGGAAGATCGCGGTGCCGACGGAGATCCTCTCCAAACCCGGAAAATTGACGGACCTGGAATTCGCCATCATCAAAACCCACCCCCAGGTAGCCTTCAATATCCTGAAACCTTTGGAAATTCCTGGCCAAATCACCCAGATCATCATGCAGCACCACGAAAGATTGAACGGCTCCGGCTATCCTTATGGCCTCGATGATCAAGAGATTCTCTTGGAAGCCAAGATTTTGGGGGTGGCGGATGTGATTGAGGCGATGTGTTCCCACCGGCCCTACCGTCCGGCCCTGGGCATTGACAAGGCCTTGGAGGAGATCGAACTGAAGAAGGGGATCCTCTACGATCCAGAAGTGGTGGAAAGTTGTCTGCTGCTTTATCAGGAGATGCCGACGGCCCTGATGGGAGAGGTCAGCCATATCAGACGGCAACCTGCGGCCCCCCTGGACGCCCTGCCCCAGAAGCCAGCCAAGGCCGCGCCGGCTATACTGCTGGAGGTGAAGATGGGGCCCTGGAATTTGCAAAACCTGGTGGACAACCACCCCCACTTCTTCCTGCACGTGTTCGCCGCCTCGACCATCGGCGGGAGCCTCTTCTACATGGCCCGGCATATCTAGGCCGGCGGCAGCAAGATGCCGATTCAGGAAGCGGCGCCAGGCGGCGCCGTTTCTTTTTGGCGGTGGCGGTTGCTAAACTCCGCTTGACTTTTCCCCCGGTGCAAGTTATTATCGAGATTAATTCTCAATTACATCACGACAACGCGGTGAAATCCGAACTCCAGATATTTCAGGAATATATCCGGCTGCGGGGGCGGCGGCGCACCCCGGAGCGCGAGGAAATTCTGCGGGAAATCTTCGCCTGGCACGGCCATTTTGATGTGGATGAGCTTTATCTGCTGCTTAAGGGCAAAGGCTCCAAGGTCTCCAAGGCCTCCATTTACCGATCCCTGCCCCTGTTCATGGATTGCGGCCTCATCCGCGAGGTGGATTTCCGCGAAGGCCACTGGCACTATGAGCATATTTACGGCCACGACCACCATAATCATCTCCGTTGCCTGGGCTGCGGCGAAATCCAGGAGTTTGAGGAACCAAGCCTAAAGGTCTTGGAAGAGCAGTTGGCCCAAAGGTATAATTATCAAATCAAAGGCCACCAGTTGCAGGTGCACGGTTACTGCGCCGCCTGCCGGCCAAAGGATAGAGGAAGTCAAGGTGTTTAGAAGGTTTCAGAAGGCGGCCCCGGAAGCACCGGAAGCCGCGGACTTTTCTCTGGCCCTGGCCCAGCCCGGACAAAGGGTGCGCATCACCGGCTACCAGGGCGGCCGCATGCTGCGGGCCCGGCTGCTGGCCCTGGGACTCAACCTGGGCCAGGTAGTGGAGATCCTGCAGAATAACCGCGGCCTCATTATTGTCGGCATCAACGGCGGCCGGGTGGCCCTGGGCCGGGGCATCAGCCAGAAAATCCTGGCCGAACCGGAAGCTTAGTACCCGATTGCATAAATCCGGTAACGTATTGTAACGCCGGGGAGAAAGTGATTAATTCCCCCTCACCCTAACCC
>JBIOJX010000275.1:0-3558 GCA_044451265.1 Desulfobaccales bacterium
CCTGCACAGGCTGGAAAGCCTGTGCTACCAATTGATGGCGCTTTGGTATAAGAAGTTGCTCATGATCCAGTGGCTCACCCATAAAGCATGAAAAGGTTGGTGGGGCGGGCGTCTCGCCCGCCGTGGTATGGTGCGCCCGGCGCACCAAGCGCAGGCTGAAGCCTGCGGCTACATTCTGCTGGTGGGCAGTGCCCACCAGACACAGGCCAGAGGCCTGTGCCACTAAAAACTAAAAACTCGAAACTTTTCAAAGCAGTGAGCAGTGAGCAGAAAATGTGGGTCGGGACTTTCAAGGGGCCCCTACCCCCAGGCAGGCGCAAATTAAGGCCAGGACCAGGAACAGACAGGCCTCCCTGTAGAAATCATCCATAGCCAAGGCGCGGGCGCCCCAATAAAACAGCGCCCCGATTCCGCTGAAGATCATCGCGCCGCTCCAGCATAACCCCTGCAAGGGATTAATTCCTCCTACCCAATCATCGGACGTTCGGATAAAATACATCAGGAATATGGCGGGATAATTGGCCTGAAAAGGAGTGCAGTGATGATCCGCAGAGAAGCCTTATATTTCGACAAAGTGGGAGCCGAGAACACCCCGGCCTGTCAGGATTTGCTGGAGAAGGCGGTGGCCGAGGGCTGGCGCCACGCCGTGGTGGCCTCCACCACCGGGGTGAGCGGCGCCGAGGCCGCCCGGCGCCTGGCCGGCAAGGGCGCCAACCTGGTGGTGGTGGGCCACTCCGTGGGTTACAAAGGGCCCAATATCGACGAATTCCTGCCGGAGCACTACCAGGAGATCACCCGTCTGGGAGGCAAGGTCCTGAAGGCCACCATCCTCACCCATTCCCTGGAGGCCGCTCTCGCCGAGCAGTTTAAGGGCAGCGCCCCCACCCTGCTCATTGCCAACACCCTGCGGCGCCTGGGGCAGGGCCTCAAGGTCTGCTGCGAGATCGTCATGGAGGCGGTGGACGCCGGCCTCATCCCGGAAGGCGAGGAAGTGGTGGCGATCGGCGGCACCGCCCGGGGTTGGGACGCGGTGGCCATCATCCGCGCGGCTGCCTCCAAACGTTTTCTACAACTCTCCGTCCTGGAAATCTGGGCCAAGCCCCGGGTGTGAGCTCAAGAGGCGGCGAAACGGCCTGCCTTCACCCATCCGCTCAAGGGGGCCATGGGAAGATTCTGCTGTGATTATCAAAGGATAACCATCTATTGACTATGTAACAAAGATCTTTTATAAGGAATTATTGCTGGTTTGACAGATTTACCGGGGTTTTTCCCTCCAACTCGTTGACCGGTACGGCAACTGCTAACACCGGATTCCTCAATAGCGGCTCGGGCTCTCTGTCTGTGCTTAGCAATTCCTCCAGCGTTTCCGGCCAGCAGGGCGGCACCTTTACCGGCACCGGCTCCCTGCAGGCAAGCGCCGGAGCTCGTTAAACACGACTACCATAAACTGTAATGACCAAGATTTGAGCCGACAATCATTAAACTGAGTCAGATTAAATCTGACATTGAGGGGAAAATTTAAAAAAGTGCCATGGTCTGAAATGCAGTTATGATGAGCATATCAGTAAGCCAAAATCCGGATGGTGAAAAGCGGAGATATAGCAGACATATTGAATTCGTGGTCAATCTGCACCCAACGTGCCGGATTAATGTGCCTGAGAGGTTCTAGTTAATGAAATCCGGAGTACCGTACTCACAATCCTCACCCGAGATAAAGGAGATAGATAAATTGATGAAGTCAGGAAAATTATCGTTGTTGCTGGTCTTGGGCCTGGCGTTGAGTCTGGGTCTGGCGGCGTCCGTCTGGGCTCAGCCCATGGGCAAGGGCATGGGCCCCGGTCCCGGGATGATGAATCTGACCCCGGAGCAGGTGGCCAAGATTTTCGACCTCAGGGAAAAGATGTATGCCGACACCATCGGTCTGCGCAAGCAGGGATTGGTCAAACTTGCGGAACTGGCGGCCTTGCGGAAGGCGGAGAAGCCTGATCAAAACGCCATCCAGGCCAAGCAGAAGGAGTTGGACGCCCTGACAGACCAGATGCAGGAGAAGATGACGGCCTTCCGAATGGAGGCTAAGAAGATCGCCCCCGATTTCGATATGGGCATGGGAATGGGTATGGGTCCCGGACCCGGGGAGAGCATGGGCAAGTGCCCCGGTGCTGGACCGCCGCCGCCGCCTCCTGCCAAATGAGGCTGCTTAACCACTCCGGAGCTGAAGGATCGGACCGGCCCTTCAGTATTATGCAGGCCGGGGCCGAGCATTCGATCCCGGCCTGATTTTTGCCCGAGGCAGATGAAACAAAAACCCGAAATGCCTGATTGTCTGGCCCTCCTGCGGAAACATGATAGTCAATGCTCGTTAATCCAGCTAATAACAAAACGACGGAGCGGCAGGAAATTCAGGAAGAGTTAACCAATCATTCCCTCTGCACCTACCCCAGGCAGGGTCAACCTATGGCCATGCCTTTTTATGGTCTATTGAACCTGCCAGATAACTTGCCAAACCAGAAACTTCTCAGGAATATCAATTAAATATAGATATGATCTGAATAATGAAATGTGGTTTTGGTAGGGGGCAGCATGGCAAAACTCAAAAAAGAAGGCGTGTCAGATGATATTAAGCGTGGATGGAAAGGTCGTCTGTTCAAGTCTTGACCATTACACATAAACCTTTCCGGGCCGGTAAGCCTCGCCCCCACGGGGGCCATGGCCTTCACCCCCACGGGCACTATTACCGTCTCCGGAGGCACTCCCACTTCCGGCACCGTCACCAACGCCACCGCGACATCGCACTGATCTGTACACCGCGAGGCTCCGGTTTTATTCCGGAAACCTGGCCTTCAAGCGCTCGCGCCCATTTTTCTATCAACCACGGCTCGGCCACCTCGCAAAAATTCACTATCACCTCTAACCTGAAACAAGGTATTATTTCTTCAAGGATAATCTCCCTTTATTATCCTGTGGCCGCGAGCTTTAGCCTGCGTCGTCCGGCTCAAAGCCTGCGGTTACAGTTTATCTGCTGAATTTGCGGCGCTTCAGCTTTCCCAAGCAGGAGACTCTCGAACCATGATCAGACGTCTGGCCGGCTTCTTGAAATCGCCCATCGTCATTTGGGTAGGCGGGGTCACCCTGGTGATGTGGTTCCTGCTCCTCTGGCGTCCCAACTTCACCGAGTTCATCGAACTCAAGCTCTATGACCTGAAATTCCGCTTCCGGGGAGAGCGGCCGTCGTCCTCGGAGGTGGTCATCCTGGCCATCGACGACGAGAGTCTCAAAAAGGTAGGCCGCTGGCCCTGGTCCCGAACCGACATAGCCCGCCTGATCAAGCTGGTGAAAGATGCCGGCCCCCGGGTCGTCGCCCTGGACATTATCTTCGCCGAGAAAGAGGAAACCGGGGCCTTGAAGGCGGTGACCAGCCTGCGCCAGGAATTCACCCGGAAAGGCGTAACCTCTCCGGATATCCTAAGACTGCTGGCCCAGGAGGAACAGCGGGCCGACGTTGATCGTCAACTGGCCAAGGCCATCAAGGAAGGGCCCCCCACGATCCTGGGCTTCTAC
>JBIOJX010000276.1:0-3555 GCA_044451265.1 Desulfobaccales bacterium
GAAGCCACCCCTCACCCCAACCCTCTCCCCTCGCAGGGGAGAGGGGGTTTTTGGTGCTACCGGCTTCAGCCTGCGCCGCCCCGGGCTAAAGCACGGCGGCTCCATTTTTCGTTTTCATTCTGCCACCGCTCATGCAAAATCTCTACCGGACACTACTGGGGCAGGGGGATTTTCATTCTCGGCGGTGAAACACGTGGGATTCATGGACATTTAGCGGCGTTTGAAACCGCGCAAAAAACCGCAGGCTAAAGCCTGCGCCTACAGAAATTATTGTTGGCGCGCTCTTCGGCATCAGACCACGGAATCAGGGAATAATGTCTAAAAAAACCAAAGCCTTGGTGGCCCTCTGCATAATCACAATTTTAGCGCTGCTTTTTTGCCCTCCGAATTCTCCAGCCGGTGATCGTCAGCCGATCAATATCTATCTGTTTTGGACCAAGGGCTGCCCCCATTGCGCCCAGGAAAAAGCATTTCTGGCGAAATTGGCGAGCTCTGACCAGAATCTTCAAATCATTACCCTGGAGCTGACCGAGTCCCGGGACAACCGTGAATTATTCGGAAAAGTGGGCCAGGAACTCCGTGCCCAGGTCTCCGGCGTGCCCTTCACGGTGGTGGGCGAACGCTATTTCATCGGCTGGCTGGCTGAGGACAGCACCGGGGCGGCCATCGCCAACGCGGTCCAGGAAGCGCGGCGCACCCAGGCCCCCGACGTGGTGGCCGGCCTCAGGGGCCGTCCCGCCGACCTGATGCCCCCGGAAAAGCAGGCCATCCCCGAGAAGTTGCCCCTGCCGTTGGTCGGCGAGATCGAGATCAAGTACCTGTCCCTGGGCCTGGTCACCCTGATCATCGGCCTGCTGGACGGCTTCAATCCCTGCGCCATGTGGGTCCTGGTCTTTCTCATCAACCTGCTGTTGGGCCTGGAAGACCGGCGCAAGATGTGGATTTTCGGCGGCACCTTCATCGCCGCCTCGGGCCTCATTTACTTCCTGTTCATGACCGCCTGGCTCAATTTTCTGGTCTTCGTGGGCTTTATCGTCTGGGTCAGGATCGCCATCGGCGGGGTCGCCCTGCTGGCCGGGTTTTATAACCTGCGGGAATATTTAACCAATAGAGCCGGGGTCTGCAAGCTGGAGTCCGGGGAGGGCCGCCGCCGAAGGTTGGAGAGGATTAAAGCGGCGGTCCATGGCCAGAAGTTCTGGCTGGCGTTGGGCGGCATCATCCTGCTGGCCTTCGCCGTCAATCTGGTGGAGTTGATCTGTTCCGCCGGCTTTCCGGTCATCTATCTGCAGATCTTGAGCCTGAACAAATTGCCTTTCTGGCAATACTACCTCTACATGGTCCTCTACATCTTCATGTATATGCTGGATGACATGATTATCTTCATGGCGGCCATGATCACCCTGCAACTGCTGGGCGTCGGCACCAAATACAAGCAGGCCTCCAACCTCATCGGCGGCGTCTTGATGCTGATCCTGGGGATTCTCCTCATCTTCCGGCCTCAAGCCCTGATGTTCGGTTAGATACAGTTATTAGTTTTGGGTATCAGTTAAAAGAATAATAAATATAGTTGGTTGCACATAGAATAAGTTCTTCTGCCAGAAAGGCCCCGCCGGAAAGCCTGGAAGCGCTCCTCCCTAATAACGCGAAGCATCGACTGGTAAAAAGTGAAAATCGGCTTTTCGGCTGGATAATCCGGCCACGGGTGATTACCTGAAAAACATCAGCCGCGCCAGTGGCGCCGTGGAGGCGAAAAGAGAAACCAAGGAGGCGGTTATGAGATTGAGGCCCAAAAAATTGGCCCTGACGGTGGTTTGGCTCTTGCTCCTGTCCTGGCCGACGGTGAGCTTATGGAGTGGTGTGGCCCAGGCCGCGGGATCCGGCGGCTCTTTGCAAATACGCATCGAATCGGAGGACGGGGCGGAATACCCGCCGGGGGATCTGGTGCTCAGCGACCCTAATGCCCGGATGACCGGCTCTGATTCCCGCGCTAACAACAATTATCAGGAAATTCCCGGCGCCACTTACAGCGGAGAGACTATCTCCTCCCAGCAGCACGCTATCCGCCTGTATGTCGGCAATGCGGTGAGCGGCACTTACAGCTTGCGGGTGATCGGGGTGGATTCTGGCAGATACATCCTATCCATGAAGGGTTATGATGAGGACGGGAACCACGCGGACCTGCGCTTCACTGCCGGCTTGCAACCGGGAGAGGTGCACCACTACGTGATCCATTATTCCAACCAAGGCGGCGCCAGCCTCAGGGCGCGTCGCACCTCTGCCGCCGAGTGAAGGGCTGGAGTGCATTTAAGGAAATCGGCCACAGGCCGGAAGCCATCAATAAGGAGGTCAATCCATGCAGTTGAAGGGCTCGCAGACGGAAAAGAACCTGCTCATCGCCTTTGCCGGGGAATCCCAGGCCCGGAACCGCTACACTTTTTACGCCAGTGAGGCCCGGAAGGCGGGCTTTGAGCAGATTGCCGCCATCTTCCAGGAGACCGCGGACAACGAAAAGGAGCACGCCAAGGTCTTTTTTAGCCACCTGGGGGAGGGCACCGCGGAGATCTTTGCGGGGTACCCTTTTCACCTGGGGGACACCGCCAGCAACCTGCAGGCCGCGGCCGAAGGGGAGAATTTCGAGTGGACCACCCTCTATCAGAATTTTGCTGAAGAGGCCGAGAAAGAGGGCTTCAAGGAGATCGCCGTCTCCTTCCGGGAGATCTCCAAAGTGGAGAGATTCCATGAGTTCCGCTACCGGTGTTTGCTGACGCACGTCCAGAACAACACCGTGTTCCACCGGGAAGAGACCACCACCTGGCACTGCCGCAACTGCGGCTACGTGGTCAAAGGCAAGAATGCCCCGGAGGCCTGCCCGTCCTGCAAACATCCACGGTCGTACTATGAGGTGCTGGCGGATAATTATCTTTAAATTTAAGATAGGTAGGGCGGCCGTCCCCGGCCGCCCTGCTCCGGGTTTCCAACCTTAGGCGGATTTCTGGCAGGCAATGGAAGTCCCAGCCATTAAGTCAGCCACTGGAGACTGGAATAATGATAAAGGCGGGATGCGCTTCGCTTTCCCGCCATACGGGCTACGGTCTGGCGGAAAATTATCTTTGAGAGACCGGGGACGGAAGAAGGTTCGCTATTTTTGCTCCCGTCCCCGGTCATCTTTCCAGCAGCCAGGCCACCCAGGTGAAGCTGCGGTCAGGCGGCATCTCGATGGCCCATTCGTCCCGGGAGAGGCGGTGCGCCAGGCGCAAGCCGCGCTCCTGGTAGCGGACCAGAAGTTCCGCCTCCTGGATGTCCCGGAAGCCGGAGAGGATCAGGGTCCCGGCCGCCAGCCGGTCCAGCTCCGCCACCATAGCCACCTGCACCGGCCAGGGCAGGTTGGCCACTACCACGGTGAAGGGCCCGCGCAGACATTCGGTGGAGCCTTGCACCAGCTGGACGGCCGCGGCCAGGCCATTGTCCCGGGCGTTCTCCCGGGCGCGGCGCACCGCCGGCCGCAACAGGTCCACCCCCAGGCAGAAACCCGCCCCCAGGGCGGCCCCGGCCAGC
>JBIOJX010000277.1:0-3554 GCA_044451265.1 Desulfobaccales bacterium
AAACAGGGACACCCCCCGATCGGCCAGGTCCAGTAATTTAAAACCCTCGCCCGGGCGCAGGGGCAGGGTTCCCACCACCGCGTCGCCGGCGCCCAACTCGGAATAGGATTGCCGGAATTCGGTGATCTGGCGGATTAGTCGAGGCTGACGGTTCATTAATTTCAGTAAGAAGTGACTATGAGGTTCGGGGCGGTAGCCGTCGGAGCCTCGATGGGCCGGGAACTTCCGGCTTTTAGCGCCGGCCTGGAAGTTCCGGCTCGAACGTAGATGTCGTAATAGTCCACCCGGGCGACAAGCCGCCAATCCCGGGCCACCAGGCAGGGCGGATAAATCTGCTGAAAAACGCCTTTGCCGAAGTTCCCCAGGATCAGCATATCGGCTCCCACCCGCTCGAAGTCATAGGGGGTGGACCGGGGGTTCAGGAGCACGACCTCATCCGGGGTGGACTCCACAAAATAATAGGCGGGCATCAGGTGGATGCGGTGGTCGTCGTCGAGGAAGGCCAGTTCGTACTCCGGGGTTTCGATGAGCCAGGAGCGGGGCACCTGGGCCTGAAGAAATTTAAGCAGTTTTTCCGGGGGGTTGTTGCTTTGGGTGACGACCTGGTTTAGATAATCCAGTCCCTGGCACGGACAGAACATGATCAAAAAGGTCAGAGTGATGCCAACGGGCAGCCAAACCGAGGGCCTGGGGGTCAAATGGGCGGTGAGGCGGTCGACGCTCCGGAGGAGAAAGTGGGCCGCCAAAGGGCTCGCCAGGAACAGGGCCGGCAGGGCGAAGCGCTGCCAATAGACTGCGGTGAGGTAAACCAGGCACCAAATGAAAAAATTCCATACCCAAAGCCGGGCCCCGGCCGCAGGGGGCTCTTTTTTCCAGACCCAGACGGCTCCCATGACTCCCAGCCAGAAGAGCGGACGTTCCAAAAGATAGAGGAGGCTCTCCGGGTAGATCCGGCCGATGGTCAGGGGGGTGAAGAACTCGTGGCACAGGAGTTTTTTCTGACGCAGAAAATGGAACACCGCCTCCGTCAGGCTCCCCAAGATGATCGCCTTCAGGAGCAGGTAAGCCAGCAGGGGTAGCGCCAGACCGGCGCCATAGGCCAGGAGGGCGAGCCCCAGGCGGCGCGGCTCCCGCCAGGACTGCCTGACCAGCAGCCCCAGGGGCGGCAGGAAGGCCAGTCCGTAAAATTCCTTGGCGTCGAAGGCCAGGCCCAGAAAGAGGCCCCCCAGAAACAATGGCCAGCTTGAACGGCTTTCCAGTCCCCGGATGAGAAATCCGGTGCCCAGCAGGAAGAGCGCCAGGGCCGGGATATCTCCCAGGACGGAGCGGCCCCAGTAAAAGACATCGGTGTCCAGCAGGGCCAGGGCCACGGCCAGCAGGGCGGCCCCGGAGCCCCAGAGGCGCCGGGCGGCCAGGAACAGGCCCAGGAAGGCCAACACCAGGTAGAGTCCGGCCACCAGGCGGCCGGGAACCACCCCCACGCCCCCAAGTTTGTAGGCCAGGGCCAGCGGTAGGATCAGGGCAGGCCCCGCGGTGATGCGAAAATCGAGATCGCTCAGTTGATCCGGGCTCTGTAACGTGAAGGCGTAGCGGCCGTGTTGCACCAGATTGGCGGCGGTCTCAGAAAAGATGGCCTCATCCCACCCAATGGTGGGGTAATTAGCCAGGTTGTAAAAACTGCCGGTCAGGATCACGACCGCAAGCAGCACCCCGCCCCAAAACCCCAGAGATGCGGGCCGCAGACGGAAGTCACTGAACTTCATAATTTCGTCGCCTCAGGTCTTAGCAGGTTAAAGCCTGCGGCTGCCGGAATCAACCGGATAAAAAAGCCTGCCCCATTATAGGGCAGGCTTTTAGACATAATAAAGTATTATTTACGGGCCAGGTTAACAAAAAGGCTTACAGGCCGACAATCTGGCGATGCAACTCCTTGGTCTTTGCCAGCCGAGCCTCGTCCCGCTTGGCCACCAGGTCTGCCAGGCGATCCTGGATGCGCTTGTAAAAGGTGCCGTTGATGTCTTCGCCCCGGGCGTGGGCGTCGATGAGCTGCCGATAGCAGCAGATCATCTTGGCGATCATGGAGACCGCATACTCCCGGCCCTGGACCTTGACGGTGGCCAATCCCAGGTCGAGATAACCCTTCAACTCATCCCCCAGGATGGCAAAGGCCACGTTGGGGTGCAACCGGATGCGGTCGTTCATGGCCTCGATTCTCTCCGGGGGCTGTCCCCGCCGGGAGAGGACCTTACGCCGCTGTTCGTCCGTGAGCATACAGATTCGGAAGCAACTGCCGCTGCGGTCCGGCCAGCCTTCGTATTCGACGATCTCGTTGCCGTCTTCGTCCTTATAGACCTTGCGGACGTAGGAGTCGGCAATCAGCTCGTGGAACATGCAGTTGCCCACGCCGCCGACGCAACGGTTGCCGTGGATCAGGATCTCGGTCCCCAGCCCCAGTTCGTCCGCCTCCCGCTTGAAGCGGGTAAGCTTCGCCACCGTGTCGATTTCAGTGGAGGCGACGATTTGGGTGCAGCCGTATTCCTTGAACCGGGCCATCTCCGCCTGGGTCTCGATGTTGGCGCCGACGCTGGCATGGATGACCAGCTCCGGAAAGCGCTGATGTACGGCCTGGATCACCGCCGGGGTCTTGACGATCACCCCTTCGATGCCGAAGTGGGCGTACTTCTCAACCTTGGTCAATAGCAGGGGAATTTTTTCCGGCGGGATTTCGGCGTTCAGGGCCACCCGGATCTTGCCCTGGTATTTAGCAGCAATGCGCACCGCCTCAGCGATGTCGCTGTCTTCCAGCTCCCATTGACACTTCCGGCGACTGAAGCCCTTGGACCCGACATACACGGCGTTGGCGCCGTTCTTGAGGACTCCCTCCACCATTTCCAGGCTGCCGCCTGGAGCCAGCAATTCGTTAATCATGTGTGTCCCACACCTCCCTGAGCCTCTGCCCATCAGGTTCCTAGGCTCTGCGAACTCCGAACGCCAGTGCCTGTGGTAACCCCCAGGTTTGGTGGGTTCCTGCCCCGCGCCTGCTGTCGGAACTCGAACTCTTCCGGGCTCCGGCAGGGAATCCAATTACTAGAATTATATTTTAAGCCTGTTAAGACATTATTTCAATGAATATTGCCAAAATATTTATGACAAATTAGGATATTTTCCACCTGTACACCTCGACTCCGGGGCCGGGTAACCTCCCCAGCCAAAATCGGGTAGGCTCCCCGCCGCGGCGCGGCCTAACGGTGCGACTCCCGGTTTAACCTAACCACGTAGATAAGAAATGGCAAAGGCGAAGCAGAGGCCGATTTCCACCGCCCAGGTGAGCAGGCAAATCAACAACTCCAGCCGCGAGCCGTATTCATCCATCTCGATGATGCGGTTCGGTTCCCGGACGATATCCCACGAGGTGATTTCTTTGTCGGCTACCATAAAGTTCTCCTTTTACAAAAATTACAAAAAAAAAGAATGGTAATCAAGTGGAATGTTGGGGCCGGCTATTTACACAAAAAAAAAAAGAAGAGGAAAAGGATTTTTGTTTTTTTTTGTAA
>JBIOJX010000278.1:0-3527 GCA_044451265.1 Desulfobaccales bacterium
CATGTGCATCGACGCCACCACCCGGGCCGCGGTGGACCTCGGGTTCACCTGTACGGTCATCCACGACGCCTGCGCCAGCCGGGACCTGACCTTCGGGGACACGATAATCCCAGCCGCCCACGTGCACGGCGCCTTCATGGCGGCCCTGTCTCCCTTGTATGCCCGGGTGGTGTCGCTGGAGGAATTTTTAAACGGGTTATAGAGCCCGCGGTGGAGGTGCGGTGAAAGTCGAGGGTCTCGATCATCTGGTGCTGACCGTTAAGGACCTCGAGGCCGCTTGCGCCTTCTATGCCGGGGTGTTGGGTCTGGAAGTGGTTACCTTTGGAGATGGCAGAAAAGCCCTGGCCTTAGGGGCGCAGCAGATCAACCTGCACGAGCAAGGCCAGGAGTTGGAGCCTCGGGCCCAGCACCCGACCCCGGGTTCGGCGGATTTATGCTTCCTCACTTCCACCCCTCTGACTGAGGTCATGGCCCACCTGGCCGCCTGCGGCGTCGCCATTATCGCCGGGCCGGTGCGCCGCACCGGGGCCCGGGGCATCATCGAATCCGTTTACTTACGTGATCCGGACCTGAACCTGATCGAGATCGCCAATTGTGCGCCGCCAGACCGGCCGAAGCACAGTTGATGGAGATAATCCGATGAGAAAAAATACCCTATTCCTGATCACCCTGATGCTGGCCGGTTGCCTGGCGTCCTGCTCCGCTCCCCCGAGCATCAAAGAGTTTAAATCCGAGACCGGCGGCTTTGCGGTGATGTCGCCGGCGCCGTTACAGGAGTCCGTCCAACCGCTGGAGACCAAGGGCAGCAAGATCGATCTCCACCTGTTCTCCGCCCAGCAGGACGAAATCGCCTATTTTGTGGCCTATTGCGAATATGCCCCGGATCTGGCGAAACCGGACAACGCCGAGAAGATGCTGGATGGCGCCCGGGACGGCTCCGTGAGCAACACCCAGGGTAAACTGACCTCGGAGACTAAGATCACCCTGGCCGGCCACCCCGGCCGGGAAGTGGTCGTCGAAGCCAGGGGCGAGGATCGGCCGGCGGTGACCATCAAAGGCCGCCTCTTCATGGTGAAGAACCGCCTCTATCAGGTCACGGTGGTGGCGCCCCGGGCGAGGGCGGGTGATAAGGCCGTTGACGACTTTTTGCAGTCCTTCAAACTGCTGGGCCAGTAGCAGTGGTCCCCCAGGTTAGGGAGACAACATGAACCAATTTCCGGAATTTATGAGGCACCCTTACAACAAGGTTTATGCCAGATCACCATCTGGTGCGGGGATGGAAGGATATGTTTTCGACGGGGCCGACGGCGGCCAGATGATCATCTGGACCTGTGAGCTCGACGGGACTTCGCCGGAACACGTCCATGACTTTGATGAATATGTGGTGGTGGTCCAGGGGAAATATACCTTAATCATGGGCGGCGAGAACATCGCGCTGGGGGTGGGGCAAGAGTATTTCATCCCCAAAGGACAGGCGCATGCGGGAGAATACCTGGCCGGCACCAGAACCATCCACGCCTTTGGCGGCAGAAGGGCCAAAAGGGCCATTGAGGAACGAGTCTAAGGAGGAGATCATGAAGCTCTGCAAGTACACCGACATTAAACCGACTAATTTCGACAACGGCCCGGCCAAGGGGGTGGCGGCCCGGGTGCTCATTGGCAAGGCCGACGGCGCCCCGAACTTTTGCATGCGGGTCTTCGAGATCGCTCCCGGCGGCCATACCCCGAAGCACGCCCACGCCTGGGAACATGAGATGTTCGTCCATGCGGGGACAGGCGAGGTTTTCGGCAATGGCCAATGGCACAAGATGGCCGCGGGCAACGCCCTCTTCATCCCGGGCCATGAGGAGCATCAAATGAAGAATACCGGCCGGGAGCCGCTGGTCGTGGTCTGCCTGGTGCCGGCGAGCGCCCCGGAATTGTAAAGGCTGCCGCGGGAGGGAATTTGGCCGAACCGACGGTGTATAAATTGTACCTGCAGCCCGGTCTGAAGCTATTGCTGATCCTGGTATTTATCGCCCTGGCCGGGGTCGGCATCGCCCTGGGACTTTTGTCCTCACTGATCCAGGCCCCCAAGGCCCCGCCGCCGCTGGTGGGGGTAATTTTTCTGGTCGTTATCGGCCTCAACCTGGTTTGGTTTCTCAGCCTGCCCTACCGGATTACCTTGGCCGAAGATGGGACCATAGAGTTTATCAGCCTCTGGCGACGGCGGACGATCCGGGCCGAGGAGATCAGGTCCATCAAGCCCGCAGGCGCACATCTGGGGTTCTTTATGGTGCGGACGGAGAGCGGCAAGATCAGAATTTTAGCGCAGTTCGACGGCTTTTACGACTTTCTGACCCGCCTCAAGGCGATGCACCCGGGGGTGGAACTGCGGGGGTGTTAGACTGGTAGCACAGGCTTTCCAGCCGGTGCTCTATATGGTGCGTAGGACGAACCCTATACTACCAATCGCTCCGGGCATCCCGGTAGGCTTTGAAGGCCACGTAGAGGCCCATGATCAGGCTGCCCACCAGGGCCCCGGCCGAAAACACCATGAAGTAGGATAGCATGGCTTGATCTCCTTTGCTCGTAAGGGCGAACTTGGGGTTCGCCTTTAAACTAACGGCTCAGGCAACTGGCCACCAGCCGCCGCAACCCGGGCCAGCCGCAGGGCACGAAGACCTCTGCCTCATCTTCCAGATGGTAAGCTTCAATAGCCGAGTTGACCTCGTGTTCGCCCCTGAGGATGATGGCCGTCACCCCCGGATGTTGCCGGCGCAGCGCTTTCAACATGGCTAAAGAGTCATGCCGGTCTTGCTGGGCCCGGGTGATCACCAGGTGAAAACCCCCGCGGCGCATGGCCTGGGCCGCACCCCGGCTGCTGCGCTCGGTCAGGGTTTGATAACCCTCGCCACTAAACACCTGGTCCAACACCGAAAAAATCTGCGAACCGTCACTCAACAATAAGATCTTCCTGGACTGCATACCTCTTCATCCTCACCGCCGAATTTAGCTAATTTTTGGATTTCCAGGAGTATCTTAAGCGGGAGAAATTAGATTTGGGTTAAGGCAGGGTTATTTATTGGTGTGGAGGGATGATATTCGGCAGGCAGTGGCACAAGGGCGGACACGCAGGTCCGCCCCTACAGAAAATTGGTGGCGCAGGCGTCTCGCCTGTATCGGCGCAGGTTTTTTGTAAGGGCCTGCGGCTACCTTGGGGCGCGGGGCGCACCCTAGCCGCCGTTCTTGATGCGCTGGATCAGGTCCGAGACCGAGACCGGCTCGGTGACCGGCAGGAGGCGGACCTGGCCGCCGTAGCCCAAGACGATCTCCCGCCCCGCCACCTGGGCCTCCGGGTAGTTGCTGCCCTTGGTGAGGATATCCGGCTTCAGGCTGGCGAGGATTTCCGGCAGCTTGGCGCTTTCGAAGACCGTGACCAAATCCACCGCCTCCAGGGCCGCCAGGATGCGCCGCCGCTGGGCCTCGCCGATGACCGGCCGGCCGGCCCCTTTCACCTGGCGCACCGAGGCGTCGGTGTCCAGGGC
>JBIOJX010000279.1:0-3522 GCA_044451265.1 Desulfobaccales bacterium
CAGGCTGGAAGCCTGTGCCACTAGAAACCTCGGGCGGCCGGAGACGGCCGCCCCACCAAATACCATAAGGCGGGGCACCCAAAATTAAGGCGGCCATAGGCCGCCCTATAATTGCTTAAGAGAATGGCGGGCGGGACGCCCGCCCCACACAGGCTATTCTTTCTTTTCCACTTTCGCCTCTGCTTTTGGCTTTTTTCCTGCCCTTCTTCGCCTTTGCCCCCCAGGTCTTCGTCCTTTCGGGCTGGCTTGTTCCGCTTCCGGCTCACTGCTCCCTGCTTCCGGCTCACCCTCCTCCTCCGCCAGGACCAGATTGACGTGGCGGCGGCGGATATCGACGTGGGCCACCGTGACCCGCACCTGGTCTCCCAGGGCGAAGCTGGACCCGGTCTTGCGGCCGGTCAGGCGCATGCGCACTTCATCGTAGCGGAAGTAATCGTTGGGCAGGTCCACCAGGCGCACCAGCCCCTCGGCAAAGACCTCGTCCAGGGCTACGAAAAAGCCGAAGGAGTTGACCCCGGTGACCCGGCCGGAAAAGGTCTCGCCCTCGCGGTGGGACAGGAAGCGCACCTGCATGCGGGCCAGCATCTCCCGCTCCGCCTCAATGCCCAGGCGCTCCCGTTTGTTCAGGTGGTTGGCCGTGGCCTCCAGGTCGTCGGGTTCCAGGGAGACGGGCGGTTTCTTGCCGGCCAGCTTGGCCAGCAGCAGCCGGTGGACGATCAGGTCCGGGTAGCGCCGGATGGGGGAGGTGAAGTGGGCGTACCACTCAGTGGCCAGGCCGTAGTGCCCCAGGGCCTCGCCGGCGTAGCGGGCCTGCTTCAGGGAGCGCAGCAGCATCAGCAGCACCATGGGGGCCAGGGGTGTTTCCTGCACCTCCTCCAGGAAGCCCTTGAGCGCCCGGGGGTCCCGGTGGGCCTCCTTGGGCAGTACGAAGCCCAGGCTCTTGAGAAAGCCGCGGAAGACCGTGATCTTGGCGGGATCGGGCGGCTCGTGCACCCGCAGCAGGGAAGGCTCCCCCAGGAAAACGGCCACCGCCTCGTTGGCGGCGATCATAAACTCTTCGATGATCTGGTGCGAGAGCAGCGAGTCCACCCGGCGGATGTCCACCGGCCAGCCCCGCTCATCGAGCACCACCTCCGCCTCCGGGATGCTCATGAGCAGGCTGCCCCGCTCGCCGCGCCGGTCCCGCAGCAGGGTGCGCAGTTCTTCCATCCAACCCAGCATCTTGAGAAAAGGCCGATATTGCTGCCGCAGGGTCCGGTCTTTTTCCGTCAGCAGTCGGTGCACCAGCAGGTAAGTGAGGCGGGCGTGGTTGCGGATTACGGCCCGGGCGAATTGGAAGCGCCGCCGCCGGCCCTGGCGGTCGTAGTCCAGAATGACTACCACTGCCAGGCGGTCCACGTCGGGCTTGAGGCTGCAGACATCCGTGGCCAGCTGCTCCGGCAGCATGTGCACGGCCCGCTGGGGAAAATAGACGCTGTTGCCCCGGAGTTCGGCTTCCCGGTCCAGGGCCGAACCCGGGGTGACGTAGTGGCTGACGTCGGCGATGGCCACATAGAGGGTGAAGGCGCCGCCGGGCTTCTTCTCGACATAGACGCCGTCGTCGAAATCCCGGGCGCTTTCGCCGTCGATGGTTACCATGGGCAGCTCCCGCAGGTCCAGACGGTCCTTCAGGACCCGGGGCGACAAATCGAGAGAAATCTTCTCGGCCTCGGCCAGCACCTCCGGGGGGAACTCATCCGGCAGGCCGTATTTCAGGATGACCAGCCGGGTCTGGACCGCGGCGTCCTCCACCGAGCCCAGGACCTCGAGGATGGTCCCCTGAGGGTTCAGGTGGGCGGTGGGATAATTGCTCACCGCCGCCCGTACCATGTCGCCGGGGGCGGCGCCTGCCAGCTGCTCCGGGGGAATGACCAGGTTGAAGATGAGGTGCTCGTCTTCGGGCTCCACGTAATAAGTATTTTCCGCCTGGCACAGGAGGCCCAAGACCTCTTTGTGCCGGCGCTCCAGGACGCGGATTACCTTGCCTTCCTTGCGGCTGCCCCGGGTCCCTTCGATCCTGACGACCACCCGGTCGCCGTGCCAGGCCTCCTTCAGATTCAGGGCGGTGAGATAAATGTCGCGGCCGCCGGTTTCCGGGGTGACGAAGCCGAAGCCGTCGGGGTGCACCGAGAGTTCCCCGTGCACCAGGTTCATCTTTTCGGGGAGGCCATAGCGGCCGCCCTTGAGGGAGACCAGCTTCCCCTGGTTGACCATCTGCTCGACCAGGGCGTTAGTGGCATCGGCCTGGTCCGGCTCCCCCTGCATGATCTGCAGCAGCTCAGCCGGTAATAACGGCCGAGCCGCCTCTTCAAACGCCCGCATCAACCTGCCTTCCAGGGAGGGGCGCCGTTTTCTGCGTCTTCTGTGATCCATATGGCTCCTATTAAATCATGAAGGGCGAACACAAGGTCGCCCCTACGGAAAATCTTGATCTACCCCACCAGCCAGGCCGCGGTGGCCACCAGCCAACTGCCCTCGTTGGCCAGTTCACTCAAGGCCGAGCCCCGGCGGTTCCGGTCCCAACCGGCCTCCTTAATCGAATACCAGAGCTGCCCCAGCCGGGTCAGGATGGTGATATGCCCGGTGACCACGGCCAGTGGGGCCAGACCGCGGCCACCCACCATCATGATCTTATAGGCCAGGGCGAGCTGCGGGATGGCCTTGAAACCCACCGCCAGATAGCCCTTGACCATGGGATCGACGAGGCCCAGATTGAGCCGGTAGGCCACCAGCAAGGTCAGGATCAGCCCGGCGGCCACCAGCAGGGTGGTGACGGTGTCGGTGCCGTCCCAGATGTGGGTGCCCCGCCAGAGCATCACCCCCAGATCGGCCAGCACCATCGCCGTCCAGGCGGCATAGCTCAAAATGGTTTGCAGGGTCACCCGGCTGGCCTGATTGCGATGCGCCCGGAAGGCCAGCACCAGGTTGAGCAGCAGAAACGCCAGCCAGCTCAGGAACCAGCTGATGTTCACTCCCTGCTGGGAACTCCAGAGGCGCAGAAACTGGCTGCCGCCCCAGATAAAGGTAAAGCCGATTTGCACTACGAAGAGGGTATCAGTGGTCCAGCGGTTGCTCCGGGGAGCCGCCCTGGCCCTGGTGGGGGTTGGGGGCCGGTTTGAAAAACCGTTAAACATAGCTTGAATCAGTCCTGAGATTTAGGTTGTCATCAACTTATTTGTCTAAGTATAGAATAATTCGCCATCTTTTACGATAGCAGTGACGATTTTTCTGCCTTCCTTGCCTTTGCTTTAGGCTGAAAGCTGATAGCTGCCGGCTGCTATCTCCTCATTTCAGCAGCCAGGCCAGGGTGACCAGCAGCCAGGTGCCTTCGTTGGCCAGTTCGCTTAAGGCCGCGCCCTGGCGGTTGCGGTCCCGCTCGCGCCGCCCGAGGCTCCCAAGGCCGAATTCCTCCCCAACCCGGAAGTCCAGCTCAAGCAGGCCGGCCTCAAGCACGCCTCGGTGCTGATGCGCGGGCCGCTGGAA
>JBIOJX010000280.1:0-3517 GCA_044451265.1 Desulfobaccales bacterium
CTCCACCTGGGCCTGGAGGACGTCGGCCTGCTGACTCTGGCCTACGGCGTAGCGGGTCTCGGCCACCTTGACCACCTGCTCCCAGGTCTGCTTGCTTCTCTGAGTCAGGTCAAAATCGCTGCAGGCCATGGACAGGTCCCAATAGGTCGTCACCACCTTGGCCCGCACCTCGTTGACCTTGTCCTGGTAGGTGTATTCATCGGAATTGGTTTGCTCAGCGGCGACCTCGGACCGCAAGCGGCGCTTGCCGGGGAAAGGAATTTTTTGCGACAGCTCCAACATCTTCTGGCTCTGTGGGTCGGAATAGGTGTCCCAGGTATCCGTCGGAATATCCTTCATGGCGAAGGCCACTTCCGGGTCGTCCAGGGCCCCGGCGGAGCGGATAGTCTCTTTCGAAGCCTTATAGGAAGCCCGCATCTGTTTCACTTCGGCGTTGGCCTGGAGGGCCTCCTCGACCAGGGCCCGCAAATCGGGAGGCAGATTGCCGTTGCCTTGGGCCGGTGATGGCGTCGGCAGGCTGAGAGTCACGACCAGAGCCAAAACCGGAAGAAGAAAGATGTGGAAAAGTCGTCGATGCTGAGCCATCTCCGCCTCTGCCTTGAGAAATTTTTGGTGAATTATAAGCATAAGTTCAAAATTTAGACAAGTTTTTCAGATACCTTCCGGTTGATATTTAGTTAACCCAACCAAAGAAATCATTCCGATTAAATTCTCAGTTCAGGATGATGGGGGTCTCCAGTTATGGCCGATACAGGGCTAAAATTTAGTTGCATAATAATCACCTTTACCGAAATTGCATAGAGGCATATTTCGTTATCAGGCGATAAAAATCCGTCTATAGAGCAAGTCCAGAACTGGGGCGGCTGTGAGGCAAAGCCTGTTGCGGTCTCCCCAGCCTGCAGCCTGTAAAAACCGGGACTTTGAGCTAGATTTGGGCGGAAATGGGGCGGTACTCAGGCGGATGGAAGATGTTGGGGGGAAAGAGTTTCGAGGAAGCTGTGACCACGGGCGGTATAGAGGGGGAGGCCGGCCAGGTGGGGGCGCCGGAGGTAACCTGGGAATTGCAGGCCGGGCTGCTGCCGGAGCCGCAACGACAGTTGACACTGCCGCCTTGACCGGAATTGCCGCAATGACCTGAAGTCCCAGGCACGCAGCAACAGCAGGCGGCTGACAGACCGGCGGCTACGCCCCGGCAATGGGAACAGCCGGAAGCAGAGGCGCCGACCGCGGCCAGCAGACCGCCGGGCAGAGACAGAACCGTGCCGAGGATCAAGACCAGGATCAGGAGGCGAGTGGCGACGGTTCTCTGCATAATGGCTAAATATTATCAAGGCCTTTCATTAAAGGCAAGGTTTCCTCAGCCCCCTCCCCCAAATCTCACAGCGTCAGAATCAACGGCAGGATCATGGGGCGGCGTTCCAGGAGTTTGAAGAAGAGTTTGCGCAGGGCCTTGGAGACTTGCGTCTGGATCTCCAGCCAGTCCTGGGTGGGTTCGCTCAGGGCCCGGAGAACGATCTCCTGGAAGACCTTGCGGGCCTGCTCCAGGAGCGGGGCCTGCTCCTCTTCCAGGGTGAAGCCCCGGGTGATGATCTCGGGGTCGGTGACGATGCGCCGGGCCCCCGGGTCCACGGCCACGTAAGCGATGACCAGGCCGTCGGCGGCCAGGTGGCGCCGGTCCCTAAGGACGATGCGGCTGACGTCGCCGACGCCCTTGCCGTCCACGAAGACCCGGCCGTTATCCACTTTGCCCAGGATGACGCCATCCCCGCCGTCGAAGCGCACCTGGTCGCCGTCAGTGGCCAGGAGGACGCGTTCCTCCGGGATACCCACCGTCCGGGCCAGGTGGCCGTGTTTGATGAGGTGGCGCAGCTCACCGTGGATGGGGATGAAATAGCGCGGCCGGGCGAGGTTCAGGAGGAGTTTCAGCTCTTCCTGGGAGGCGTGGCCCGAGGTGTGGATGTCGGCCACCTCCTTGTAGACCACCTCGGCGCCCAGGCGGTAGAGGTTGTTGATCACCGTGGTGATGGCCCGCTCGTTGCCCGGGATGAAGCGGGAGGAGAGGATCACCAGGTCGCCGGGACGGATTTGCACCTGTTTGTGCGCCTCCAGGGCCATGCGGGCCAGGGCGCTCAAGGGCTCCCCCTGGCTGCCGGTGGTGATAACAATGGTCTGGGAGGGCGGCAGGCGGTCCAGGTCGCCGACGTTGATCTCCATTCCGGGCGGGATGGAAAGAATGCCCAGCTCTTTGGCGAGCCGGGAGTTGGTCACCATGGACTTGCCGTTGAACAGGACCTGGCGCCCGAACTTGGCGGCGCTGTTGACGATCTGCTGCATCCGGTGGATGTGGGAGGCGAAGACCGCCACGATCACCCGGCCCGGGGCCTCGCGGATCAGGCCCTCCAGGGTGAGGCCGATCTGACGTTCGGACAGGGTGTAGCCGGGACGTTCAGCGTTGGTGGAATCGGACATCAGGGCCAGGACGCCTTTTTCGCCGTAGTGGGCGAACCGATTCAAGTCCATGATGGCGCCGGCCACCGGGGTTTGGTCGATCTTGAAGTCGCCGGAGTGCGCCAGGTAGCCCTGGGGGGTGTTGACCACAAAGCCCACCCCGTCCACGATGGAGTGGCAGACCCGGATGAATTCGAATTCGAAGGGCCCCAGGGTGAGGGGCTCCGCAGGCTTAATCTCCCGGAGATCGGCGGCATTCAGCAGGCCGTGCTCTTTGAGCTTCTCCCGCAGCAGGGCCAGGGTGAGCGGGGTGCCGTAGACCGGGATGTCGAACTCCTTGAGAAAGAAGGGCGCGGCGCCGATATGGTCTTCGTGGCCGTGGGTCAGGATCAGGGCGGTGAGCTTGTCCCGGCGTTCCCGGAGATACGAAAAATCAGGGATGACGATGTCGATCCCCAAGATGGGGTCTTCGGGAAACATGAGGCCGGCGTCCACCACCACCAGGTGGTCGGCGGTCTCCAGGGTCATCATGTTGAGGCCGATCTCGCCGACCCCCCCCAGGAAGGTGAGGTCAACCCAATTATCCATGGGAGCTGTCGGGGCCATAGGGATAATAGGGGTCGTAGTTGGCGGAGATGGCATCAAAGACCGCGGCCATCAGGTCCTCTTTGCGCCGGTAATCCTGGGGATTAATGGGGGGCGAGATGACCACCTTCACTGGACCGGGCTTAACCCGCAAGGTCCCCCGGGACTTGATGTAGCGGGTGCCGTTGATGCTCACCGGCACGACGGGCTGGCCGGCCTTGGAGGCCATGATGAAGACGCCCTTCTTGAAAGGGATGAGTTCCGGGGTGGGGACCCGGGTGCCTTCCGGGTAGATGATCATGGAGGCGCCGGCCTTGATCCGGGCCGCGGCCTGGTCGAGGCTCTTCATGGCCTCCTTGAGGCTATCCCGGTCCAAAGGCACGGAGCCCATGCGCGTCAGGGCCAGGCCAAAGACGGGGATCTGGAAGAGTTCTTTTTTGGCGACAAACATGATCCGGCCCGGCAGGATGGCCAGCAGGGTGAA
>JBIOJX010000281.1:0-3493 GCA_044451265.1 Desulfobaccales bacterium
GATGCGGGTGCTGGCCTACGATCCTTTCATCACCAAGGAAGTGGCCGCCAATCTCGGGGTTGAGCTGGTCTCCCTGGATGATCTCTTCGCGCGCTCCGACTTTATCACCCTGCATACGCCGAAGACCAAGGACACCGCCAAGCTGCTGAACCGGGAGGCCTTCAAGAAGATGAAGCCCGGCGTGCGCATCATCAACTGCGCCCGGGGCGGCCTCATCGACGAAGCGGCCCTGCTGGAAGCCCTGAAGGAAGGCAAGGTGGCCGGCGCCGCCCTGGACGTCTATGAGACGGAGCCGCCGTCGGCGGAATGGCCGCTGCGGCAGTTGCCCAACGTCATCTGCACCCCGCATCTGGGGGCCTCCACCGAAGAGGCCCAGGCCAACGTGGCGGTGGCGGTGTGCGAGCAGATCGTGGAATTGCTGCTTTACGGCACCATCAAGAACGCGGTGAACGCTCCGTCAGTGAGCCAGGAGACCATGGTCAAGCTGAAACCTTTCCTGACCTTGGCCGAGGCCCTGGGGGCCTTCCAGGCCCAGATCACTGAGGGCGCCATCTCTTCGGTGAGCATCGCCTATGTCGGTGAGGTCTCCCAAATGGACACCAAGCCCCTGACCCACTCGCTGCTCAAGGGCATGCTTTACCCGATAATGCACGACGAAGTGAATTACGTTAACGCCCCGGCCATGGCCGCGGCCCGGGGGATTCACATCAGCGAGGAGAAGGTGGCGTCAGCCGAGGACTTCTCTAACCTAATCCGCCTGACGGTGCAGGCCAACAACGAAGAGAACTCGGTGGCCGGCACCATCTTCGGAAAATACGAGCCGAGGCTGGTGCGGATCAACAAGTTCCGCCTGGAAGCCACCCCCGAGGGCCACATGCTGTTCATCTACAACACCGACCGCCCGGGGGTCATCGGCGCCATCGGCAGCACCATCGGCAAACACAAGATCAATATTTCCCGGATGACCGTGGGTCAGGAACGGGAGCGGGGCCAGAACATCATCCTGCTCACCACCGACACGCCGTTGACTCCCGAATGCCTGAAGGATGTGCAGGCTTTGGAGCACGTGGCCCATGCCATCCCGTTGGAGTTGTAGCCGATCCCCAACCTCGCCGCGGAGGTCAACATGTCAGAGACCGAAGACAAAGGCTATACCGTCGAGGATCGGCGGTTTCATCAGTTAAATGAGGCAGAGAAGGCTGAGGCCCGGACCGGGTCCACCCAGGAGCAGGCCTTTCAGGAGGCGGCCCAGAAGGCCGCCGCCGGAACCGCTCCGGGGCCGGACATCACCTTCTCTTCCCTCATCTTCTCCCTCAGCTCCACAGCCTTCATGCAGCTGGGAGCCTTGCCCGATCCCAATACCGGTAAGACGGAAAAGAACCTGCCCATGGCCAAGCAGACCATCGACCTCCTGGGGGTGCTTCGGGAAAAGACCCGGAACAACCTAGACCAGGAGGAAGAGAACCTGTTTGAACATCTCCTGTACGACCTGCGTATGGCCTACATCAAGGAGGTGGGCTGATTAAGGCGGTCGGCGGAGGGGTCCGGTTTCTCTGCCCGGCCAAGGTCAACTTATATCTGCAGGTGTTGGGGCGCCGGTCCGACGGCTACCATGACCTGGTGACGGTGATGCAGCCGTTGAGCCTGGCGGATGAATTGACCGTGACGCCGGGGGGAGACGCCATCTGTTTGACCTGCGACCACCCGGACCTCCCCCAAGGGCCGGAGAATCTGGTGTACCGGGCGGCCCTGAGCTTTCAAGCCGCGGCAGGGATTAAGGTAGCGGCGCACCTGGAACTGCGCAAACGGATTCCGGTGGCCGCGGGTTTGGGAGGCGGCTCCTCCGACGCGGCCGGGACCTTGAAGGCGTTGAACCGCCTCTATGGCTCTCTGCTGGACGGGGCGCGGCTACAGGCCCTGGCGGCCGGATTGGGGGCCGACGTGCCGTTTTTCCTGGGACAGGGACCGGCGGTGGGCCGCGGCACCGGTACGGAACTTACCCCCATGGCCTTGCCGCCTTATCATTATTTGCTGCTCAATCCCGGCGTGCCCCTGTCCACCCGCTGGGTCTATGAAAACCTGGATTTGGCTCGATTAACCAAAACTGCGGGCACGACGGCGACCTGGGACCCTGAGCATCCGGAGCGCTGGGTCCAGAACGATCTGGGCGAGGTGGCCATCCGGCGCCTGCCGGAGTTGGCCGAACTGCTGGAGCGCGTCAGACAAGCCGGGGCCCTCACCCAGTCCGTCTCCGGCAGCGGTCCCACCATTTTTGGGCTCTTTGCCACCCGGGAGGCTGCCCAAGACGCGGCCCGGGCCTTGCGCCAATCGTTTCAGGGTTGGCTGGCCGTGGCCCAAGGCCTTACCGGCCGGGAGACCGACGATACCTGGGAGAGTCGCGTATGGACGACCTGAAAATCTTCACCGGCAACGCCAATCGTCCCCTGGCGGAAAAAATCTGCAAACATCTGGACATCCCCTTAGGAGAGGCAGTGGTGGGGCGCTTCTCCGACGGGGAGATCTCGGTGGAGTTCCGGGAGAATGTCCGGGGCAAAGACGTTTACGTCATCCAGCCCACCTGCATGCCCTGCAATGAGAACCTGATGGAATTGCTGGTCATGATGGACGCCTTGAAGCGGGCCTCGGCCCGCTGCGTCACCGCGGTGGTGACCTACTTCGCCTATGCCCGCCAGGACCGCAAGACCGCGCCCCGCACCCCCATTTCCGCCAAGCTGGTGGCTGATCTGATCACCACCGCCGGGGCCAACCGGATGCTCACCATGGACCTCCATACTGGCCAGATTCAGGGGTTTTTCAATATTCCCGTGGACCATCTCTATGCCGCGCCGGTAACCCTGGATTATATCCGGGAGAATTTTGGAGCGGATGTGGTGGTGGTTTCCCCGGACGCCGGCGGGGTGGAGCGGGCCCGAGCCTTTGCCAAGCGCCTCAATACCTCCCTGGCCATCATCGACAAACGCCGGGACGCCACCGCCATCAAGGCCATGACCCTCATCGGCAACGTCTGGGGGAAGGAAGCCATCATCCTGGACGACATGGTAACCACCGGGGCGACCCTGACCATGGCGGCGGAGCTGCTGATGCGCCATGGGGTGCGGTCCGTGCACGCCTGTGTTACCCACCCGGTCATGTCGCGCAACGCGGTGAGCAATATCCAGGGATCCCTGATCAAGACCCTGACAGTGACCGACACTATCCCCCTGACCCCGGAGGGCGCGGCTCTGGAGAAGATCCGGGTGTTGAGCGTGGCGCCGCTCCTGGGGGAGGCCATCAAGCGCATCCACAATCAGGATTCGGTGAGTTCCTTGTTTGTTTGAAAAAGCTGTCAGCTATCAGCGGTCAGCTAAAGCAAACCGTTAGCTGATCTTTCTGTTATTATGCCTGGTTTTTCCAATCTTATGGGTTTCGATAGGGGTAATTTGCCGTCGGCTAACCGCTAACTCTCCAGGGCGAACACAAGGTTCGCCCCTAC
>JBIOJX010000282.1:0-3485 GCA_044451265.1 Desulfobaccales bacterium
CCGCCTTTTTCGACAAGCTCCCCAAGTTCGTGCACTTCCGGCCCAGGGTGGCGGTGCTCACCTACATCGAATTCGACCACGCCGACATTTATACCGACCTGGACCAGGTCATCCGGGCCTTTGAATCCTTTCTTTCGACGGTCGCTCCGGACGGCCGGGTCCTGGCCTGGGGGGATGCGCCCCTGGTGCGCCAGGTCTGCGGGCGCCGCGGGGCGCCGGTCTCGTTTTACGGCCAAGGCCCCGATTGCCAGTGGCAGGCAACGGATTTAGCTCCGGCCGCCGGCGGCATGCAGTTCAGCGTCCGGCGGGACGGGAAGCCGTGGGGCGAGTTTTTCCTGCCGATGATTGGGATTCATAATGTCTGGAACGCCTTGGCCGCCCTGGCGGCCCTGGCGGAGGTGGGGGCCGAGCCCGGGCCGCTGAAATCGGCCCTGGCCGGCTTTAAGGGGATTCACAAGCGCCAGGAGGTGGCCGGGGAATTTCGGGGGGTGTTGGTCCTGCAGGATTTCGCCCACCATCCCACGGCAGTGGCCGTGACGCTGGCGGCGGTGCGCCAGGGCTACCCGGACCGCCGCCTGGTGGCGGTCTTCGAGCCCCGCACCAACACCTCCCGGCGCCGCATCTTTCAGGAGCACTACGCCGGAGCCTTCCAGGACGCCGACCTCATCCTGGTACGGGAGCCGCCGGACCTGTGGAAGGTGGAGCCGGAGGAACAGTTTTCCTCGCAGCAACTGGTGGCGGACCTCACGCGGCAGGGAAAGTCAGCCTCCTACTTTCCCGACACCGATCAACTCCTGGCGGGATTGCTGCCGCGGCTCCAGCCCGGCGACCTGGTGCTGGTCATGTCCAACGGCGACTTCGACCACCTGGTGCCGCGCCTGTGCGAGGCGCTGGGAGGAGATTTAAATTGATTTTGGGGAGTTCGGCACTAAAAAAAGTTCCGGTACTAAAAAAATCACTAACCAAAGCGCTTAGGTTTATGCTAAAATGTCAACTGTTGACATGATTGGCGGTCTGCGTGTGGTGATTTACCCGAACGATCACCGACCGGCCCACGTGCATGTTATAGGCAATGGCTGTGAAGGCGTCTTCAAGCTCAATTGCCCCGAAGGCCCGCCGGAATTACGGGAGAATTACAATTTTCCGGCGAGTGAGCTGTCAAAGATCAAGGCGGCTTTGGCGGAAAGAACCGCGCCCTTATGCGCCGAATGGAGTAGAATTCATGGATTGCCCTAAAGACGAAATCGACGCGGCAAACGAGCGGGCAGCAGCACGACTGGCCAAAACGCCGACTGCTGTAGCGGCGCGCTATGACCGCCGCATCGGACGCTTGGTAATCGACCTGAGCACCGGCTTGTCAATCGCGTTCAAGCCGCATGACGCGCAAGGGTTCGAAAAAGCCAAGCCCGGACAGCTTGCCAAAATCGAGATTTCACCGTCAGGCTTCGGCCTACACTTCCCAGACCTTGACGCCGATCTCTACTTGCCCGGCCTTCTGGAGGGCTTTCTGGGCTCGCGGCGGTGGATGGCTTCGCAGCTGGGCAAGACAGGGGGACGGTCAACCTCGGCGGCTAAAACCGCCGCTGCACGGACGAACGGCAAACGGGGCGGGCGACCGAAAAAGAAACCTCACCTCCCCGACGCGGCCTAAAGATCATCTCTGGACAATTTGGGTGATTTTGTCCAGTTATTTTACCAGACCCTCCGCTGAGCTTTACCCTTCAAGCATTCCTGAAGGACATCCTTAATTTCATCGATTCTGTTCCTGTTCCGAGAGATGAAGAACATGGCAACCTGTTTACATTCATAGACGGTGCAGTGCACATCTACATTTGCCGGGAGTTTGTCTTTGTCCGTGAGTTTGTCTTTCATTGCAAGAAGCCATCGCTTAAATTTTGAATTAGTTTGGCCTTCCTGCTTTGACTCCCGCTGTCCTGAATGCTGATAAACCATAAAAACACGATCTGAGTCTGATTCACCGAGCAGCTTTATGAGTTCCGGCACCGCGATATGTTTTTTTATTGCTCTGTCCATAGCGATGCCGGTATCTGGGTCAAGGAAAATGTCGTCGTCTTTAGGTACTTCATTGAAATAATCCTTTCTCCTCCCGCCGGGGAATGTCGATTCGGCATGAAAGATTTCCTCAAGCCCGAGTAGTCGTCTGTAAGTCTGAATGTCTTCCGGTTGCCACGGTTGAGGATCGGTTATCATCGGCTCCACCACAATACTTCGAAGCAACTGCTTGCTAACAAGTATTGAGATTAACGAGCCTTTCCAGTGGTCAAGAGCATCTCCAAGATATTCACTATTCAATGTGTCATCTCCGAAGGCATGATTCACGCTTTCTGGTCCTGCCGGGCCGCCTTGACATTTAGATAAGCCAATCCTTGAAGCGCTCCTTGAGGGGGGCGACCAGATCGATAACCCGCCCGGGTCCGCCGTCTTCGACGCTGACCTGCACCGCCGCGCCTAACGGGGCGTCACTATAGGCCGCGGCCAGGCCGGCGGCCTCCTGCAAGTCTCCCTCCGAAACTGCCCCGATCACCAGGACCTGGGGTCCAGGGTAATCCTCCACCTGCAAGCAGTGGTCTCCCGGCGCCATCAGGCCGGCGAGGGCCTCGTTGTCCCGCTGGGTGCGGCCCACCGCGGCCTTGGCGCCGCCGGGCAGGCGGAAGTGCCGGCCCCATTTCAACAACTCCAGGTCCCGGCGACTGGGCCGTTCCTGATGCCGTAAAAGCTCCTTGATCCGGAGGGCGTAACCCGGGTCGGTCAGCAGGCAACCGCCGGCGGGGGCGGGATAGCGGGTGATGCCGTACTCCGCCGCCAGGGCGATCTGGCGCTTGCGCCCCCGGCCGCTGAGGTTCAGGAGGCGCTCCCGGTCCACCCAGCCCTCGAGTTCCGGCCGGGTGGTCTTGAGCATTCTGGCGCTCAGGGGCCTCAGCAAGAGCTCCTCCAGGCCGGACTCCCTGGCCACCAGATTGAGGGAGCCACGGTTCTGACTCATGGGCCGCTGCCCCAGGACCTCGCCGGTGAAGACGAAGTCGAAGCCCTCGGCCGCCATCACCGCCCCGGCCTCCCGGATCATCAGGGCGTGGCAGTCGATGCAGGGGTTGTGCCCCTTGCCGAAGCCGTGGGGCGGCGCATAGAGCAAAGGCTCGAATTTTTCAGTGAGATCAACTTCCTTCAGGGGCAGGCCCAGATGGGCCGCGGCCTCCCGGGCCTTCACCGCCCCGTAAAACGGGGTGACGAAACAGATGAAGGTGACCGCAATTCCCTGGGCGCGCAGGACCGCCCCGGCCAGCATACTGTCCAGCCCCCCGGACAGGAGGCCTAAGGCTCTTATTTTTCTCGGCATAATTGCTGATTTTGGCGTAGGGGCACAACTCGCTGTGCCCCGTAATGATGCATTTTGAATGAAAAATCCCCCCTGTCCCCCTTTTCAAGGAAAGTGTCAAAAAGTCCCCCTTTGGAAAAGGGGGATTTAG
>JBIOJX010000283.1:0-3458 GCA_044451265.1 Desulfobaccales bacterium
GCCGGAGGTCACCAGGATCACCATACAGGCGCCGGAAGTGAGCAGCACCAAAGTCATGGCCAACCCATCATTCCCCGCCTGCACCGCACTATAGATCGCCAGGGACAGGGTCTGGGTCTTGCCGGGCAGATTGCCGGCCACCATCAGGGTGGCCCCAAACTCCCCCATGCCCCGGGCAAAGGCCAGCATGGTCCCAGCCAGGATGCCCCGCAGCGCCAGGGGCAGCGACACCCGCCGGAACACCGCCCATTCCGTCAACCCCAGCGTCCGCGCCACGTTTTCCAGGTTCCGGTCCACCTCTTCGAAAGCGGCCCGGGCCGACTTAAAGACCAGGGGGAAAGAGACCAGGGCCGAGGCCAGGACCGCTCCCTGCCAGGTAAACATCAGGGAAATCCCCCAGGTCTCATAGAGCCAATGCCCCAGCCAGCCATTGCGCCCCCACACCACGATCAGGTAATACCCCAAGACCGTGGGCGGCAGCACCAGGGGCAGGGTGCAGAAGGCGTCCAGCCACTCCCGCCCCCAAAATTGCCAGCGCGCCATCAGGAAGGCCAGGGCCACTCCCGCCAACACTGCCGCCAGGGTGGCCAGGCTAGCCACTTTTAAGGTCAACCATAAGGGAGTCAGATCCATGGCGTAATTTCCAATACCCATCCGCATTCATTATCGAAATTTTGTATATATGAATGAGCAAATTTCATGCCGTCAAACGGGCCGCATAAGTAACTATGGTACTTTAATAATAAAACTGACTTATAAGATTAACTCACTGAGGCCCTCGGACAGCGATATTATACAATAATGAAAAAACATGGAGACGTCCAGTGATCATATTATTCATTTTAGTAAAATTATCTGAGGAAGCAGTAGACCCTGTTCCAGTCTTCCTGCCTTGGAGCCGAAGACCCCGGGAAGGGCGGAATCCGGCCCGGACCTTATTTACCAAAGGGGCATTTCTGGGGAAAGGTGCAGACCTTGCAGTCCAGACAGAAAGCGCCGTTGGCTAAGCGCGCCAGGTCCCGCCGGGTGATGGTCAGACCCGCCAGCAGACGCGGCAGGAGGAGGTCGAAGCTGGTAGTCTTGAAGAACAAGGCGCAAGCCGGGACCCCCATGACCTGGACCGGGCCGATGTTTGCCAGCAAAGTCATGGCTCCGGGGACGATGGGAGCGCCGTATAGCATATCGGTCGCGCCGGCGTCGATTAAGCCCTGGCGGGTGACGTCATCGGGGTCGACGGAGAGGCCGGCGGTGGTCACCAGGAGATCGATGCCGCCGTCCAGGAGTTCCCGCACCGCCTCGCCCATGGCCCGCCGCTCATCCGGGACAATCAGGGACTTGAGCACCTGGCCGCCGAATTGCTCCACCTTGGTGGTGATGATAGGAATGAATCTGTCCTCCACCAGCCCCATGAAGACTTCAGTGCCGGTGACCAGGATACCGACGCGAGGCTGGCGCAGAGGCAAGACCTGGAACAAGGGACCAGCACTGAGGATAGTCATGGCTTGGTGAAAGTCGTTCCGGGGAAGAAACAGGGGTATGGCCCGGGTGGCCCCCAGAACCCGGCCCTGGGTCAGGAGCGTGAACCCCTGCCGGCAGGCGCACATCACTCCGGGCGCCAGGTTAAAGGCTTCCAGGCGAGGTTCGTCCACCACCAGCAGCCCATCCCGGGCCGCCAGCAGGTTGACTTTACCTTCCCGGGGCGGATCGGTGCAGGTGACGCCGTCGCCGGCCAGGGCCCGGGCGAAGGCCAGGGCGGCCTCATCTTCATGCACCCACTCCGGACCTACCCGGTTGTCCTCCAGGACATAGAGGTGGCGCCGCCCCATCTGCTGCAAGCGGCAGAGGTCGCCCACGCCGATCACCTGGCCCTTGTCAAAGGCCGGGCCTTTACTGGTACCGGGGACGATCATGGTCATGTCATGCAGGGCCCGCCGCCCCACGGCCTGCTCCGCCGGCAGCGCTTGCAGCGGCGGGCCGTCCTGCCCGGTCTCTCCCTGGCAGCCCTCCGTCACATAAAGGGGCTCCCCCTGGCAGGCCCGGCAGATACCGCCGTCCGCGGCTGGATAGGCTTCCCGGCACAAGGGGCAGATGACTATGGCCCCCCGCTGGCGCTTGCCGAGAACTGCTGGCCGGACCTGGACCTGCTGCCATCCCAGGATTTCTGGTCCGGCCTCTCTGATTTGGGCCAAAAGCAGGGCGGAGTCCTGGGCTCTTTTGGGGATCAGCTTGAGATACCAGTTATTAATCTCCGGCCAGTCGGCGGTTTTCAGCGGGTCCAAGAATACCCGGACTCCGGTTCCCGCGTATTTATCGTAAAGGGTTAAGGCGTAGCGGCCCACGTTGACCACCTTGAGCCAGCCGTTGCCGAGGGTGCAGGGAGTGAGTAGCTGGATGGCGTCCGGCAGGCAATTCCTGGTCTCGCAGATGGCGTCGAATAGCCCCTCCGGGGCCAACTGCCGCCGGGCCGCCTCGACCATGATCCCGCCGAGGACTACGCCGGGAGCTATATGGCCATGGAAGGACTCGACCAGTTGCAAAAAATCGTCAAAGGAATGGGCACCGATTCTCTTTATTTCCATCTTAGACTTCCAAATCAGCTGGAAAGATTCACACCTGCACTGGCAGTGGGGCGCAGAGGAGGTTGCGAGCTATGATCTCTGGCGGCAAAGCGCTATTCTCTTTATAACATAGCGGTTGATGTATTTCTCCCTTTACCGCAAAAAAAATTGCTGGGATGGCTCATTCCCTTGATTTTGCCGGGCTGTCTTCCCTGATGAGGGGTTGGCTTAATTCCAGGGATGGACCCGTTCCATGGGTCTACCCCGTTTTACCTGATCACTCTTCTCAACAGGGCAGAAGTTCGGTCAGCTTAATTGACAGACCCCAGCCCGGCATTGCTTACCGGCGATATGCTCTTCAAATTCCGGCCGGAAATTCTTCAGCAGGCTCATAAGAGGAGCCGCAGCCGTCTGTCCCAGCGGACAGAACGAAGCGTCCTGCAGCACCCCGGCCAGGCGCTCCAAGAAGGCCAGATCTGCCATCTTACCCTCCCCCTGGCAGAGCCGCTTCATGGTGCCCAGGATTTGCGGGGTGCCTTGCCGGCAGGGGGTGCACTGCCCGCAGGATTCATGGGCGAAGAAGACCGCGACAGCGCGGGCGAAGTCCACGGCGCAGACGGTTTCATCCAGGACCAGCATGGTTCCCGAGCCCAAAGCCCCGCCCACCTTGGACATGCCGAAGTCGATGGGCACGTCCAAAGCCGCGGCGGTGACGATGCCGGCGGAGGCGCCGCCGGTCTGACACATCTTGAATTTACTGCCGGACCTCAGGCCGCCGCCATAGGTGTCGATCAGTTCCCGCAGGGTAATCCCCGCCGGGACCTCGCAGATTTGCGGCGTCTGCACATGGCCGATTATCTGGTAGATCTTGGTGCCGGAGGTTTCGGTGGTGCCCAACCC
>JBIOJX010000284.1:0-3442 GCA_044451265.1 Desulfobaccales bacterium
AAGTAGTCAGTAGTCAGTAGTCAGTAGCCAGTTTTGCTTTTCATCAAGGCACCCTGAATATTTGCTGATAACTTACTGATAACTGACTACTGACAACTGGCAACTGATGCTCCGAAGGAGCATCAATGCGGATTATCGCCGGCGCCTTGAAAGGGCGGGTCTTGTCCCCGGTGAAAGGCCGGACCCGGCCTACGGCCGCCAGGGTCCGGGAGGCGATCTTCAATATCCTGGGGACAGCGGTCGCCGAGGCCAGGGTCCTGGACCTGTTTGCCGGCACCGGCGCCCTGGGGATCGAGGCCCTGAGCCGGGGGGCGGCGGCGGCGGTCTTCGTGGAGGATCACCCCGAGGCCCTGAAAGGCCTGCGGCGGAACCTGGAGACTCTGGGCCTGGCGGCACGCAGCCAGGTTTTGCCTCTGCCGGTGGCCGCGGCTTTGCGGCAGTTGTCGGCCCGGAGAGAACCATTCGACCTGGTCTTTCTGGACCCTCCCTATGGGGGCGACGTGGCGCAGGCCACCCTGATGGCCCTGGCTGCGTCGCGACTACTCCTGCCCCAGGCGTGGGTGGTGGCGGAGCACAGCCGCCGAGAGACCCTGCCGGAGACGAGCGGGGCGCTGGGGCAACGAACCTTGCGACGTTATGGCGACACCCAGGTGGCCATTTATCAGGCCCTAGAGAAAACTGATGCAGAGGAGTGAGCAGGCTGATGCCTGACATCGCGGTCTATCCCGGTTCCTTCGACCCCATCACCAACGGCCACCTGGACCTGATCCAGCGGGCCTTGAAGATCTTCGACCACATTAATGTGGCGGTGGCCACCAACGCCTTCAAGAAATCCCTGTTCACCATCGAAGAGCGCATGGAAATGGCGCGCGAGTCCCTGAAGGAATATTCCAACGTCTCCGTCAGCACCTTTCAGGGTTTGCTGGTCAAATACGCCAGAGAGCAGAAGGCCCGGGCCGTCCTCCGGGGCCTGCGGGCGGTCACCGATTTTGAGTACGAGTTTCAGCTGGCCATGATGAACCGGCGCCTGGAACCGGAGATCGAGACGGTCTTTTTGATGACCGGGCTCCGGTGGGTTTTTCTCTCCTCCAGCATCCTCAAGGAGGCGGCAGTGCACGGTGGCGACATCGAGGGCATGGTGCCGGAGATTGTCTTTAAAAAATTGCAGGAAAAATTCGAACTGTTGAAAAAGGGGCAATAATTGCGGATCTGCGTCATCGACGGCCAGGGGGGCGGCATCGGCGCGGCCCTGATCAAGCGCCTGAAAGAGGTGTACCGGGAGGAGCATGAGGTCATCGCCCTGGGCACCAACGCCGTGGCCACCGCCCAGATGATGAAGGCCCGGGCCAACCGGGGGGCCAGCGGCGAGAATGCCATCGTCCGCACGGTGGCCACCGCCGACGTCATTCTGGGCTGCCTCTCCATCGTCCTGGCCAACGCCATGATGGGGGAAGTGACCCCGAAGATGGCGGAGGCCATTGCCTCGGCCCCGGCCCGGAAGATTTTGCTGCCCCTGACCCAGGAGATGGTGGAGATCGTCGGCCTGACGCCGGAACCTCTGCCGCACCTGGTGGAAAAGATCGTCAGCCACAAATTAAGGGAGATAATTCGAGATGTGTGAAGCCGCAGCCTACGTGTTGAAAGACGGCCGGGAGGAACTGGTCCTCCAGGATGTGGACCTCATCGAACCGGATGGCGACAACCTGCGCCTGGTCAATATCTTCGGGGAACAGAAGGTCCTGAAGGCCAATATCCTCAGCCTCAACCTGGTGAACCACAAGGTCATCCTGGTGGAAAAATAACCCCCATAACCTTTCCCTGGGCCGGACGGGCAGAAGGGCTTGCCCGTCTGGCCTGCTCACCCTTTCCCACCATCTAAGCTCTATTCCAGCCTTCAGTCTCGTTTCAGACCCCCACCACCAGAAAAGGGCCACCCATTTCAATGGGTACTATGACCTGGCGACCGGCGATCAGAAATACCTGGCCGGGGTGTTCGTCGCCAAGCGGGGTACTCCGGTGATACTCAACGTGACCAACCAGCTGCCCCCCCAAGAGGGGCGCGGCTAGCCGCGCCCCTTTTTGGTTTATGGGCAAGTTGGCGGACTCTATTCTACTACCACATACTTGCCGTTCTTGACTTCCAGGACGTAAATCCCTTTGGTGCCGACGCCATTTGGCACTGCGGCGGTCTTACGCGCTTTAAGTTCGGTAGATTTGGACATAACAGAGTTCCTTGAAATGGTGCGGCCAGACCGCAGAAAGGTATCATTGGATGGGATTTTCGGCAAAATCTGGAGCCTAGGCGGCGCTCATGAGCACGGCGAAATTCGTCTCACCTGCGGAAGCGGTGCCCGCCGCCGCGAGCGGCACGCTCAAGGTGCGCGTTCTGCGAGCCGGTCTGGATGCTCAAATCGACAAGGAGGATCGGGTGGCGGTGGAAGCCCCTCTCGAATTTCAGCTGCACCACCCGGCGCTTGGCATGGAGCCGGTCTCCTTCGGGACCACGATGAGAACTCCGGGCGACGACGAGTACCTGGCCGCCGGTTTGTTGTACGGCGAGGGCGTCGTGAACCATCCCGCCGATGTCGAAGTCATCGAGGCAAGTACGCGGCGCCCGAACGTGGTGAACGTGCGATTGCGTTCCACCGTGCAGTTGGAGGCGCAAATCACCGCGCGCCGCTTCTCGGCCGGCTCGAGCTGCGGAGTCTGCGGCACCACCGGGCTCGATGCCGCGATTGCGCGTGCTGCAGCGACGCGTATTGCCGATACCGGGCGCACGGAACTATCGGTGCTATTGCGCTTGCCCGACCGCATGCGCAAGGAACAGTCCAAGTTCGGCGACACGGGAGGTATTCATGCAGCGGCGCTGTTTGATTTTTCGGGCAAGTTGCTCGGCATCGCCGAGGACGTGGGGCGGCACAATGCCTTCGACAAGCTGGTCGGTGAGAACTTTCTCGCGGGTCGATTGCCGCTGTCGAATCACATCGTCATCTTGAGCGGCCGAGCGAGCTTCGAGCTGGTTCAGAAGGCATTGCGGGCCGGCGTGCCGGTGCTTGCGGCCATTGGCGCTCCCTCCAGCCTCGCCGTCAACTTGGGCGTGGCTTCAGGGCTTACGTTGGTGGGCTTCTTGCGGGAAAGCCACTGTAACATCTACTCGCATCCGCAGCGGCTGGTGGCATCCGCGGCGGCCGCGACGGAGTGCAGTTCTGACGGAGTGCAGTTCTAAGGTGCGCAGTTAGCCCGGACTGAACTTATCGCGCAGTTCCGTGCTGCCGACCAGCCAATTCGACGCCTGGGTCGCACCCTGCGCGACCCAATCTCGGCTCGACTTTACCGCTTCCAGTACCTTAGGGTACGTTGCCGCACTTTGCAGCGCGGACAGATAGCTGCCCCAATCGCGCCGATTGAGAAACGTTCGCTTCACCTCATTGTCGTCTTGCAT
>JBIOJX010000285.1:0-3425 GCA_044451265.1 Desulfobaccales bacterium
GTCATTTCCCTGGTGCGGAAAACCTAGGGCGGTTCGAGAACGCCCCCCGACTCCAAGGCTCACGAGGAGGACCCATGCGCATCCTGGCCTTTAACAGCAGCCCCAGAGATAATCAAACCAGCAAGACCGAACTGGTCTTGCAAAAATTCCTGGACGGAGCCCGGCGGGCCGGGGCCGAGACCGAGACCCTTTACCTCCGAAACTATCAGATCAAACATTGCCTGGGTTGCTTCTCCTGCTGGACCAAGACCCCGGGGCGCTGCGTCCAGAAGGACGACATGGCGGAGGAGCTCTTCGACCGCTATATTCAGGCCGACCTGGCGGTCCTGGCCACGCCCCTATATAACTCCAATATGAACGCCCGGATGAAGATGTTCATCGAGCGCACCATCCCCATGGTCGTGCCGGGCGGCTCCCCGGATCAGGGCGGCATCACTTACCGGTACGAGCGGGTACCCAAGGTGGCGGTCCTCAGCGTCTGCGGCTTCCCGGCCATGGATACCTTCCGGTGCCTGTCCCTCAATATGCAGATGATCCTCGGCGATTTGCTGGTGGCCGAGATCTACCGGCATACCTCGGAGGCCATGCCAGCCCCGCCGCTGGCGGCCAAGGTCCGGGAGGTGCTGGACGCGGTGGCCCGGGCCGGGGAGGAGTTGGTGCGGGAGGGCAAGGTGCAGCCCGAGACCCTGGCCGCCGCCACCCAGGACATGGCTCCCCCGGAGCTGATCAGGCAAATGGGCCAGGAACACTGGGAGCGGGAACTGGGGCAGTTGTAGGTCGCTATCCGGAGTAGAGATCTCACGCCAAGACGCAAAATGAAATTGGCAGCCGCAATGAAAATGCGCCGTTCAGGACTGATTGCCGTTCTACTCGTGGCTTGGTTAACCTGCGCCGCTCTAGCCGCGGAGCAGCAGGTCCTGTTTCAGACCTCTACCCTCCAGGCCCTGATGAATGGGGTTTACGACGGCGATTTCAGCTTCGCGGAATTAAAGAAACACGGCGACCTCGGCCTGGGGACCTTCGAGGCCCTGGACGGCGAGATGGTGGCGGTGGACGGCCGGTTTTACCAGGTGAAAACCGACGGCCAGGTCTATGCCGTGGCCCCGACACAGAAGACGCCCTTCGCTGAAGTCACCTTCTTTCGAACCGATCAGACCCTGGACGCCACAGAAATCCCCGACCTGAAACAACTGGAGCGGTACCTCTCGGAGCGGCTACCCTCGCCGAACGGCCTTTACGCCTTCAAGATCACCGGAAAATTCTCTTATATCAAGACCCGGAGCGTACCCCGACAGGTCAAGCCCTATGCGTCACTGGCGGAGGTCGCCAAACACCAGCAGGTCTTTGAGTTCCAGAACGTGGACGGGGTGATTGTCGGTTTCTTCCACCCGAGGTTCCTGGCCGGGGTCAACGTCGCCGGCTATCACTTTCATTTCCTCACCGCGGACCGCCGGGCCGGCGGACATTTGCTGGACTGCCGCCTCCAGCAGGCCAGGGTGGAGTGGAGCCGGATCAATGATTTTCAGTTGCGCTTGCCGGGCACCGCGGAGTTTTCCCGGACCGACCTGAGCGGGGATAAGAAGCAGGAGATCGACCAAGTGGAGCGATAAGATCGGGCGGTGGGAATCACCCGAAGGCGCCCCCCGGCTGAGGGGCGCCTTTTGCCAGCGGTGACTCAAAGACTCACATTGGACTGGGTGGTTTGGGAGTTTCCTCGGGGGCCGGCTTCTCCTCCTTTGGCGCCGCCTTGCGGGCCGGCGCCCGGCGGCGATGCGACGATTTGGGATAATCCGACGCCGCAGAGGAGAGATATCGGGGGTCGGCCCAGCCGACCACGCTGGTCCGCAGGTCGCGCACCTGGGCCCAGCCGCTGCTCACTCCCAACATTTCCACCGGGTCGTTGAAGTGCAAGGTGACGACGACGTTGGCGTTCGGATTGGGCTTGTCCCGGAGGTCGAGGCTGCTACTATTGACATGGTAGGGAGGCACCGGCTTATCTTGCAAATCGGGACTGTAACTGAGAAAGTCACTGGGTATCCAGCCGATGGCCGGCCGGTCCACCAGTTTCACCCTGGTCCAGCCCGTGGCCGTCCGCTCCAGGATTTCCACCTTTTCACTTTGGTAAACCGTGAGTAACGGGGCGCAATTATTAGCCGGGCATTCCCGCAAGGATATACTGCTCGGCTTCACGTAGTAAATGCCGGAATATGCCTGGGCCAAGGGGCCGGCCTGCAACAAAAACCACCCACTCAGCAACGCCGGAATCATCAATTTCGTGAGCTTCATTATCCTCCTCCTGTCCCCTCCACCTTGGGCAAATATGCCTTACGCAAACAATAGTTACGCATAATTATTTGTAAAGGCCTGGAAATGTTTTTCTTTTCCCAGATACCCGCATTCCCGGCCCTTATGGCCCGAGGCCGCCGGTCGCGGGCAAATGATGGCGATTGCCAAAGGTTCTTTCGGATTGAACGTAGGGGCACAGCTTGCTGTGCCCTAAAACCCACAGGGGCATAGCAAGCTATGCCCCTACAAGAGGAAATTTTTTTGGCAATCGCTAGACGTGCGGAATTTCCCGGACCAACCTGAGCGGGGATGAAAGGCAGAGAGGAGAGAAAAAGTAGAGGATTAAGGAAGGGCGGGCGTCCCGCCCGCGGCTCAATTTACCTCAGGGTGATGGCCTTCTCTGTACAGATTTCCTGGCAGCAAAAGCAGGTGATGCAGGTGTCGGCGTCTACCCGGGGAAGGGAGCCGTCCAGGGAAAGGGCCGCTACCGGGCAGTGCTCGACACAGTTGCCGCAAGCGGTGCAGAGCTCCGGGTCGGCCTGGGGCCGCAGCACCGTGCGCCCGTGGATCAGCCCCTGGATGGCCTCATTCTGCATGATCGCTTCTCCGCCCAGCGGCGGCAGCTTGAAATTGGCCAGCCGGGGCAAGTCCCCCAGGACCTCAATCGAATTTAGGTCATAGTCCCCCAGGCCGAGTTCCCTGGCCAGTTGCAGGAAACGGAGCCTGCCCGGTTCACAGCCCATCATCAAGGCGATGACGCCATCCAGGGCCACGGCATTGTCCGAGGCCAGGATCAGGCCGATGTCCCTCAGGTCGGGGGAAGCCGGGCCGTTGCCTTCCATGCCGACAACGGCGTCCACCAGGAACAGGTCGGGGACCCGGAGGCGAAAGACCTCCACCACCAGCTCATGGAAGCGTGCCGGGCTGCCCGCCGCCTTGTGCAGTATGGCCTTCTGGGCGCCCGGCAAAAAACCGTAACTATTTTTAATGGCCCCGGTGATGACGGTCAGGCCATGCGTCTTGAATTTGGGCAGGCTGATGATGATATCGGCCTCCAGGACCAGGCGGGAGAGGCTGACGGCGGGCAGGAAATCGGGACGGAAAGCCACCGACCGGGCCTCGTTGCCGATGTTCTGATA
>JBIOJX010000286.1:0-3411 GCA_044451265.1 Desulfobaccales bacterium
CTCTATATCATTGCCGGGGCGCACCACAACGACACTTACCTGGTGGGCGGCCGGGCTTATTTTGAGAAATTAAAATCGTTTATTTATCAAACAAAAACTGGCTAGGGCGGCCCATAGCCGCCAGAAGACGGCGGGCGCGGCCCGCCCTAGAAAAAATAAAGAAATGGTGGGCCGTGCCCACCCTGCTTTGTTACTGGGGCGGTTCGAGAACCGCCCCTACAAAAAAATGACCAAAATTCTCAAACGCCAAGCCCTGCTCCTGTCCTACTTCACCGTGGGTTATAACGTGGCGGAATGCCTGCTGGCGCTGCTGGCCGGTTATCTCTCCGGCAGCATCGCCCTGGTGGGCTTCGGCCTGGACAGCTTGCTGGAGTGCCTCTCCGGCGGGGTGGTGATCTGGCGGTTCTATCCGCACCGGGACCTGTCCGCGGCCGCAGAAGCCCGGTTGGAACGCCGGGCCGTCAAGATCATCGGTTACACCTTCTTCTTCCTGGCCGCCTATATCTTTTATGAGTCGGTCGAAAAATTGCTCTATGCCGAAATCCCCGAGCCCAGTCTGCTGGGCCTCGGCGTGGCCCTGGCTTCCAGCCTGGTCATGCCGGCGTTATATCTCGTCAAATTACGCACCGGCGAGGTTTTGGGGAGCGCCAGCCTGAAGGCCGACTCCAAGCAGACCCTGGCCTGCGGCCTGTTATCGGTGGCCCTGCTCATCGGCCTGGGACTCAACTACTTTGGCGGCCTCTGGCAGGCGGACCCGGTGATCGGCCTGCTCATCGCAGTCTTCCTGGTCAAAGCAGGACGCCGGGCCGTAAAGGAAGGGAAACTCTGCACCTGCGCCGCCTGCGGCCTGCCGCCCGGCCCCCCGAAAGCGCTGGATCCGACTAAACTGACTCTGCTGGATTAATCCCCGCTTCGACTTTCCCCAGCCAAAAACGAGGGATCCCACCGATAAAAATCAGGAATATCCTGATTTACAGGCGGTGATCATTTGCCTTATCAATTAAGCTGTAAAAAAGTAATTACTATCCGGCTGACCGGGAAATCGGCTGGGAAATTTGGCGCAATTTAGTTAACACAGGCAATCTCGAAATGAAGAAGGAAAACGGAAACTCACCGCCGGATGCCTTGCGGGCCAAAATAGCGAAATATGCCCTGTTGACCGTCCTGGCCTGGCTCGCCCTCTTGGCCGGCATGGCCTTCGTGAGATTCGGAACCGGCTGAGATTTTTTTTAGGCTGGTTCTAAATCACCGGCTGCTTCTCCAGGCGTTGGCTGACGCCTTTGAGGAGGAGCGGCCAGGCGATGGTGGCATCGCACAAAACCTCGGCGAAGCGCCCGCCCTCCTCCGACGCCACGAATTTCCCCCAGGAAACCCCTTCCCGATAAGTGCAGCCGCTCAAGCCGCCCCAATGGGCCGGCTCCGGGCAGATCCGCACGCCGTACTGAAAGCGCACTTCCGGCAACTCGACCCCCAAACGGCTGCTGAGCAATTCCAGGTACGGCGCCACCTGTTGGGCCCAGTTGCGGGGCACCCCCCCGCCGATGGTGAAGATGCCCAGCTTTTTGGCGGCCAGGGCCTGCTGAGCATAGGCCCCCAGGTCCACAAAGGGGTTGAATTTCAGGGACAGCGCCCCCAGGGCCGCCGGGAACTGCTGCCCGGCCGCCAGGGCCCGGCGCACCATGTAGCCCGCCAGGTCCAGGCCCAGTTCCGAGTCGGTGAAGGCCGGGATGTAAACCGGCACCCCTTTGAGATAGGCGTTGCGCAAGATGCCCGGGGCGTCGGTGTGCTCCGCCAGGTATCTCCCCAATTCCCGACAGAGGCCGGCGGAGGACCAGACCTGGTCGTGGTCCAGCTTCTCCAGCACCGACCGGAAGACGTCTTCGGCGTAATCCAGGTTGGCTTCCATCTCCAGGGTGTCGTAAATGCGGTTATAGCCCTGCTGAAACAACACCCGGTCAGAAACGTTTTCCGGATACTTGTAATGCGCCCGGCCCAGGGTTTCGATGAAGCCGTGGGCCACCAGGGCCCCGGTGCTGATCACGGCCTGGAGCCAGCCGCGATCGATCATCTCGCAGATGAGCAGGCCCATCTTGGCGACGCTCATGGCCCCGGAAAAGGTGCCGATCACGCCGCAGTCGGGGTCGCGCAGCATGGCCTCCAGGACGTCGGCCGCCTCGCCCAGATTCCGGCCGCCGAAGGCGGTCTGCCCCATGGCCTTAAGGAGCTGGTCGAAATCGTCGATCTGATTGAGGTCCAGGGGCGCCAGGGGCGTCAGGCCATCTTGGGCGCCGTCGTGAAAGTCTTCGTGTTTGCGTTTCATTTTAGGGAGCCTGCTCTATCAGTTCGCCCAAGCGCAGCTTGGGCCATAATTGCGTTCCCAAGTGCAACTTGGGAACGAGAAAGAAAGCAAAAACCGTCATTTCAACCGGGAGTGATAGATATACCCCAACGCCTTATACAGCAGTCTCGCCGCGGTAAATTCGCTCGTGTGCTGGCCCGGGATGGGGGCCAGTTCCACCAGGTCCAGGCCGATGATGGGGCCCCGTTGGGTCAGGGTTTCGATGATAGTGAGGGCCTGGTAGTACGTGAGGCCGCCGGGTTCCGGGGTGCCCACCGCGGGCATGAGGCTCGGGTCCAGGGCGTCCAGGTCGATGGAGAGATAGACCGGCCCCGGGATGGCCTTGAGGTGGTCGATAGCCGCCTGCCAGCCTGCCGGGGTGTGGAGTTCGGTGGCCTTGAACATCTTGAAGCGCGGCGCCACCCGCATCAGGTTGTACTCGTCCTGGGAGTAGGCGCGGGTTCCGAGGAGCGTCAGGGGCCGGCCCAATTCATAGAGGCGGCGCATGACGCAGGCGTGGGATAGTTTGCTGCCGTCGTAACTGTCCCGCAGGTCGGCGTGGGCGTCCAGGGCCACTATCGACATATCCGGGTAGCGGGTCTGGGCCGCCTGCACCAGGGCCGTGGTGATGGTGTGTTCGCCCCCCAGGGCGGCGATGAATTTGCCCTGCGAAATCCAGGGCTGCACCAGGCGGCGGATCTTGTCCAGCATGGCCTGGGGGCCGGAAACCTCCGGGAAGACCGGCAGGGCGGTGGCCAATTGGATGGCCTGGCTGGGGTCCCAATCATACTGTTCGTCCCAAAGCTCGACCTGCCGGGAAGCCGCTAAAATAGCCTCCGGACCCTCCTTGGCGCCGCCGCCGTAGGACACGGTGGCTTCGTAAGGGATAGGCAGGATCACGGCTTCGGCTTCTTTCACCGGGAAGGGTTTTAAGTCCAGAAAAGTGCCACTCATTTTCCCTCCGGACACTCAAACTTGAAAATTATTTGGTGGGGAGGGCCTCCGTGCCCGCCATGGAGGGTGCACACTACGCACCTTATATTCTGCACAGGCGAGACGCCTGTGCCACCAAA
>JBIOJX010000287.1:0-3406 GCA_044451265.1 Desulfobaccales bacterium
GGGTAAAGCCGGTGCTCTGCGCCTCCGGAGGCAAAAGCGGCCACTTTCAGGAGGCGATAGCCGAAGTCACCGGCGACCTCCTGGCGGAGCCGCCGGTAGTTTTGGAAGGGGCGGATTTCTACGAGATCGCCGCGGCTGCCGAGGGTCTGGCCCCGGACCTGTTCATCGGCCACAGCAAAGGTTATCACCTGGCCCGGCGCTTACAGGTACCTTTAATCCGGGTGGGCTTTCCCATCCACGACCGCTTCGGCGGCCAGCGGATACTCCACCTGGGCTACCGGGGCGCCCAGAACCTGTTGGACAGCATCGTCAACGCCGTCATCGAGCGGAAGCAAGAGACTTCCAAAGTCGGCTACGGCTACATATAAACGCGGTAGGGGCGGTTCTCGAACCGCCCGTTATTAGGAATACTACCATGATAAACCTCGATATTCATCCCTGCTTTAATGCCAAGGTCAAGGGGCAATTCGGCCGGGTGCATCTGCCGGTGGCCCCGAAGTGCAATATTCTCTGCAACTATTGCAACCGGAAATTCGACTGCGTCAACGAATCCCGGCCCGGGGTAACCAGTTCGGTGCTCTCGCCGCCCCAGGCCATTGCCTACCTGGAGCGGGTCCTGGAGGCCGAGCCCCGCATCACCGTGGCCGGCATCGCCGGCCCCGGGGACCCCTTTGCCAACCCGAAGGAAACCCTTGAGACCCTGCGGCTGATTCGCCAACGGTTTCCTGAGCTGTTACTCTGCCTGGCCAGCAACGGCCTGGGGATCGCCCCGTATCTGGATGAGTTGGCCGAGCTGCAGGTCTCCCATGTGACCATTACGGTCAACACGGTGGACCCGGAGATCGGGGCCAAGATTTACAGCTGGGTCCGGGACGGCAAGGTGATCTACCGGGGCCGCCAGGCTGCGGAAGTCCTGCTGGCCCGGCAGTTGGAGGCCATTGTCGGCCTCAAGGCCCGGGGCATCGTGGTCAAGATCAACACCATCGTCATCCCCGGGATCAATGATCACCAGGTGGAGGCGGTGGCTCGGAAGATGAAGGAGTTGGGGGTCGACCTGCTCAATTGCATGCCGGTCTATCCCAACGCGGACACGCCTTTTGGGGAGATCCCCGAGCCGGCGCCCGCCGAGATGGCCGCCATTCAGGCGGCGGCCGGAGAATTTCTGCCGCAGATGCGCCACTGCACCCGCTGCCGGGCCGACGCCGTGGGCCTGCTGGACGCCGACCGGACCGAGGAGTTCCGCGGTTGCCTGGCCGCCTGCGCCCAGATGGCGCCCCCCATGGACGCCACCCGGCCTTACGTGGCCGTGGCCAGCCGGGAAGGGATGCTGGTCAATCTGCACCTGGGGGAAGCCGATGCCTTCCAGATTTGGGGGCCTGAGGGCCAGGGGTTTCGGTTGCTGGAGGAACGTCCGGCCCCAAAGCCGGGCGGCGGCGACCAACGCTGGTGGGAGATGGCGGAGGTCCTGCAAGACTGCCGGGCGGTGCTGGTCAGCGCCCTGGGCGAGACCCCGGCGGCCATCCTGAGCGACGCCGGCGTGGTCCCGGTGGAGATGAGCGGCTTCATCGAGGTGGGTCTGAGCCGCATCTACTCCGGCGAGCCGCTCACCTCCCTGAAGGGCCGCAAAGGCGGCCTGACCCGGGCCTGCAGCGGCAAGGGAATGGGCAAGGGTTGTATGTAAAAGGGTCATAGCCAAATGGATTAAAGAACAGGGCGGGCTTAAGACCCACCCTGTTTCTTTTAGTGGCACAGGCTTCCAGCCGGTGTTTTCGCAAGCCGGAGGCCGGTGCCATTGAGATTCGCGCTTGCCGGGCTCAGGCTAAATGCATAAAGTATTGCCATGACGACACCTCAAGACGCCTATGAGTGGCTGCGGCAGCACAGCCTGGAGACCTCGCACCTCGATTCCATCGGGCACCTGCTCGGTTGGGACCAACGGACTCAGATCCCTCCCAAGGGACACGACCACCGCCACACTCAGTTCGCCATGCTGGCCAAATGGCTACACCAGCGGGAAACCGACCCGCGCCTGGCGGAGATGCTGGCCGCGGTGGAGGGTTCGGAGCTGGTCCGGGACCCTCTGAGTGTGGCAGCGGTCAATGTCCGGGAGTGGCGCCGGGACTATGACCGGGCCACCAAGATCCCCCAGGACCTGGCCGTGGCCCTGGCCCAGGCCTCGTCCGAAGGCGAGACCGTTTGGGAGCGCACCCGTCCCGACAGCGATTGGCAGACTTTTCGGCCGTATTTGGAGCGCCTGGTCGAGCTGAAGCGGCAGGAGGCCGAGGCCCTGGGCTATGAGCAGGAGGCCTACGACGCCCTGCTGGACGACTACGAGCCGGGAGAGACGGCTGCGATCCTGGCGCCCTTGCTGGCGCAACTCCGGGACGGACTGGTCCGGCTCCTGGAGACCATCCAGGGGAGCAGCCGGCGGCCGGACCGGACCATCCTGCACCGCCATTTTCCTAAAGGCGACCAGGAGCGGTTCGCCCGGCTGGCCGCGGCGAATATCGGCTATGACCTCCAGGCCGGCCGCCTGGATCCCACGGCGCATCCCTTTTCCACCGGCATCGGCCCGGGAGACGTGCGCATCACCACCCGCTACGACGAAAACTGCTTCAGCATGGCCTTCTTCAGTGTGCTGCACGAAACCGGCCACGCCCTTTATGACCAGGGGCTCCCGGTGGAGCATTGGGGCACGCCCAGGGGTGACGCCGTATCCCTGGGCATCCACGAATCGCAGTCGCGGATGTGGGAAAATCTGGTGGGCCGCTCCCTGGGGTTTTGGCAATACTTTTATCCCGAGGCGCAAAAGATCTTTCCGGTCCTAAGCGATGTCGCCCCGGCGGCCTTTCACCTGGCGATCAATGAGGTGCGGCCGGACCTGATCCGCACCGAGGCCGATGAAATTACCTACAATCTGCACATCCTGCTGCGCTTCGAGCTGGAGCGGGCCCTGATCCGAGGCGACCTCCGGGTGGCCGACCTGCCCGGGGCCTGGAATGAGAAGGTTCAGTCTTTCCTGGGGTTGACGCCTCCCAACCACGCTCAGGGGGTGATGCAGGACGTCCACTGGTCCGGTGGCCACCTGGGCTACTTTCCCACCTATAGCCTGGGAAATATTTATGCGGCGCAATTCTTCGCCCGGGCCACACAGAATCTGGGAGATTTATCCGCAAGTTTTGCCCGGGGCGACTTCGCCCCGCTCCTTACGTGGCTCCGGGAAAAGATCCACAGCCAAGGCAAACGCTACCGGCCCCGACAGTTGGTGCAGGCGGTGACGGGCGAGGATTTGAATCCCGCCTATCTGATCAAATATCTGACGAAAAAATTCGGCGAATTGTATAACCTCTAGTTGCCAGGTTCGCTCAGCCGGGGCGACCCAGCGGGTCGCCCCTACGTCTAAGGA
>JBIOJX010000288.1:0-3393 GCA_044451265.1 Desulfobaccales bacterium
AGCAAGAAGACCCTCTCCGGCCCCTGCCACCAGGCCCGCAGTTGCTCCGGGGTGATGAGGTAGTCCTGCTCGGGCGGCACCGGGTAGGGAAACTGGGGCAGGCCGTGGCGCTTGACCATGAGGAGGCGATGGCCGGAGTAAAATTCCAGGGAGGCGCCGTATTCGAACTCCTCGATCTGCTCCATTACCACCCGGTCCCGGGAAGTGGCGATTTTTCCAAGCAATTCCGCCGGCGCCTTGTCGCTCATCAGGGGCGAGAGGGCCAGATAAGTGCGGAAGGTGAAAAAGACCAGGGCGAGGCCCAGGAAAGCGTAGCAGCCCACGGCTACCCGGTGTTGCCGGGCCAGGCCGGCCAGGAAGCCGGCCAGGGCCAGGGACGGGATCATAAAGGTCACCGGCCGGGCGATGGGAGCGATGAGACAGAACATGCCGTAGAATTCCCGGCGGTTGCCGGCGCAGATCTGCTCCAGGTAAGGCAGGAGAAACAGGGTGGCCAGCCCTATCAGGGCGATGATCGCCAGGGACCAGGACAGGGCGCGATCCGCCGGGGCCTCCAGATACCTCTGCAAGCGCCAGCCGATGATCAGGGCCAGGGGCGGCAGGGCCGGCAAAGAGTAGTATTCGATGCGGCTGGAGGACAGAGAGAAAAATACTAGGATGACCACGGCCCAGATGATGAGGAGGCGGCCGGCGCGGCGCTCGGCGTCTCCCGTCTCCCGCCAATACCGCCAGAGGGCGCCGGGGAGCAGGGGAGTGTAAGGCATCAGCCAGATACCCAGGAAGAGCCAGAAGCCGGGGAGGGAAAAGGAGTTGATGTCCGGCGGCTGGCGCTGTCCCAGAAAGCGCATAATCTGTTCATTAACCAACTGGAACTTGAGGAAGCCTGGGTTGGCCAGTTCCGAGCCCACCAACCAAGGCGCCAGGAGCAGGGCGAGCAGGGCCAGACCGCCAGGGGACCAGAACAGGGAGAGCAACCTGGTCTGGCGTAGTTGCCAGGCATAGAGGCCGCCGATGAGCAGCGGGAAGACCAGGCCGATAAAGCCTTTACTCAGGAACCCCAGTCCCAGGGCCAGGAAGAAGGGGCCAGCCCACTTGAAGGCGGGCTCTTCCTGCCAGCGCAGCAGAAAGTAGAGGGCCGCCACCAGACTCAGGGTGACGAGATGGTCGGTCAGAATCTGCAGGTGCAGGGCGAAAAAACCGATGCTGGTGAACAGGACGAAGCTCCCCAGCCAGGCCGGGCCACGCCCCAGGAGGCGCCGCCCGATGAGGTAGGTGAACCAGACCTCGCCCAAGGTGGTGGCCAGGAGGGGCAGGCGGGCCACCCGGTCGGAGACGCCGAAAATTTTATAGGCCAGCAGGGTGAGCCAGTAGATCAGGTGGGGCTTGTCCAGGTAGTGGGCGCCGTTGAGAGTAGGGGTGAGCCAGGAGCCCGAGGCCAGCATCTCCTTGGGGATCAGGGCATACATGGCCTCGGCCCGGATCAGGGGAACCTGCCAGAAAAACGGCAGATAGACCGCCAGACAGGCCAGCAGCAGGGTATAGCCGTTGGCCCAGGGAGCCGAGCCGGAGCGGTTCAGGTCCACGGCCAGGCCAACTCAGTCTGGGCTGACCGCGGCAAGCTGACGGCCGACAGCTTCCATCAAGTCAGATTCCAGCGGAACATGGTCCAGAGGTCCGCGAAACCGCTCATCTCCCGGACCGCAGTGGGCTCGAAGCCGGAGTGCATCATGCACTGGGCGCAACGGGGGTCCTTACCCACCCCGTAGCTGTCCCAATTGGTGTGCGCCATCATCTCTCTGAAGGTGGCGTAATGGGTGTCCACGATCTGGTAGCACGGCGAGCGCCAGCCATGGGGATTGCGGGTGGGGTTGGCCCAGGGGGTGCAGTCGTAGTCCCGTTCGCCTCGCAGGAAGCTGAGGTACAGCGGGGTGCTGAAGAACTTGAAGCCCAGGCCGTTGCCGGTGAGCTGGTTGAATTTCTCCCTGATCTCCTCGCGACTCAGGTAGAGATCTTTGCTGACCGCTTCGAAGCTGTAAGCCGGGGAGACCAGCAGGCCGTGCACGCCGATATGTCCCAGATAGGCAAAGAGAATCTCGATCTCCTGGGGGTCGGTTTCTTTGTAGATGGTGGTGTTGGTGCAGACCCGGTGGCCCTGGGCAATGGCCGCCTTGATGGCCTTGATGGCGGTATTGAACAGTCCCGGCCGGCCCAGGAGGCGATCGTGGTTCTCGGCCAGGCCGTCCAGATGGACGCTCAGGGTGATGCGATCGGAAACAGGAATCCTGGGGAGCGAGCGCTCCAGCAGGACGGCGTTGCTGCACAGATAGACGTGTTTCTGGCGGTGCACCAGTTCCTCGAGGAGCTCAAAGACCGGCGGGTAGATGAGGGGTTCGCCGCCGGTGACGGTGACCACAGGGGCGCCGCACTCATCCACGGAGGCCAGGCAATCCTCCAGGGTCAGGGATTGGCCCAGGGTGTCCTGGTATTCCTGGATGCGGCCGCAACCCTGACAGGACAGGTTGCACTGGTGGGTGGGCTCCAGCATCAGGACCAGGGGGAATTTCTCCTCCCTTGCCAGCCGTTTCTTCAGCAGGTAGCGCCCCAGATCGAGGCTAAGACTCAATGGAAAGCGCAAATTTAACCTCTTTAACAGACGTTGTCAGTTTTCGGTTGACCAAGAAATCTTTGCTTGAACATTTTTCATTCTAAAAATATTTTTGGGGGTCAGATAGGCAAATCCAATAAGTTAGACCCGAAAAAAGGCAAGTCGTTATCCGACGTAGCCGTGCTCCCGGAACCACTCCACCGCGTCCGCCAGGGCCTGGCGCACCGGGGTCAGGGTCAATCCTAAGTATTTTACCGCTTTTGTGTTGTCGAAGTACATATATTTTCGGGCCATGCGGATGGCGGTGACGGGCATGCGGGGCCGCTGGCCCCGAATACGGCCGGTGAAGAATTCATCGACGTAGGCCAGGGCCAGCACCGGCCAGTAGGGCAGTTTAATTTTGGGGGCCGGGCGCTCGCTGATCTCCGCCAGCAACTGCAAGATTTGGGACAGGCTCAGGTTTTCATTTCCCAGGATATATTTTTCGCCCGCCTGGCCCCGGGCCTCCGCCAGGAGGTGGCCCCGAGCCACATCGTCGACGTGGATCACGTTGAGGCCGGTTTCCAGGTAGGCGGGCATGCGGCCTTTCAAAAAATCGACGATCATCTGGCCGGTGGGGGTGGGGCGCCAGTCCCAGGGGCCCATCGGGGTGCTGGGGTTGACCACCGTCAGGGGCAGGCCCGCGGCGGCGAACTCCAGGGCCACTGCCTCGGCCAGGAACTTGGAGCGTTTATAATGGCCCACCATGTCTTGCAGGCGCACCGGGGTGTCTTCGCGCCCCGGAGTGC
>JBIOJX010000289.1:0-3391 GCA_044451265.1 Desulfobaccales bacterium
ACAATTCAACGTCTCTAAAGCTTTTTATACATTATATTGTTTATATAATTTTTTTGCCATATATTTGAGTTATGGAAAGAGTTCCCCATATGGCCATTCTGAGGGAACGCCGCGACCGCAGAATATTATTTTTTGGTAGGTACAGCCTTTCGAGGCTGTGCCGAAATCCTGCCCAGGCTAGAAAGCCTGGGCTCCAAATCTTGTGATCCGGCGCGGCGCTCAGGAGGACAAAAAACGGCCGGCAGTAGACGGCCATCCTAAGAAAATGTACAATAGTTTATTACTCGGCTATCTATCGGGAATTTTGACTTAAAATATATGCCAAACATCCGTAACTTCAGCATCATCGCCCATATCGACCACGGCAAGTCCACCCTGGCGGACCGGCTCATCCAGTGGACCGGCATGGTGGAGGACCGCCAGTTCCGCGACCAGATCCTCGACACCATGGACCTGGAACGGGAGCGGGGCATCACCATCAAGAGCAACACCATCAGCCTGCCCTACACCGCCGACGACGGCCGGGAATATGAGCTCAACCTGATCGACACCCCGGGCCACGTCGATTTCTCCTACGAGGTCTCCCGGGCCCTGGCCTCCTGCGAGGGGGTGCTGCTGCTGGTGGACGCCTCCCAGGGGGTCGAGGCCCAGACCGTGGCCAACCTCTATCTGGCCATGGAGCACGACCTCACCATCATCCCGGTAATCAACAAGATCGACCTGCCCGCGGCCGACGTCGAAGGGGTCAAGGAGCAGATCGACCGGGAACTGGGTCTCGACCCGGAGATGGCTATCCTCTGTTCTGCTAAGGAAGGTATCGGCATCGACGCGGTGCTGGAGGCCATCGTGGCCCAAGTCCCGCCGGCCAAGGGGAACCTCGAGGCGCCTCTCTCCGCCCTGATCTTCGACGCCAACTACGACTCCTACCGGGGCACCGTCGTCTCCTGCCGGGTCTTTACCGGCCAGGTGAGGCCCGGCGACCTGATCCGCACCATGTACAACAATACCGTCCACAAGGTGGAGGAAGTGGGCGTCTTCCGGCTCAGCCGGGAGCCGCGCAAAGAACTGACCGCCGGCATGGTGGGCTATATCATCGCCAACATTAAGACGGTGAGCGATACCCGGATCGGCGACACCATCACCCTGGACGCCAACCCCGCGGCCCAGCCGCTCCCCGGCTTCAAGGAAGTGAAGCCGGTGGTCTTCGCCTCCATCTATCCCATTTCGGCGGACGATTACCAGGACCTGGCCGAGGCCCTGGAGAAATACAAGCTGAATGACGCCGCCCTGGTCTACCAGAAAGACGCCTCCGCCGCCCTGGGCCTGGGTTTCCGTTGCGGCTTCCTGGGCTTGCTGCACCTGGAGATCGTCCAGGAGCGCCTGGAGCGGGAGTTCGACCTCTCCATCATCATGACCGTGCCCGGGGTGCGCTACGAGTTCATCCTGGCCGACGGCCGCGAGCTCACGGTGGACAACCCCATGCACTACCCCGATCCCAGCAGCATCAAGGGGTCGAGAGAGCCTTTCATCCGGGCCCACATCCTCATCCCGGAGCGCTTCGTGGGCGCGGTGATGAAGCTTTGCCTGGAGCGCCGGGGAGTCAACTCGAGCTTCAGCTACCCCTCGCCCGGCCGGGTGGAGATCAGCTTCGAGATGCCGCTGGCCGAGGTGATCATCGATTTTTACGACCGCCTCAAGACCATTACCCAGGGCTACGGCTCCTTCGATTACGAACTGCTGGACTACCGGCCCAGCGACCTGGTGAAGCTGGACATTTTGGTGAACTCGGAGAAGGTGGACGCCCTGAGCATGATTGTGCACCGGGACAAGGCCCGGGAGTGGGGCGTGCGGGTCTGCGACCGCCTCAGGGATGAGATCCCCAAGCAGCAGTTCAAGATCGCCATCCAGGGGGCCATCGGCGGCCAGATTATCTCGCGCTCCACCATTTCGGCCTTCCGGAAAGACGTCACCGCCAAGTGCTACGGCGGCGATGTCAGCCGGAAACGCAAGCTCCTGGAGAAACAGCGGGCCGGCAAGAAACGCATGAAGATGGTGGGCGCCGTGGAAATCCCCCAAAGCGCCTTCGTAGCGGTCCTAAAGACGGAGGGAGAATAATGCAACCGGGACCGGGGCCGTCGGTTGCTGCTGCGGAGAAGATATGAAAGATTTGTTGAAAATCCTCGTTGGTTTTTTGCCCTGGATCTTGTTCGGCATCATGGCCGGGCCTCCTCTAACCAGGCTGGAGACGGCCTTGGCGGTTGCTTTGGCAGCTACGTTGGCCCTGGGAGTCAAGCAACTGCGGAAGGGATTTTTCTTGACCTGGGGCAGCCTGCTGTTTTTCTTAGTCAGTTTCATCCTGGTGGCTTTTCTGAAAAACCTGTGGATTGTCGAGCACATGGACCTGCTGGTCCCGGCGACCCTGGTGGCCATAGCCTGGGGCTCCATCATCGCGGGTCAGCCTTTTGCCTTGCAGTACGCCAGGGAAAGTGTGTCGGAAGCCTACTGGCATACCCCGGAATTCATCCACACCGGTTACTTCATATCCATTGTCTGGGGAATCATCTTTCTCATAGCCCTGGGAGCAAGCCTATTCAGGCCATATCTGGACCAGATGACCGGTTGGCTTTATCCCCTGCTCGCTACCGGGAGCATGTTCTTGGGAATCATCTTTACCCAATGGTACGTGCATAGGGTGAGAAAGGCCCGGCAAACCTAAATACTCTTGATTATGGACCACCTAACAAGTTCCGGCCTCTACATTCACATTCCCTTTTGCAAAACCAAATGCCCTTACTGTGATTTCTGTTCCATCACTTCTCCCGATTTAATTCCCGCCTATCTGGAGGCCCTGGAGAAGGAGGCGCAGCTTTACCAAGGCTCCTTTGCTGCCTTCGACAGCCTCTATCTGGGCGGCGGCACCCCTTCCCTGCTGGATGCTGAACAATTGACTGCCCTGGTTAAAAACCTGCGGCGGCATTTCGCCTTTGCGCCGGATACCGAATTTACCCTCGAAGCCAATCCCGACGATATTACGACAGAAAAATTGCGCCTCTTCCGGGACCTGGGCATCAATCGCCTGAGTTTGGGGGCGCAATCGTTTGATGAAAACGAACTGGTCTTCCTGCAACGGCGGCACACGGCCCGGCAGACCAGGCAGGCCATAGAGTTGATCCGGACCGCGGGGTTCCGGAACCTGGGGCTGGATTTGATGTACGGGTTGCCGGGACAGTCGCCAGACACCTGGCTCCAAACCCTGGAGACCGCCCTGAGTTTCACGCCGGAGCATCTTTCCTGCTACCAGTTGACCGTGGCGGGCGGCAATCAACTGACGCTGGGCGGATTAATGAGCTTCAGTAATCTACTGGTCAATGCCGGCACGGTGCTCAATTCC
>JBIOJX010000290.1:0-3381 GCA_044451265.1 Desulfobaccales bacterium
CTTTATTACGGATAGTTACCTGATCCGGTATTACCGATGACCATGGAGGCCGGAAAGGGCGAGTTAATCGCAACTGTACCCCGGCAATAGCGCACCGCAATCCGGAGGAGAGCATGTTCGAACATCGCCGGGAACGCTTACTGCCACTCCCCTTGTTCATCAGGCGCATCTTGAAATATGGGGCGGTCTCCTTCGGTCTGGCCGCGGTCTCCTTGCTCATCGGCATCTGCGGCTACCGGCAGCTTGAGGGCATGTCCTGGCTGGATGCCTTTGTCAATGCCGCCATGATTCTGGGCGGCATGGGGCCGGTGGGCGAACTGCACACCCGGGCCGGCAAGCTCTTCGCCGGTTGCTATGCCCTCTACTGCGGGCTGATCGTGGTGATTTCCATGGGCATCCTCATCGCCCCGGTCTTCCACCGCTTTTTGCACCTCTTTCATCTGGAAGCACCGGAGGACCGCGAGCGAGCCGGACCCAAAAAAGTCCAGGGACCTTCTGACTGAAAGTTAACTAAGGAGGAATTTATGCCATTCGTGAATATCAAGATCACCAAAGAAGGGGCCACGGCCGAGCAGAAGCAGCGGCTGATTCAGGGCGTAACCAGTCTGCTTGTCGATATCCTGGGAAAGAACCCCCAGACCACCGTGGTGCTCATCGAGGAAGTGGACACCGACAACTGGGGCATCGGCGGCGAATCCGTCACCAGTCGCCGGCAGCGGGAACAGCAAGAAAGGCATTGACTGCAAAATGTGGAGCCGCCGCCCTCGGCGGCTTGGTTGGTGGGGCGGGCCTCCGGGCCTGCCGTTTGCCTGGCAAATCCAGCCGCGCGGTCGGCGGCCACCGGCCGCCTTCTAGTCTATATTTTTCTTCTTGCTTTGCGCCTGGGCGCGAGGCCTGACTTTTCGGAACGGCTAAAAGATGCTCTACACCACCCAAAAAGGCGAAACCTTCGACCTGGAAAAGGACTTTTCCTCGCCGGAGCGCCACATTCTCCAGAAGTTGCTGCTCTGGAAAGACCTGGCCTCCAGCGTCGAGCAATTCCGCGCCAAGCAGCAGGAGGCCCTGCGCAAAGGCTGGGGCGACTCCGGTCCCGTCCCGGCCAGCCGTAACCTCCAAACCCTCACGCAAGACCTGGAAGCACAGGTGGCCCGGCGGCTGCGGGCGGAAAAGCAGAGCTGATAGTGGGTTTAAAATAGAAAAAGTCGGGCACCTATGTAGGAGAACTATTTATGAGTGCCAAAAAACAGCGCGATCCGATCCCCCCAGAAATGGCAGCAAAGATTCTTTTCATGTCAGACAGAACTTGCTGCGTCTGCCGCGTCCAGGCCAAGCCTGTCCAGATTCATCATCTCGATGATAACCCCGAACACAATGAGTTAAAAAACTTTGCGGTACTCTGCCTTGATTGCCACCACGAGACTCAGATTCGAGGAGGCTTCGGGCGTAAGCTAAATGCAGACCAAGTAATTTTATACAGAGACGATTGGCATAGAATCATTGCTACCCAAAGAGCGAAGTTTCAAGCAATTGAAACATCTGCTCGTGGTGCAGATGAGCACTGGCTCGATATGGCAACTAGCTTAGCCGAAATTTATCGGGAAAATCAGGAGTACGACTTGCTTGCAATGCATTATGATACAATCGGCAATACTGAATTACGAGATAAATATATTGAAATTGCTATCAGACAAGGTGCAACAGATAATACTATCTGCTTTCTTAGAGGACTTCAGGGAAAGCCTGAACTTATTCCAATTGAAGTTATAAATAAAGAATTGGAAGGATATACAAAGCACCAGAACTGGAGTCAACGAGCTCGATTATTTTTGACACTGGGCAAGCAAATTGAGGCCGCCAAGGATTATGTAGAGGGTGTAAGGGAAGCCCTACTCAAGGGTAATGTATTTTCGGCGGCCTTTTATCTTAAGGAATTAATTGAAGAGGGCTTAATAGACGACCTTTTTATTGAAGCTTTCAGGCAAGCCAAGGCAGAAAATGACTTATGGTGGCAGGTTCGTGCACTTCAGGAGTTAGGATGGGAAGAGGAACTTAGAGAATTCATTCTGCAAAATGAAGCAGAAATTGAGAAATCCGGCGATTCCCTTCTTCATGAAGAGCTATTACGAGCGAAGGGAGACACTAAAAAGACCGTTGAATTTATAAAAGAAATGGCTCTTCAAACGCACTCGGTTCAACCGGATGAAGAAGATTAGCTTGCTACTGATCGCCCCGAAAAAGATTGAAAGGAGACGGGCCCTCAAAATCCTAATCGGATACCTGGAAGAACAGGTTGCTCGGCAGAGGGAATCATGAGTCTGGAAGAATTGCAAGATGAGGCCATGAAACTGGCCCCAGAGGCGCGAGCTAAACTGGCTCATGCCCTCTTGGCAAGTCTTGAGAACTTGTCCGATGCCGAAATCGAGCTGTTATGGGCAGCTGAGGCCCGGCGGCGAGATGACGAAATCGACACGGGCCAGGTATCACTGCGACCGGCAGCTGAAGTGTTAAAGGACGCCAGATTACGCCTTCGATGAACTTCTCGGTTCGGTTTCACCGGACGCTACCAAGCCATGCCCCGCCAAGATTATCTCCTCCTTTTTGCTTTTCTCCCCCAATATCCTATAATTTAAGCAGATGTTGATTCGTAAAAAATCGAATTATCCAAATATATCTTCTCAGGCGAAATTCCCGGAGGTTCAGGCATGACGTTGTATTATGAGGAACCGCTGTACCGGCCGCCCAGCGAGGCCGGCAGCCTGTTGATCCAGGCCACCGTGGGCTGTGCCTTTGCGCATTGCACCTATTGCATCTCCTCGGTCACCGGCAGATTCGCCCTCCGCCCGCTGGACGAGGTCCAGCAAGACCTGGTCGAGGCCCGGGAGCTTTACGGCCCCGAGGTGCCCAAGATCTTCCTGCTGGCCCAAGACGCCATGGTGCTGCCCGCCGCCGACCTGATCAAGATCAGCGAGTCGGCCTATGGGCTGTTTCCCGGTCTGAAACAGATCTCAGCATACGCCCACCCCCAAGACCTGCTGAATAAGACCCCGGCTGAACTCCAGGCGATTTATGACTCCGGCGTCACCCTGCTCTACGTGGGCCTCGAATCCGGCAATGACGAGGTCTTGCGGCGGATAAAAAAGCACAGCACCGCCGAGAAGTCCATCCGGGCCTGCCGCCGGGCCATTGAGGCGGGCTTCCGGCTCTCCTGCACCGTGATCATCGGCCTGGGCGGCCGGGAACTGACCCGGGAACATGCCGAGGATACCGGCAGGATGATCACCGCCATCTCCCCGCACTATCTGGGCTGCCTGACGCTGATGCCCTACCCGGGCAGCGAGTTGGACCGCAGCATCGCCCAGGGGACCTTTGCGCCCCTGTCCA
>JBIOJX010000291.1:0-3370 GCA_044451265.1 Desulfobaccales bacterium
ACTCCCAAAGCCCTTTGTAAGTGGGCCGAAAAGGTGCTCAGGCTTTGGTGTAAATCCTGGGGGTCGCCGATGTCGGCGAAGACGTGGTCAAAGGGGCAGAACTCGCTGCCTTCGGCCACCGGGATGGGGATGCCGCTCTGCACCATGAGGGCAAGGAGGCCCAGGGTCTTCAGGGCCACGGTCTTGCCGCCGGCGTTGGCCCCGGAGATAATCAGCCAGCGGTTTTCCGGGGTGAGCGTCAGGTCGATGGGCACCACTTCCGGCGCCCCGGGGTCCTCCCGGTGGCGCTGAATCAGCAGGGGATGGCGGGCCTGCTTGAAATCCAGGCCGCCGCGGCTCCGCCAGATAGGCTCCCGGGCCTGGAAATCCCGGGCAAAGCTCACCTTGGCCTGCAGGGCGTCGGCCTCGGCCAGGGTGGCCAGGGTCTGGCGAATATCCTCCAGCGCATCGCGCACCAGATCCGTGAGGCGCCGCAGCACCAGTTCCTCTTCCCGCTTTTCCCGATTGTGCAGCAGGTTGAGGGCGTTGTTCTGCTCCACGATGGCCAGGGGCTCCAGGTAGAGGGTGGCCTTGGTCTGGGACTGGTCGTGGATGATGCCGGGGATCACCCCCCGGTGGTCGGCCTTGATGGGGATGACGTAGCGCCCGTGGCGCTGGGAGACGATGGCGTTTTGCAGGGCCTCCCGGTATTCCGGCCCGAAATAAGATTGCTTGATCTGGCGGTTGACCCGCTCCCGGGTCTCGGTCAGTTCCCGGCGCACCCCGGCCAGCCCGGGGCTGGCCTGGTCCAGGATGAAGTGATGCGGGCTGATGCACTGCTGGATGGCTTCCTTGAGGCGGGAGAGGTCCTTGAGGCCGCTGCTCAGAGCCAATAACTGCGGCGTCAGGGTCACGTTCGACTTGAGATAAGTTTTCAGGTGGCCGGCCAGGCGCAGCACCTGCAAGATCTCGTTGAAGGCCTCGGCCGGCAGGAGGCTGCCCCGCACCGTCACCTTTTTGAGCCACGGCGCCAGGTCGGAGAAATCATCCAGGGGCGAGGCGCCCTCCCGGTTCTCCAGTTCCTGCCATTCCTTGATTTGCTGAAATTTTGCCTGAACCAGGCTTAGATCGTTTAAGGGCGCGAGGGTGCTGAGATAATCCCGACCCAGGGGCGCGACGGCGTACTGCTGCACGACCCGGATGAGCCCCGGAAACTCCAGGGCGCTCAAGGATTGCTCTGCCATAGCACTCCAGGTCTAAAGTGAAAGGTTGGAAGGATTACTAACTCAAGCGCCGCCGCGCCATCTCCTGGATCACCTTGCCATCAGCCCGTCCAGCCAAACGAGCCATGGCGGCCTTCATCACCTTGCCCAAATCCTTGGGCCCGGCTGCCCCCAGTTCTTCAATGATCCCGGATACTTCAGCTTCACATTCTGCACTAGTCAGTTGTTGCGGCAAAAAAGAGAGGAGGATGCTAAGCTCCTCCTCTTCTTTTTTGGCTAGGTCGGGCCGCCCGGCTTTGCTGTACTCCGTTACGGCTTCCCGACGTTGTTTGGCCTGGGTGGCGACCACGGCGAGCAATTCGTCTTCGGACAGGCTGCGTTTCAACTCCACCTCCCGATAGTGAATGGCGCTTTTCAGCATTCGCAACGTGGACGCCGCCACCGGCTGTTGACTTTTGAGGGCCGTTTTGAGGGCCTGATCAAGCTGCTGAGCAAGGGGCATTATGATCCCTCGATCTTGCGCAGCTTCTTCAAGGCCCGCTTTTTGGCCGCCAAAATTTTTTTCTTCCGCTTTATGCTGGGTTTTTCGTAATGTTCCCGCTTACGAATCTCAGAGAGAATCCCGGCCTTTTCGCATTGCTTCTTAAAGCGCTTTAAGGCGACCTCGAAAGGTTCGTTGGGTTTGACCCTGACGCCGGGCATCCAATTATCGCCTCCTCCCGTGTCAGATAGCACCTATCGCAATAACCTCGTCCCCCTTAACGCGACTTGCGTCCGTTTCAATTAAAGAAGATTATTGAGGTTGATAAGGTGATAGTTCTGAAACGATTATTGTTTATCATCTATTTTAAAAGTGTCAAGTGTTTTTTCTTTCGGTCGACAATCTTGTCAGCTACTATTCTCGCGGTCATTAGGGCTTTCGGATGATTTATCGGCAAAAAAATTAATTAAACAAGGGTACAAAGTTTTGATATTCCGGTGGAGCGGGCGTCCCCGCCTGGGCGGCGAGGGACGGCCGCCCCACCACCCCAGACAAATGAGGGATTGCACCCGCGGGCCACATCATCTATAAGGAGATAAAACTGCGGCTGTAAGGGCGGTTCTCGAACCGCCCTGGCGGAAAGGCGGCTTATGCGTCCCAAAACTATCCTGGCCATAATTAGTTTAGTTCTCCTGCTGCTGGCCGGTTGTGTCACCGTCAAGGTCAGCCTCTTCGAAGAGCCCGAACCCTTGAAGGAGAAGACCATCTCCGGCTACGGCCGGGACAAGGTCCTGCTGCTGGACATCTCTGGCATGGTCCTGGAAGGCCCCCACCGCATCCTGGGCCTCTCCAGGGGGGTCACCACCCCCAGCCGGGTGAAAGAGGAACTGGAGAAGGCCGCCAAGGACGACCACATCAAGGCAGTGGTCCTGAAGATCAACTCCCCCGGGGGCACCGTGAGCGCCTCCGATGTCATCCTCCACGAATTGCAAAGCTTTAAGGCCGAGCGCCACTTGCCCATCGTGGTCTGCCTCGAGGGCCTGGCCGCCTCCGGGGGCTACTACGTGGCCCAGGCCGGCGACACTATCATGGCCTATCCCACCTGCATCACCGGCTCCATCGGGGTCATCGCCATGAAATTCAACTTCCGGGGCCTGATGGACAAGGTGGGGCTGGACACGGACCTGGTGAAGACCGGGGCCTGGAAGGATTTCTGGTCGCCCTTCCGGGCCGCCACCCCCAATGAAAAAGAGATGATGCAGCAGATCATCGAGGAATTTTACCGAGACTTCATCAACGTGGTGGCCCAGGGCCGTAAAATGAGCCTCAAGGAGGTCCGGCAGGTGGCCGACGGCCGCATCTTCACCGCCCCCCAGGCCCGGGACCTGAAATTGATCGACCAGATCGGCTACCTGGACGACGCCCTGAAGGAGGCCCAGGCCCTGGCCGGCATCTCCGGCGCCCGGATAGTGCGCTATCACCGCCCCGGCACTTATCGGCCCAATATCTACTCCATGCTCCCGGAACTGGAGAGCGCCGGCCCCCAATTCCTTTATCTCTGGCTGGCCGGAGAGACTTGAACCACCTCCGATCGCGCTCACCGGCAATGCGGGAGTCGGAGGCGGCTCGCGGCAACCTCCAATAATTCAAGCCCCCCGCGTCCAAATCCGATAAGAATAACTAGGAG
>JBIOJX010000292.1:0-3369 GCA_044451265.1 Desulfobaccales bacterium
ATAAAGGGGAAAAGGGGGAAAAGGCCAAGAGTTCCTGCCTTTGCCCCCTTACCCCATTTCACCCGGGATGATGCAGCCCAAATGGATGAATTTACAAAAATATTTGGAAGATAACCGCAGGTGGAACTAACCATAATCGGTTCCGGCACCGGGGTGCCCTCCCTGCGGCGGGGCTCCCCTTCTCTGGCGGTCAAGGCCGCCGGCCGGCTGATCGTGCTGGACCTGGGGGCCGGCAGCCTGCGCGCCATGCTGCAGTGGGGCCTTAACTTCAACCAGATCGACATCCTGGCCCTGAGCCACCGCCACCCCGACCACGTGGGCGATCTGGTCCCTTTTTTGTTCGCCACGCGCTACGCCTTGGGCTATACCCGGCAGGAGCCCTTCTGGCTGCTGGCGGCCCAGGGTTTTGCCGAATTTTTGGGTCGGCTCAGGTCCGCCTTTGGCCACTGGGTGGAGCCGCCCGAAGGCCTGATGCACCTCCGGGAGCTCTCCCCCGCGGGTCCCGATGCCGTGGGATGGGAGGGTTTAACCATCAAGAGCGCCCCCACCGATCATACCGAGGGCAGCCTGGCCTTCCGGATCGAGGCCGGCTCCCGCTCCCTGGTCTATTCCGGGGATACCGACGTTAGCGACTCCCTGGTGGCCCTGGCCCGGGGGGCCGATCTGCTGGTGTTGGAGGCCGCCAACCCGTTTAAGGTCCCGGGGCATTTGACCCCCGGGGAGGCCGGCCGCCTGGCGGCCCGGGCCGGGGCGCGGCGGCTGCTCCTGACCCACTTCTACCCGCCCTGCGATGCGGTTGACGTGGTGGCCCTGGCGGAGCAGGAGTTCGCCGGGGAGATTATCAGGGCCGAGGATGGCTTGCAATACAGTTTTTAGTTTTTAGACTAAGCGCCATAACTACCAATAATGCGAAAGTGAGGATGAGACTATGAAGCCGCGGACTGGAAGAAAGATTGCCCTTGCTCTGGCGCTGACCCTGACCGCCGTCCTGCTGTTCCCGGCGGGTTGCGCCACCACGGGGACCATACAATTCAAAACGGTGACAGTGGATGAAATCTTGCAGATGTCCAAGGACAAGGTGCCGGACGAGCAGATCATCAAGAAGATCGCCGAGTCCGGGACGATTTACCGCCTCAGCGCCAGCCAGTTGGCCAACCTGCGCCAGGCCGGGGTCTCCGACCAGGTGATCAACTACATGCAGATGACCTACCTGGACGCGGTGCGCCGGGAACAGTCCCGGGAGGACCTGCGCTACTGGAATCCGTCCGGCGGTTACTGGTACGGCGGCGTCCCCTATGGTTGGTGGTAAGACATGGCTAAACGCCTGAAGCTCGCGGGAGTGTGGCTGCTCTGCCTGGCAATGCTGGCGGGACTGCTAAGCCCTGGCCTGACCGGTTGCGCCCCCTCTAAGGTGAACAAGGACAACTTCGATAAGGTCAGGCTGGGCATGACTCAGGAGGAGGTGCAGGGGCTCCTGGGGCCGCCCACTGAAGCCAGCGGTCTCGAGATTCCGGTGTTTTCGGGGACTACCGCCAAGTGGGTCCAGGGTGACACCACCATCACCATTCAGTTGGTCAACGGCAAGGTGGTCGCCAAGGAATTCTCCAAGCAAGCTAAGCAATAAACCGCGCCGGAATTGGCGAAGCGCACCGAAAAGGGTTATCCTCAAAAATTCATGGTGCGCATCTTACTTAATATCGCCAACGCACGGAGGAGAAAGATACATGTCCATCATCACCATTTCCAGGGGATCTTACAGCCGCGGCAAGGAGGTGGCTGAGAGATTGGCTAAGTCCCTGGGTTATGAATGTCTGTCCCGGGATATCCTCCTGGAGGCCTCGGAGCGCTACAATATCCCGGAAATCAAGCTGATCCGGGCCATTCACGACGCCCCATCCATCCTGGAGCGCTTCACTTACGGCAAAGAGCAATATGTGGCCTTTATTCGGGCGGCGCTGTTGCGGCACGTCCAGAAGGACAACGTGGTCTACCACGGCCTGGCCGGGCATTTCATGCTGCAAGGGATCCCCCACGTCCTCAAGGTGCGGATCCTGGCCGACCTGGAGGACCGGGTGGCCGAAGAGATGAAGCGGGAGAACATTTCCGCCGACGAGGCCAGGCGAATTCTGGTGAAGGACGACGAGGAACGCCGCAAGTGGAGCCTGAAGGTTTTTGGGATAGACACCTGGGACTCCAGCCTTTACGACCTGGTGATCCACATCAAGTGCATCACGGTGGACGAGGCAGTGGAGATCATTAAATGCGCCCTGAAAGGGCATTGCTTTCAAACCACCTCCGCAGCCCAAAAACTTTTGGACGAGATGTCACTGGCGGCCCGGGTGGAAGCCACCCTGGTCCAGGAGATCCCCAGCGTTAAGGTGGAGGCCAAAGATGGCGAACTCTTCATAGATCTCAAGGGGGCCCTGTGTGACGACCAAGAGTTGATGGCCCGGGTCAAGCGCCTGGTCAGCAACGTGGCCGGGTTCGACGTCAAGGTGAACTGCCGCACGCGGCCTTAAGTTAACCGGCCGCCCGCCTCCAGATAAGAAGGAGATTCGCCCATGACTCTGAAAGACAAGCGCCTCGTTATTATCGGCGGCACCTCCGGCATTGGCCTGGCCACGGCCAAGGCCGCGGCGGCCCGGGGGGCCCAGGTGGTCATCGGGGCCCGGCATTCTGATAAGCTGGAAAGGGCCAAAAAAGAGATCGGCGGCGCCGTGGAGGGCCTCACCCTGGATGTGAGCGATGAGGGGGAGATCAGGGCCTTTTTCGAGTGGGCGGGCCGGTTCGACCACCTCACCACCCCGGGGAGTTCGATCCACGGCGGCTCCTTCCTAAGCCTGGATATCGCCACGGCCCAGGCGGATTTTCAGAGCAAGTTCTGGGGACAGTACCTGGCGGCGAAATACGGAGCGCCGAAGATCAGGCCCGGGGGCTCCATCGTCTTGTTCGCTGGCATGTGGAGCCAGCGGCCGCCGGCGGGGGTGGCTACCGTCGCCGCCATTAACGGCGCCATCGAGGCCCTGGCCCGCGCCCTGGCGGTGGAACTGGCCCCCATCCGGGTCAACGCCGTGTCCCCGGGGCTCATCGACACCCCCATCTTTAGCGGCATGCCCGCGGCCCAGAAGGAGGCCCTATTCAAAGGCTTCGCAGACGTAGCGCCGGTCAGGCGGGTAGGCCAGCCGGAAGAGGTGGCCCAGACCGTGCTCTACCTGATGACCAACACCTTTACCACCGGCAGCACCCTTTACGTGGATGGGGGCTGTCTGCTGCGCTAACCTCTTTGGTAGCCGCAGGCGTTACCGTGAAAACCAAAAATCCCCCTAAATCCCCCTTTTTCAAAGGGGGACTTTAAAACCCCCTTTGAAA
>JBIOJX010000293.1:0-3365 GCA_044451265.1 Desulfobaccales bacterium
CCGGCGGTGGAGGCCGGAGAAAAGTTGGGCTTTCTGCCCGGCGACCTGGCGGAGAAGGTCAACCCCTATCTGCGTCCCTTGTACGATGCCATGCACGACATGATGGATTTTGAAAAAGCCACCCGCCTGGTCCAGCGGGGCATCATCGAGGTGGCCCCCCTGGCCTTTATGCGGGGCCGCACCCTGAACGACTCCTTCGTCATCCTGGACGAAGCCCAGAATACCACCTCCGAACAGATGATGATGTTTTTGACCCGCCTGGGCTTCGGCTCCAAGGCGGTGATCACCGGGGATGTGACCCAGATCGATCTGCCCTCCGCCGCGACCTCCGGGCTGGTGGAGGCTAAAGAGCTGTTGCAGGGGGTGGAGGGCATCGCCTTCATCCATTTCTCCGACCGGGACGTGGTGCGGCATCCCCTGGTGCAGGATATCATTCGGGCCTATGACAGCCGCCGGGCCCGGCGTGCCTCCGAGGCGGAGCGCTCCCATGAACGATAAAGAACCGGGCGGCAAAATCCGCCACATCTTCGGCCTGGAGCGTCTGCGCTCCCGCCTGCCCCGCTCCCTGTCCAAGTTGGCGCCGGACACCTGGGATGAACGGCTCACCAAACTGGGGCTGCTCCTGGTCTTGAGCCTATGTCTGGCCTTCCTGCTGGCGCCCAGGACCTCCACCACCTCCCGGCATTACCACGTGGGGGATATCGCCCGGGAGAACGTCAAGGCCACCGGCGAGTTCCTGGTGGAGGACCAGCAGACTACCGCGCAGCGCCAGCAAGAACTCCTGGCCCAGACTCCGCCGGTCTTCGACCTGGAAGAGCAGATGGCCGACAAGGTGCAGCAGCGCCTCCAGAAGGCCATGGACTACATGCGCCGCCTTTCCCAGGAAAACGCCGCCACTGCAGAGCGGCCGACCGCCGGCGCCAGGGCCAGGGCCAGGCCCAACCCGGCAGGCCCTCACAGGATGTTCATGGAGCACAAGGCGGAATTTGACCAGCTCCTGGGGGTGTCCATCCCCAATCCCACCTTTCAGCTCCTGGCCAAGGGGGATTTCTCCCCTTACCTGGAGGCCATGACCGGCCAGGTCTTGACCCAATTTTTCAATCAGGGCGTGGTCAGCAGCCGCAACGTCCTGCAGCCGCCTCCCAAGGAAATCCTGGTGCGGCGCCTGCCCTCCAGGAAGGAAAAGCTGGAACGGGCGCCCTTCTCCTTCCTGGAACTGGACGAGGGGCGCAAATCCGCGGCGGGTTACTGTCGGGAGAACGCGGTGGAAGTTTCGCCGGCGGATCGTTGGGTGGTCTGCGACCTGACCCAGTATCTGCTGGTTCCCAACGTCTCGCCCAACTGGGCCGAAACCCAGGAACGCCAGCAGGCCAGTCTGAAGGAATTGCAGCCGGTCTACTTCAAGGTCAAAAAGGGTGAGATGCTCATCCGGGAAGGTGAGCCCATCACCGCGCTGCACCTGGTGAAACTGGAGGCCCAGAGCAAGCTCTATCCCCGCAGTCGGGCCGTGATGATTTTTCTGGGCATATTTTTCTGCCTGATGGTGCTGCTGACGGTGTTTTATCAGCTGGCCAGCCTCTCCCTGCGGAATTTCTCCCAGCGCCCCCGGGACCTGGCTTTTCTGGCGGCCTTGCTGCTCACCAGCGCCCTGATGAATAAGTTTCTGCTGTTCCTGGGTGAGCACCTCTCCCGAAGCCTGCCGGCGGTGGGCCTCAACCTGGTCTATCTGCTGCCCCTGGGCCTGCCCGCCATCTTCGCCGCCATGTTCCTGGGCCTGGAAACCGGGGTGGGGATAGCCTTTCTAAACGCCACCTTCACCGCCCTGATGGTGCCGCGGCCCTTCCCCTTATTCCTCTATTTTATCATCGGCGGTCTGGTCGGCGTTTGGGGCGTCAAAAACAGCCGCCGCCGCAATTCCCTGATCAAGGCCGGCCTGGACATCAGCCTGGCCAACATCTGTCTCCTGGCGGCCTTCAAGATGCTGGAATATCCCTTCGCCCTGAGGGATTTACTCGACGGCGAGGTCTTCGCCTTCGCCGGAGGCCTGCTCACCGGCATCCTGGCCTTGGGCTTAACCCCCATCATGGAGGCGACCTTCCGCTATTCTTCCAACATCCGCCTCCTGGAACTCCTGAACCTGGACCAGCCGATCCTCCGGGAGTTGATGCTGTTGACCCCGGGCACCTACCACCATTCCCTGGTGGTCGGCCAGATGGTGGAGGCCGCCGCGGAGGCCATCGGCGCCAACCCTATGCTGGCCAAGGCCGCGGCTTACTATCACGACGTCGGCAAGATCAAGAAGCCGGTCTATTTCGTGGAAAACCAGATGGCCGGGGAAAACAAGCACGAGAAGCTGGCCCCGTCCATGAGCAGCCTGATCCTCATCGCCCACGTCAAGGACGGGGTGGAACTGGCCCGGAAACACCATTTGGGCGAGGCTATCGTCGACATCATCCGCCAGCACCACGGCACCAGCTTCATCAGCTATTTTTATCACAAGGCCAAGGCCCAGGCCGCCAATCCCCAGCAGGTGAACATCGAGGACTATCGCTATCCCGGTCCCCGGCCCCAAACCAAGGAAGCCGGCCTGGTGCTCCTGGCGGACCAGGTGGAGGCCGCCTCCAAGACCCTGACCGAGCCCACCCCGGCCCGCATCCAGGGACTGGTGCAGAAGATCATCAACAATGTCTTCGCCGACGGCCAGTTGGACGAATGCGAACTGACCCTGAAAGACCTGCACCACATCGCCAAGAGCTTCCACAAGATCCTGGGGGGCATCTTCCACCAGCGCATCCAATACCCCCAGTCCGTCGAAAAGAAAAAGATCAATGAAGATCTGGATAAGCAACCGCCAAAGAAAAACGGCCATAAACCCGGAGAGGGTCAGGAAAAGAGCCGGGAAGATCTTAAGCGCCTTGGGCTGGTCTGAGGCCGAACTGAGCCTCACCCTGCTGGGCGACCGGGCCATGGCCCGCCTCAATCGGGAGACCTTCGGCCGCCGGGGTCCCACCAACGTCATCTCCTTCCCTATGGATGGAGAACAGGCGCCCTCGCCGGTTCATTTACAGCCGGGGGCGGCTGTTCTCCGTCCACCGGCAATTTCTGCCGGCAGCCCGCCGCCCTCCCTGGGCGAAGTGGTCATCTCCATCGCCACCACCCGCCGCCAGGCCAGAGAATTCGGCTGGCCCTGGCAGGAACTCTTCGACTTTTTCCTCATTCACGGTATATTACATCTGATGGGCTACGACCACGGCGCCCCCGGGGAAGAAACGGCCATGACCGCCAAAACCTGGGAGCTGATGAAGCTGCTTCATCCTAAGATGAAAGAATTGTAATGGTCGGTAGCCGTAGGGGCGAATCTTGTA
>JBIOJX010000294.1:0-3353 GCA_044451265.1 Desulfobaccales bacterium
GCCCCCGAGAAAAAGCGGGCCGTTTCACCCCTGTGAACCGAGAAAAAAAGCTTGACAGTCAATTTTTTTTTATCATAATAAATCAAAGTAGTTACCGCGGATAGCCGCAGGGGAGATCTCATGGCCCTCACCAAGGAAAAGTTGATCAGCCGCTTACAGACCCAGGTAGGTTTGAGCAAGCAGGAGTCCCGCTCAGTGGTGGAACGGGTCTTGGATATTATGAAAGAGTCCCTGGCTAAGAGCGAGGACCTGCTCATCAGCGGCTTTGGAAAATTTTCGGTGAGGCAAAAGAACGCCCGCCGAGGCCGGAACCCGCAAACCAAGGAAAATCTGATCCTCAGGGCCCGCCGGGTGGTGGTGTTCAAGACCTCAGGCGTCCTGCGCAACCGCATCAACGAAGGCAAGTAACCTCAGCAGTTTCTCACCTCAGCCCCGGCTTTAGAAGCCGGAGCTGCCCTGTCGCCTGATCCGATTGGGGCTCGCTCGCCGATTTCCGCCCTTGGGGACCCAGCTATGGAAGGCTGTCGCGGCAAGCAAGCGGGAATTTGTGGCCTGACCCGCCGGGCCTTCATCCGGGGCAGCGCCGGGGCCCTGGCCCTCCTGGCCCTCCCCTGGCGTCCCACCGCCGCCTCCTCCCAGGAAATCCGCCTGGGTTTCAGCCGCCCCATCCCCGCCGCTTTCACCAAGGTCATGGCCAAAGGCATGGTGCAGTGCCAGCTCTGCCCCCGGAATTGCGAGGTGAAGGACGGCGACCGGGGCAACTGCGGCGTCCGGGAGAACCGCAAAGGCGTTTACTACAGCCTGGTTTACGGCAACCCCTGCGCCGTCCACGTGGACCCGGTGGAGAAGAAGCCTTTCTTCCACCTGCTGCCCGGCAGCCGCTCGTTTTCCATCGCCACCGCGGGCTGCAACCTGCACTGCAAGTTCTGCCAGAACTGGGAAATTTCCCAGGCCCGACCGGAAAAGACCTATAACTTCGACCTGCCGCCCGAAAAGGTGGTGGCCGGGGCCCAAGCGGCCGGCTGCCCCTCCATCGCCTATACCTACGTCGAACCCACCATCTTCTATGAGTACATGACCGCGGTGGGCCGCCTGGCCAAGAAAGCCGGGATCTTGAACACCTGCCACTCCGCCGGCTATATCAACCAGAGCCCCCTGGAAGAGCTGGCCGAGGTGCTGGACGCGGCCTGCATCGACCTCAAAGGTTTCGACCCCAAGTTTTATCAGGACCTGGTGGGCGGCGAACTGAAGCCGGTGCTCAATACCCTGAAGACCTTGCGCCGCCGTGGCGTGTACCTGGAGATCGTCAACCTGGTCATCCCTCAGTGCAACGATAAGCCCCAGACCATCAGCGACATGTGCGCCTGGATCAGAGATGAGTTGGGGGAGCTGACGCCGCTGCACTTCTCCCGGTTTTATCCCCTCTACAAGATGCTGAACCATTTCCCCACCCCGGAGTCCACCCTGGAAAAGGCCCGGGAGCTGGCGCTCAAGGCGGGCCTGAAGTACGTCTACCTGGGCAATATCCCCGGGAACCCGGCGGAGAGCACTTATTGCCACGGCTGCGGCAAGCTGCTCATCCAGCGCACGGCCTACCAGGTGGGCGAGATGCACCTGGAGGGCGGCAATTGCGGCTACTGCGGGACGAAGATTCCGGGGATTTGGCAGAAGGCGGTGAAGGCGTAGCTTTCTGTTTTCTGTTTTCTGTTTCCTTTATTATAAAATCGGTAGAAAAAATTATGGACACATTGCTGACCCTCATCCCAGACATTGAGGTTTTGCTCATCCTTCAACCCGAAGAAATAGCAAGGTTCCTTCTAAAGGTATTGCCCAAGAACCAATTATTTATGTTAGATGCAATAAAGGATAGTTTATTTAATATTTCTGGAGCGCCACCTACTCAGGCCTATTACCCTTATCATAGACAACATGAAGTTGGGATTGCCCTAGGTGAAGCATGGAACTGGCTTCGTATTCATAACTTGATCATTCCTGCTCCTGACAAAACTAATGCTCAAATAGGCTGGACTGTCCTTACTCGCCGCGGTGCAGCCATAGCAGACGACCAGGCGTTTCAGCGGTTTCGGGAAGCGGCGGCGTTTCCCAAATCGCTACTGCACACCTCCATTGCCGATAAGGTATGGCTCGCTTTGGCTCGTGGTGATCTTGATGAAGCAGTTTTTGCTGCGTTTAAGGCTGTTGAAGAATCCGTACGAAGTGCCGGAAAATTCAATGCAACTGATATCGGCGTTCCCTTGATGCATAAGGCCTTTCATAAAACAAAAGGCCCTCTATCTGATCCAAATCAACCCGAGCCGGAACGAGAGGCACTTATGCATCTTTTTGCCGGTGCGATTGGGTCTTATAAAAACCCACATTCACATCGAACTGTAAGCATTACCGATCCACGTGAAGCTCAGGAAATGGTAATGCTTGCCTCACATCTTCTCCGCATAGTTGATGCTCGCAGAAAACCATAGAAAAATGATCATGGGTTTAACTGAAAACTGACTACTGGAAACTGACCATGTCCTGGACCTGCGGCATCATCGGCCTGCCTAATGCGGGCAAGACCACCATCTTCAATGCCCTGACCGCCGGGCACGCCGAGGTGGCCACCTATCCCTTCAGCACCATCGCCCCCAACACCGGGGTGGCGGCGGTGCCGGACCCGCGCCTCACGGAGTTGGGCCGGCTGCTCCAACCCCAAAAGCTTACCCCGGCCAGCATCGAGTTCGTGGACGTGGCCGGCCTGATCGAGGGCGCCTCCCAAGGCGAAGGGCTGGGCAACCAGTTCTTGGCGGCCATCCGGGAAGTGGACCTGCTGGTCCACGTGGTGCGCTGCTTCGGGGCCCAGGTCTGCCCCCACCCCCTGGTGGGCCTGGACCCGGTGCGGGACGTGGAGGTGGTGGAGACCGAACTGCTGCTCTCGGACCTGGAGATCGTCGGGCGCCAGCGCCTCAAGGTGGAGAAGGCGGCCAGGGTGGGCGACAAGGCGGCGGCCGCGGCCCTGCCTGTCCTGCGCCGGGTGGAAGAGGGCCTGAACCGGGGGCAGTGGGCCCGGGACCTGGGCCTGTTCCCCCAGGAAAAGGAGAAACTTCAGGCCACGCCGCTGCTGACCTTGAAACCTTGCCTGTTCGTGGCTAACTTGAACGAAGAGGAATTCCGCGACGGCCCCCATTACCGCGCCCTGGGGAAGCTGGCGGCGGCCCGGGGCGTGCCCTTGGTTCCCATCCTGGGCGACCTGGAAGTGGAGCTCCAGGACTTTGCCCCGGAAGAACGCGGCGCATTTTTACAGGGCCTGGGGCTGGAGGAGCTGGGCATCCACCGGCTGGTGCGGGAATCCCACCGGC
>JBIOJX010000295.1:0-3317 GCA_044451265.1 Desulfobaccales bacterium
CACCTGGGCGGTGCCGGTCTTGCCGGCTATCTGGATGTTGGGGAGGAAGGCCTCCTTGCCGGTCCCCTTTTCTTCCCCCACCACTCCTTCCAGGCCCTTTTGCACCGCGTCGATGGTGGCCGGGCTCGCCCCCAGGCGATACTTGACCACCGGCTGGAATTGAAACAGGACCTCACCCGAGGGGCTCTCCACCTTCTCAACTATCTGGGGTTCGTAAATGAGGCCGCCGCTGGCTATGGCCGCGGCCACCTGGGCCATCTGGATGGGGGTGGCCAGGTTGTAGCCCTGGCCGATGGACACCGACAGAGTCTCCCCTTCGTGCCAGGCCTGCTTAAAGCGGGCCCGTTTCCATTCGGTGGAGGCCACCAGCCCGGTGGCCTCCTTATCCAGGTTCAGGCCGCTGGGCTGCCCCAGGCCGAATCGACGGCTCCACTTGGCGATGCGGTCGATCCCCAGCTTCTTCCCCAGGGCATAGAAATAGACGTCGCAGGATTCCACCAGGGCCCGATGCAGATTCACCGCACCATGGCCGTGTTTACGCCAGCAGTTGAACACATGGTCGCCCACGGTCAGCGACCCGGTGCAGTCGATGACGGTGTCCGGGGTAATGACATTCTCCTCCAGGCCGGCCACGGCCATGACGATTTTAAAGGTGGAACCCGGGGGATATTGGCCTCGCAGGGGCCGGTTTTCCAGGGGATGTTTTTTATCCTTCAGGAGTCTTTGCCATTCCTGGGTGGTAAGCCCCCGTTCAAAGGCCTCCTGGGAAAAGCTGGGAGAAGAGGCCAGGGCCAGGACCCTGCCGGAGCGCGGGTCCAGGGCGACGATGGCCCCCACCATGCCTTCCAGACAGGCCTCGGCCTCCTTTTGCAGGCGGTCGTCCAGGGTCAGGTAAATATCGGCCCCGGAGGTGGGGAAGACCGAGTCCAACTGGCGGAACTCCCGGCCGTAAGCATCCACTTCGAGGCGACGGTAGCCCCTGTCGCCCCGGATGAACTTATCCCAGGCCAGTTCGATGCCGCAGCGGCCGACATAATCTCCCACCTTGTAATTGGCAAACTTGCCGCTCTTGAGCTGGGCTTCGTTGATCTCCCCCAAATAGCCCAGGGCGTGAGCCGCCAGACCGTTTTGCCGGTACTCCCGCTTGGGTTGAATCTGCACCAGCACCCCGGGCAGCTCGGGTTGATAAGTGGCTACCAGGGCCATTTCCTCCCAGGTAAGGTCCCCGCGCAGCCGCACCTGGTATTGCCCGGCGGCCTTGGCGTTTTCCAACTGGCTGGCGACCTGCTTCTGATCCAATTTCAACAGACTCGCCAGGCGCCGGGCCAGGACCGGGATGTCTCCCACGTCCTCCATGACCGCCACCAGGTCGTAGCTGGGGCGGTTGGCCACCAGGACCCCGCCGTTATGGTCCAGGATTTTGCCGCGCCAGGGGGGCAGGTCTTGCTGGCGGAGGTGGTTCTGCTCCGAACGCTGCTGCATGTCCTCCCCTTGCACCAGTTGCAGGAACCAGAGGCGCAGGAAAAGGAGGGCAAAGAGGCAGAGGACGACCAAGGCCACGACGGAAAAGTTGCGCCGGACCCGCTCCTGTTCCTCCGGGGACATGGCGCCGCCGCTGGAACTTCCCAGGAATCTAAAACCCCAGAGGCTCTCTTTTTCCAGCTCAGGCATCAGAGTCAACTCAAAGGATTACCGGCTGATTGGTGATCAAACCCCTACGCGGCTCCGGCCATATCTTAAGAAAACGGCTGATAGGGCGAAGGATCGCTGGGGCGCCAGCCGAAGTGGCGCAAAAAATTTTCCATCCCCCGAACCAGGAGATACATCAAGGGTCCCAGGGCCGCAGTGCCCAGGATTTCCGCGAGATGACGGGTCAACAGGTGATCGACGAAAAAACCTTCGTATCCCAGAGTCACAATACTTATCTGCATGAAGAACTCCTGCAGACTCAGGCCCGCTAAAATGGCCATCACCTGGGAGCTGAGGCGTTGCCAGAGCAGCCGTTGCCGGAAAAACCGGGCCGCCGCCACCAGCAGCAGGGCCGCGCCCAGATGCAACCCGAAGGGGGTGGTGGCGAAGCTGTCCTGCAAGGTCCCCAGGACCAGGGCCAGGGCCAGGGCCAGCCCCAGGGACGGCCGCAGGGCCACATAGAACAGGAGCAGCGACAGGAGGCGCAGGTGCACGTGGGGAAAGAACACCAGGTTCTGCACGTAAAAGAGGCAGAGGGCCAGAAAAGTGTAACCGAAAAAGGCGGCGATCATGGCTCGGATAGTGAGAGGCTGGCCACTTTGATCACCAGGACTTCATCCAGGGCCGCCAGGTCCACGGTGGGGGCGACCTCGATCTCCTGATAGACGCCGGGGTTCTTCTTGTTGGCTTCGGTCACCTTGCCGAAGACCAGCCCTTTGGGATAGATACCGCCCAGGCCCGAGGCCAGAATCAGGTCCCCTACCTGGACGTCGGCGCTTTTAGGCACGAAATCCAGGGAGCAGCTCCAGCCCCCCTTGCCTTTGAGAATTCCCCGCACCCGGCTGCGCTGCACCATGGCTTCGGCGCCGCTCTTGCGGTCTACGATCAGCATCACCTTGGAGTACTGGGGATAAGTCTCCACCACCCGGCCCACGATGCCCTCCGGGGCCAGCACCGGCAGGCCGTTTTTCACCCCCTGGGCCTTGCCCTGATCAATCAGGGCGCAGCGGGACCACAGGGACGGATCGTAGGCGATGATCCGGGCGCCGATAACCGGCACGGCCACCTGTCTTTTCATATCCAGCAGGCCTTCCAGGCGAGTCAGGGCCTGCTGGGCCTCCCGGTAGCGGACTTCCTTTTGCCGGTATTCCTCTATGCTCTGGCGCAGCTGAATATTTTCCTGTCTGGCCCCCACCAGGTCGAAATAGCCCAGCCAGAGCTGCTTGACGCTGCGGACCAGGTATTCCAGGGCCTGCAGACCGGGGCTGGTCACGGTGATGACCAACCCTTGCACCCTGGATAAGGCCGGCGACTGCTTCAGGCTGAGGGATAGGACGGAGAAAACCAGCAAGACGGCCAGGACAATCAGCAGCGGAGTGCGATAGCGCAGTCTAGAGCGCAAAACCAACCGCCTCAATCAACCATGACTTCCTTCAGGATGTTAAGGTTGTCCAGGGCTCGACCGGAACCCAGGACTACCGTGGACAGGGGATCGTCGGCGATTTTGATGGGCAGCCCCGTCTCCTGTTTGAGCAGGTCGTCCAGCCCCTTCAGCAGGGCGCCGCCGCCGGTCAGGTAGATGCCCCGGTCCACGATGTCCGCGGCCAATTCCGGCGGGGTCTGCTCCA
>JBIOJX010000296.1:0-3290 GCA_044451265.1 Desulfobaccales bacterium
CCCCTCACCGGCGAGCAACTGGTCCTGGCCTATGAGCCGGTCTGGGCCATCGGCACCGGCCTCACCGCCACCCCCGGGCAGGCCCAGGAGGTGCACGCCTTCATCCGCAGCCGCCTGCGGGAAATCCTGGGCGCCGCGGCCGAAGACGTCCGCATCCTCTACGGCGGCAGCGTCACCCCGGACAACGCCGCCAGTCTCCTTTCCGAAGCCGATATCGACGGCGCCCTGGTGGGAGGCGCCTCCCTCAAAGCCGCCTCCTTCCTGGGCATCGTCACCGCGGCCGGGTAGGATTGGTAGCACAGGCGTCTCGCCTGTGTCTTTGCAGGGTGCGTTCTACGCACCATGCAGGCGGCGTGCCTTGGAAATTTCCCCCTTCGCCTTAATCAATTTGTCCAGTTTGGCGGATTTTCTGGGCCGCGGCCAGCCGCGCCTGGCCTAGATCCTGATTTTTCCCACCAGACCATTGGTCTAATGGACGCCGCGGTCCAATCAGGCCCTTCTCAGGTCCGGTTCTGTCAATCGGTTGCGCCCTAATACCTCTGGCTCGCCTCGGTCTATTACAGCCTTATCAGGAGGGCGATAAAAGCAAAGACACCGATGAGCAGCAATAAGATCGAGGTTATCATTACCACTGGCCGGAAGCCGGTATATTGAAAATTCTCCAGCTTGATATGTTGCAGAATGCGCCGATGTTGGAGCACCGCAGCGAGGAGACCGAAGATACCGAGGGAGATAAAACTCAATCCGAAAATCAGGGTGGAGTGAAGGTGGTCGCCGGCTCGGGGAATACGTCCACCTTCAACCAAAATGTCCCGGAATTTAGCGATGCCAAACCCGAACCCGATCAGCGACAGGCAGGTGCGAATCCACGCCATGAGGGTTCGGTCAGCAGCCTCACGAGTCCGCTCTTTGGCAAGTTCGGTGGAAACATTGGTCTCCTTCGGATGTTCAGCCATCTCCATGTCTTTTCCCTATGAGGCCAGAGGGGAGAGCGCCCCTAAACGCACCAGGCCATTAATGATATATTGCGCCGCCAAGGCCGCCTGGAGCACGGCCATCACCCACCCCAGGACTTTAGGAAATGGTGAGGGTCCGGGTTTAGAAATCTTCTCGATGTTTAGCAGGGTGATCAGGTTCAGCCCCATGATCACCAGCAAGGACGCCAAAACGATGCCCTTTTGAGCCCAGTTGCCGGCAGCAATCGCCATGAACCCGGCAATGGCCGCGATGCCGGGAGCAGTGACCAGGGCGGGAATGGCCAAGGGAAATTGAGCAATCGCCAGGGAGGGCGGAGACTGACCAGCGCCTGGCGGGGTGGGCGAGGGCGCTGCTGCCAGCGGTTGCATGATCTGCTGAAATGCCTGGCAGAAGAGGATGATGCTGCCGGTGAGGACGATTGCGGCAATGGAAACGTGCCAATTTTCCAATAAGAGGGCGCCCAGCAGGGCCACCGCGAGGACGATGATGGTGGCAATTGCTGTGGCCCGCCAGGCCACGGCCCGGCGAAAGGCAGGGTCGGTTCCCTGGGTCAACTGCGCAAAAGGGGCGATGGCCTTGAGCGGACCCAGGGTTATGAAGAAGAATATTAACGCGTCTGAGATTGAGACGTGCGATATAGGATCCATACCAATCTTCTCACCTTAACGGGTTTTTCTGCATCAACCTGATTTTGCCTTTTGCCTGGTGCAAACTGCCTCCGCAGATCCACGGAGATCTGAGGATCTGCGGAGGCAGGGTTTTCCTGTGGCGCGGCAACGTCAGTGGCTACCGCCGCCCCCCAGGAGCTTCTGCAACACCTGGTCGATGGTGAAGCTCGCCGCCTTCTGGCGCGGGGGATACTCCTTGAACGTCATCAGGAATTCCCCCACATATTTCTGGCACGGCAGAAACAGGTAGACGTGATCGATTACCCAGTCCCAGTAGGTATTCGAAGTGATGTCCGCCCGCTCGAAGGGGTCGGTGCGCAGATTAAAGAGCTTCGGAAACCGCAGCGGCACCAACGGCTCCTGCCAGATCCTCAGGGTGCCAACCATCCGCTGCTCCATGAAGACCACCTTCCAGTTGTCGTAGCGTAGGGCCATGAGGTCGCCGTCGTCGGAGAAGTAAAAGTACTCCACCCGGGGGCTCTTCTTGACCTCGCCTTTCAAGAAAGGCAGGAGGTTGTAGCCGTCGAGGTGGACCTTGAAGGTCTTGGCGCCGGCCTGATGTCCTTTGAGGAGTTTCTCTTTGATGTTCGGATCGCCGGCGGCGGCCACGAAGGTGGGCAGCCAGTCCAGGTGGCTGACGATCTCGTTGGAGACGGTGCCAGGCTTGATCTTGCCGGGCCAGCGCAGCATGGCCGGCACCCGGAAGGCGCCCTCCCAGTTGGAGTCCTTCTCGTTGCGGAAGGGGGTCATGGCGCCGTCGGGCCAGGAGTTCATATGCGGCCCGTTGTCAGTGCTGTACATGACGATGGTGTTGTCGGCGATACCCAGGTCATCCAACTGCTGCAGCAGGGCGCCCACGCACTTGTCGTGGTCGATCATGACGTCGTGGTATTCCGACTGCCAGCGGCCGGACTGACCCAGGCTCTCGGGCTTGGCATGGGTCCGGAGGTGCATGTGCGAGGTGTTGAACCACACGAAGAACGGCTTAGCGGCTTTGGCCTGGCGGTCGATATATTCCGTGGCCGCGGCCAGGACCTCATCGTCGATGGTTTCCATCCGCTTTTTGGTCAGCTGGCCGGTGTCTTCAATGCGCCCGTCGGCGCTACAGCGAAGGACGCCGCGGGGCCCGTAATTTTTCTTGAAGTTGGGGAAGTCCGCTTCCGGGGGGTAGTCGCGCAGTTCCGGCTCTTCGCAGGCGTTCAGGTGGTAGAGAAAGCCGAAGAACTCATCAAAGCCGTGCTTGGTAGGCAGAAATTCGTCCTTGTCGCCCAGGTGATTCTTGCCGAACTGACCGGTGGCGTAGCCCAGCGGCTTCAGCAACTCGGCGATGGTGGGATCTTCGCCGCGCAGGCCTATGTCGGCTCCCGGCATCCCCACCTTGCTCAATCCCGTGCGGAAGACACTTTGGCCGGTGATGAACGCCGAACGCCCCGCGGTGCAGCTCTGCTCGCCGTAACAATCGGTGAACATGATCCCTTCTGCCGCGATGCGGTCGATGTTCGGCGTCCGGTAGCCCATCATGCCGTGGCTGTAGGCGCTGATGTTCCACATGCCGATGTCATCTCCGAAGATGACCAGAATGTTTGGTTGCTTCTCTGCTGGCATAAATCCTCCTTTTAGAGGGTTGGACGTTGAGCAGCACGC
>JBIOJX010000297.1:0-3228 GCA_044451265.1 Desulfobaccales bacterium
GCAGCAGCCACAGGACCCAGATCAGCAGCCCCGAGAGAAAGACATGTTCCGCAAAGAGACGGGAAGTTTCGGGGAAATTGAGCCAGGGGGCGCTCTTCAGGGCAAAGAGCCCCAGAAACAGATACACGACGAAGATTTTCAGGGAACGGCGGTAGAACCGGGCGGTGGCTGCGCCCAGAGCAAGCACCCCGGCGGCGGCCTCGCCGGCAAACCAGACCTGCACCAGGGCCAGGGCCAGGCGCAAGGCCCACCAGGCCCCCAACAGATAAAGGGCAAAATTGGCCAAGTTTGACCCCAAGGCGTTGAAATCCCAAAATAGTATCCCGACCCAAAAGATCAGGCCCAGGCGGAAGAGGGAATCCACCAGGGTGCGGCCCAGGAGGTAGAGAGGCAGGAGATCAAGATCGCTGGCCCGGGATCGCCAGTCTTGGAACCGCCGGGTCGTCAGGCGGCGCAGACGCCGGGTGCTCCAGCCCAGCAGGGCCAGAAAGCCCGCCAGACCCAGCAGGCGGGCCAGGTGGCCCAGAAAAAAGCCCCGCAGTTCTCCCGAGGCCACCAGGGCGGCCAGCCACTGCCAGGCCCGACCGGGCAAGGCCGCCAGGCCGGCCAGGAGACTGACCAACTGTTCCTGAAGGGACAGCCGGGAGGGCGGCCGCTGGAGGAGTTCGGTCTTCCAGGTCTCCTCCATTTTTTTCAGGTCCGGCTGCAAGCCGGCCAGCAGTTGGTTTTCCTGGTCCAGAAGCTGGCGGGCCTGGTCCAGGTTGCCCCAGACCTGGGCCGCCAGGCGGTCCCGGCTGTCGGCCAGTTGCAGGTAGGTGCTCAGGGCCTGCTGCAGTTCCGGCGAAGCAACCGCAGGGTCGCCGGCGGCCTGGAGGAAGCTCATCTGATTCCTCAAGGTGTTTTGAGCCACCGTCTCCGCGGCGATTTCCTGTTTCAAGGCCGCGGATTCCCCGGAAAGGGTTCTGGCGCGTTCTTTGGCCTGGGCTTCCAGGAATGTATAGGTGGCCAGGAGTTCCTGGACCTGGGTCATGGGCGGCTTTTCCACCGCCAAAGCGGCCCGGAGGGAGGCCACGGCTATCTGTAGATTCTTCAGGTCATTTTGCGCCTGGCCAAGCCGCTGCTGGCTGTCCGCCAGGCGGGCGGCCAGGGGCTTGATCTTGCTTTGCAAGTTCACGGCGCCCTCGGCCAGCACCTTGGGCAGGGATTCGGGGGATAAGGCGGCCGCGGCCACTTGCTCCACCCGGGGGGTGGCCTGCGCCCCGCCGGGCTGGGCCAGGCAGGTGGACACGGCTGATAGTAAGAAGATCAGGACGAGTGCCGGAAAGGATCGCCTGAACCAGAAATCGGGCATGGGTTCACCATTTTTCATGATTATCATTATTAGATACTAAATCCGTCCGAGTATTGTCCAGAAAATAGCATTAATTTGCCTGTCTAGCTCACGAAAGGGCGGTTCAAGAACCGCCCCTGCAGAAAGCCGCCAGAGAAAAATCAGCCGCGGCAGGCGAACGGTTGACTTCTTTTTTCCCCCGGCTTATATTGAATTTACCTCAGTTAGGTGAGGCTCCTGCATAAACACAAGCCACTGCCCAGAAACGTCGAGAGACGCCAATGGGCGGAACAGGTATCACCGGCTTAAGGTTTTACTTAATGTGGCTGAGTAGACTTACTCTACGTTATGCAGTGCCGAAGCTCCACGAGTGAGGAAGGTCGATGTTCGTCGTCATTAACGAGGGCCTTCCGCCAACGTGGGAGGCCCTTTTTCTTTGGCCAAAAGGTCTTCGTAGAGGCGCACCTAGATGTGGGCACTTAAGGGCGGACATGCAGGTCCGCCCCTACGGAAACATCCGTCCGGATAAGGAGTGGCAGCATGGATAATAAGGTCCAGGTCCAGGTATTGGGGGAGTTCTTCTTCAGCCAGGTTCAGAGGCTCCCCATTTATGACCATGAAGGGCGCCGGGTGGGGGAACTGCGGGATCTGGCCATCCGCTGGGACCGGGGAACCCCCAAGGCCACCGGCATCAAGTACGCCAAAGGGGTGAACCGACTGATCCCGGTGGAGCAGTTGGACCACTTCAATCATGAGGGTCTGAAGCTCAAAGGGGCGCTGGCGGAAGAGGGGCTCGTGCCTTTGCAGCCCGATGAGATCTACATGGGGAAATGGCTGATGGACAAGCAGATCATTGACATCAAAGGGGCCAAGGTGGTCCGGGTCAATGACATCAAGATCTTCTGGCTGCAAACCGGGGAACGAAAATACCTGCTGCCCGTGGCGGTGGACATCGGCCTGCGGGGTCTGGCCCGGCGTCTGGGGGTGGAGTTTCTGTTGAAGAAGCGGGAAAACCATTTCGTCTGGTGGCACTCCATCCAGCACCTGGAGGAAAAGACCGCCAGCCTGCAACTGGTCTCGGAGCGGGCCCAACTGGATAAGCTTCACCCGGCCGACCTGGCGGATATCCTGGAGGACCTGGACTACAAGAAGCGGACCGACTTCATCGAAGACCTGGACGTGGAGACCGTGGCCGAGGCCTTCGCGGAGATGGAGGCGGACACCCAGATGGAGATCATCGAGCACCTGGACAGCCGGCAGGCGGCGGAGCTTCTGCAAGAGATGCCTCCGGACGAGGCCGCCGACCTGCTGGGCGAACTGCCCGAGGAAAAATCCGACGAACTCCTGAACCTCATGGATGCGGAGGAGGCCCAGGAAGTCCGGGAGCTCATGGAGTACGAGGAAGGCACGGCCGGGGCCTTGATGACCACGGAATTTATCGCCTTGTCGCCAGACCTGACCGTGGCCGAGGCCTTTCCGGAATTGCGGAAACAGGCGGTCGAAGCAGAGACTATCTATTATCTCTTCATCCTGGGGGAAGGCGAGACCCTGCTGGGGGTGGTCTCCTTGCGGGAGCTGCTGATCGCCGAGCCGGAAGTCAAGCTGGCAGACCTGATGCAGACCCGGATCATCTCGGTGCTGCCCGAAGATCCGGACGAACGGGCCACGGAACTCATCGACAAATACGCCCTGCTGGCCATTCCGGTGGTGGATGAGAGCGGCAAGATGGAAGGCATCATCACGGTGGACGACGTCCTGGATATGCTCATCCCGGATCGCGGCAGCCTGGAGACCTTCGCCAATTTCTTCACCACCAAACGCGCCTTGAGATGAGGCAGTAAGTGAAAAATCCAATTCTCCGCCGACTCTTTCTTTTCCTGGCGATCATGGGGCCGGGC
>JBIOJX010000298.1:0-3207 GCA_044451265.1 Desulfobaccales bacterium
ATATTAACCTTGACCACCACTACCAATCAAGCGCATCTTAACCTAAGATACAAGGGTTAGGGTGAGGGGGGGATAAGAAAAGACTTTTGGCAACGAGTCTAATTGTAGGGGCGGCTCGCGAGCCGCCCCTACGGTGACTAATTTTTTTGCGTCTTTGCGCCTTTGCGTGAGATATAGCTCACCATAGGCGCGCCAGGTTTCAGGCGGGCTCAATCCTTGAGGATGGTGATGGCCTTGGTCTTGACCTTAGTGGACTTGACTTCGATGATCTTGGCCTTGTGCCGGCGGGGCGCGATCGGGTCTGTTTCCTGATTCTCGGCCTGCTGGGCAGCCGCGCCCTTGGCGGCCGGCTTCGCCCCGGCCACCCCGGCCCCAGGCTTGACCGCGGGGTTGTTCAACGCCGCATTGCCACCGTAGGGGCGGTTCTCGAACCGCCCGGCATTGCCGCCGTAAGCGCCATAAGATCCCAGGACGTTGTTGACGAAGACTTGCGTTTCCTGGTAGGGGGGGATGGCGCAATATTTGGCCACGGCCTCCGGGCCGGCGTTATAGGCCGCCACCGCCAGGGGGACGTTGTGTCCGAAGCGGTCCAGGCAGTTACGCAGGTAGCCCACGCCGCCGGCGATGTTCTGCTCCGGGTCGAAGGGGTCGCGCACCCCCATGAGGGAAGCGGTGCCGGGCATCAGTTGCATCAGCCCCTGCGCCCCCTTGGGGGAGACCGCCCCGGCATTGAAGCCCGATTCATTCCGCATCACGGCCCGCACCAGGGCCGGGTCCACCCCATAGGCCAGGGCATATTTATTGATCAGGCCGTCCACTTGGGGGTCATGGCGCCCCGACCAGGCACTCCGATAAGCGTAGGAACTCTGATAAGCCCAGGGACCGGAGCGCACCACCGTCTTGGGCCAAACCCGGGTCTTGTTATTATAGATGAAGACCTGCACCTCCTGGCCCAGGAGGTCGTAGAGGGTGTCGCCGGAGGCCTTGCCCTTTTGGGCCTCCTTACCGCCCTCCAGCACCAGGGAGCCGCCATCCGTCCCGGGTTTGGGGGTCTCGGCCGCGGCGACCGCCAGACCCGACAAATAAAGGGCCAGGGCCAGGATAAGTAAATTTCTCCTCATAACTATAATTTTATTCGCTATTTTCCTTTATTTGTCAAGGGAAAAGGGGCATTGCCGGTCCGCCCGGAAGCAGCAAAACTTAGTTTGTCTAATGATACAGTACGTTGTAAGATGCGCCAGATAATCTTCTTTATTCTCTTTTTGGCGGGCTTGTTTAAAACTTTTTGGCGCCTTTGCGTGAGATAATATTTAGCAACCAATAATCGATCTCCTTTTCCATTAACTTGAACAGCGAGAACCGCCATCCGCCAACCGCCAACCGTCCTTGGGCCCGGCCCCTGCTGCCGGTGGTCCTGGCCTTGATGGCGGGGCTCGCCAGTGCGGCCTGGGGCCTAAACCCGCCGGAGAGGTGGCTCATCGCCGGCTTCGGCTTCGTCGGGATCGCCCTCGCGGCCCTCTGGCTAACCCGGCGGCCGGCCCGGCTCCTGCCCCTCATCTGCTTCTGGCTCCTGGGGGTCGCCTTTTACCAGCAGACCCTCCACCCCGTTTTGCCGCCCCACCATCTGGTCAACCTCCCCCAGGACCAGGAAATCACCCTCCTGGGACGCCTGAACTACCCCGCCAAGCTGGGTCAGGAACGGGTCCAGCTTTTCATGGCCGCCCAGGCCTGGCTCAGCCCCGAGGGCTGGCGTCCGGCCACCGGGCGCCTCCTGGTGGCCGCCCCAGATCTTCCGGTGCCGCCGGTGGGGACCGACCTGGTGGTCAAGGGAAAACTGTTCGCCCCGCGGGTCCTGCACAACCCCGGGACCTTTGACCGGCCCCGCTTCCTGGCCACCGACGGCATCTTCCGGGAACTGCGCCTCAAGGACCGCGGCCATCTGGTCTTTCTGGCCACAGGCCACTATCCTTTAGGAGAGCGACTCCGGGGCGGCATCCGGCAATTGCTCAAAAGCCTGGACCCCGCTCTCCGGGCCATCTACCTCTCCATGCTGCTGGGCGACCAGGGCGAGGTCACCCAGGAGATGCGCCATAACCTGGCCCGCACCGGCACCAGCCACCTGCTGGTGGTTAACGGCCTGCACCTGGGAATGGTGGCTGCGGTCATTTTCTTTCTCGCCGGTTGGCTGCTGCGGCGCTCCGCCTGGCTGCTGCTGCGCCTCAATGTGGTAAAGATTGCCACCCTGCTGGCCGCCGCCGCGGTGGTGGGCTACGCCTGGGTGGCGGGAGGTTCGCCCTCCACCCAACGCGCCGAAGTCATGGTCCTGGCCTTTCTTCTCTTAATCTATCTGGGCCGGCCCCGGGAGGTCTGGAGCGCCCTGGCCCTGGCCGCCCTGATCATCCTCAGCCTCACCCCCCTGCGCCTCTTTTCCATCTCCTTCCAGCTCTCTTTCGCGGCGGTGGCGGGCCTGATCTACCTGATGCCTCAGCTCCTGAAGATTGGCGGGACTTCTGACCAGGAAATCCCTCCTGGCCTGGTAAAACGCGGCTACCGCCATGTGAAGGGATGGGCCGCGGCCTCAACCGTCGCCACCCTGGCCACCGCCCCCTTGGTTGCCGCCTACTTCCAGGTGGTCTCCATCCTGGGCATCGTGGTCAATCTGGTCGCCATCCCGCTGGTCCTGGGCCTGGCCCTGCCCCTGGGCGAGGCCGCGGTCTTGGCCCAGGCGCTGCATCTGCTCCCCCTAGCCCGAGGGCTGCTCTTCCTGGGCCAATGGCCCCTCTGGCTGGGCTGGCAGGCCATCCGCCTGGGCGCCGCCCTTCCCGGCAGCGCCATCATTGTGCCCATCCCCACCTGGCCGCAAATTAGCCTCTATTTTCTGATCCTTATGTTCGCCTTCGCCCCCAGGCGCACCTTCTGGACCTGGGCCGGGGCCGGTCTGGCCGGATTGACGCTGCTGATTTCCGTAGCCTGGCCCCTGGTTATGACGAACCAGGCCCTCGAGGTGACCTGCCTCGATACCTATGGCAACCTGGAGTGCGTCATCGTCAGTCCGGAGGGCCGACGCCTGGTGGTCACCGCCCCGGCGCGCTCCTGGCCCGGACGCCCCGGCAGCTCCGGCGGTTTTTTCGGCCCGCTGCCCGCCTACTGCCATTGGCGGCAATTCCGCACCCTGGACCAGGCCGTGGCCCTGGCCCTGTCCCAGGA
>JBIOJX010000299.1:0-3200 GCA_044451265.1 Desulfobaccales bacterium
CGCGGTTTGCTCCTCCCGGGTGGAGTTGATCACCGCCAGGACTCGCCCCGGTTGCGCCTCCCGGGATTTGAGCAGCAGCACCACCGGCTCGTCCGGGGGATTGACCCGCACCATGGGTCCCTCTTCCAGGAGCACCGGGCAGCTCTTCTTCAGGCGGTTCACCCCGGCAAGGTAATTGGTCAGGTCGTAAGCCGGTTCTTCCCAATCCTCGGGCCGGGTGTTGACCACGTTCAAGCGCTTCTTGAAGCCGAATTCATAGCCGATGGGGATCATCAGGCCGGTGGAGAAGAAGGCGGCGAAGAGATAGCGCTGCTTGGCCACTTCCGGAACACCGCCGCTCTCCGCGGCCAACCGGTCGGTGTCGTGGCTCTCCGGAAAGCTCACGGACGGCGCCAGCCGCCGGAACAGATTGTACTGCTCCAGGCACCAGTCCGCCTGAAAGTCCCACCACTTGGAGCTGTTATAGAGGAAGTCGAAGCCCGAGGAGGCCAGTTGCGAGCACTCGTCCAGGCGACAACCCAGGGTCTCGGCGAAAAATTCGACTTTGGGCTCCAGGTTCCGGGCCTCGCCGATCAGACGGCCCCAAAAGTCCCCCGGGATCTTGTAGGCCGCGTCGGCCCTGAACCCCATAAAGCCCATTCCCAGATATTTGGCCAGTACCGCATCCCAGTAGTGCAGCAGGCCCTCGGGGTCCGGCGGCGGCCAGTACTCCAGTTCCGCCAGGTCGCCCCACACCGTCACCCGGGTGGCGTCGGCGGGGTCGATGGCCCCGGGATGTTTTATATCGCCTGCCTCATCCTTGGCGTACCATTCCGGATGCTGGCGCACCAGGGGCGAGTCGATGGCGGTATGGTTGATCACCAGGTCCAGCATCACCTTGAGGTGGCGCCGGGCCGCCTCCTTCAAAAAGTGGCTTAGGGCCGCCTCGGGATCCTCCCCGGATTCCGGATAAAATCGCGGGTTGAGGCCGAAGTAGTCCTTGACGGCATAAAGGCTGCCGCTCATCCCCGGGGTGTGGATGGGATTCAGGAAGATCCAGGTGAAGCCCATCCGGGCGATGCGGTCCAGATGTTCCTCCCATTTGGGGATCGGCCCCACCAGCGGCGGAAAAAGATTATAGATCAAGGCAGGTTCAGACATGCTTTCCTCGCAAGATGATTTTCAATCGTAGGGTTAAAAGGGAAAAAGGTTAAAGAATAGCACTGGTTGAGGTTTAACCTTTTCACCCTTTCCCCCTTTCCCCTTTTACCCCGGAATTTTACATTGATTGCGCCTGTACTTATTCAGCCGTGCTGTCAACTTAATCAGCTCCGGGTCCCGGGCCATCTCCTCCAGAGTCGGCGGGATGCGGCAACGCCAGTTGGGATGCTCACTCTGCGTGCCCGGGAAGTTTTGTTGCTCCGTCAGGCCGAGGACCTCCTCCAGGCGCACTTCCAACAGGGCTGCCGGGCTTTGGGCCAGGTACTCCAGCACCCCTTCCCGCACCTCAGGCGGACAGGGCGACCCCGGTGCGGCCGGCGGCCCGGGGCTGGCCAGCAGGCCGCGGTTCTGCAAGGCCTCCACTAATTTTAGGCGGTCTTGCTGCCTCTGGGCTTCGTCTGCCTCCGCCTGGAGCGGCTCGGCATAAAGCTGGGCCTCTCGCCGGAAGGCCAGGTCCCGGCCCTGCCAGAATCCCGCCAGGGTCGGCAGATCATGGGTGGTGACCGCGGCCATGGCCTGGACCGGATAGTGTTCCGGGGCCAGGAAGCGACCCGACCCCTCCCGTTCAAAGTAAAAGACCCGGTAGGAGAAGACCCCTGAGCGGCCTAGCTCCCGACGGACCCGCGGGGAGACGGTGCCCAGGTCCTCGCCGATGATGAGCAGGCGGCGGCGCATGCTCTCGAGGGCCAGCACCGCCAGCAGTTCCCGGGCCGGATAATGGACGTAGGCCCCGGTGGCGGGCTCCGCTCCGGCCGGAATCCACAAGAGGCGAAACAGCCCCATAACGTGATCCAGACGCAACATGCCGTCGGTCGGCCCGTTGGCCCGGATGGTGTCGATGAACAGCTGGTAACCCGACTCCCGCAGGGCCTGGGGAATGATGGGCGGGATGCCCCAGTTCTGCCCCCTGGGGCTGAAGGCGTCCGGTGGCGCGCCGATGGTCACGCCGCGGGCGAAGAGGCTCGGATAGGCCCAGGTGTCGAAGCCCGCGGCGCCGACTCCCAGGGCCAGGTCCTGATAGAGGCTGAAGGGCAGCCCTCGCTGCCGGGCGCTCTCAGCCACCTCCCGCAACTGGGTCGCCGCCAGCCAATGCCCATATTGCCAGAGGCGGATTTTCCGCGGCTGCTGGCTGGCGAACTCGGCCACCGCGGCGCTGCCGGGGTCCTGATATTCCCTGGGCCAGCGCCGCCAGTCGCCCTCCTGGAAGTGCTCGGTCAGGGCGCCAAACGCCCCTAAATTCTTCAGGGATTCACCTTTTTCCTGAATAAACCCGGCAAACTCCCGGCCTCGGGGGCTGGTTGGAGCCTCCGGCCCACCGTGGTGCTCCTGGAAGGCCTGAAATAGCAGTTCCAGGGCCCGGCGTTTCAGGCGAAAGACCCGGTCGTAGGGCACCACCGGGCCTTGCCGCAGGGCGTCTTTGGCCGCCTGAAATTCCCGGCCGGCCAGCAGGGCCTGGACTTCCGGAGAGAGCTCCAGCTCCGGGACCTCGTCCAGATCCAGATAGAGTAAATTATAGAACAGGCGGCTGGTGGGGGAGTAAGGGCTGGGATCGCTTTCCGGCAGCGCCGACCGGGCATGCAGGGGGTTGACCCCCACAAAGGCGGCCCCCAGGGACGCGGCCCAGGCCATCACCGCCCGCAGGTCGCCGAAATCGCCGATGCCCCAGTTGTTGGCGCGGCGCAGGGCGTAGAGGGGCAGGTTGAAGCCCCACAGGCGCCGGCCGGCGCTTAGACATTCCGGCAGATAGGTCCGTTCCGGGGCCACGATCAGCCGGGTCTGCCCCGCTTCCGTCCGGCCGCCGGCCTCCACTCGGAGCTGCAGCTCATAATAGCCCAGGGACAGCTCCGCGGGGATCCGGAGTCCCAGGCGGTGCCGGAAGCCGCCCGGCACGGCCCGGCTAACCGCCGTCGGTGCGCCGGAGAACTCTTCTTGCCAATCGAACTGCTGGCCTGAATCAGCGGTCAGCGTCGCAGCCAGCCGGAGAGGGGAGGGCAGGGCCG
>JBIOJX010000300.1:0-3172 GCA_044451265.1 Desulfobaccales bacterium
CAACGATCCTCAGCCTCCCCCGGGGGTTAGCGCCGGCCGGCTGGTGGACCTGATCTTTAACGGCGGCAGCCGCGACCCGGAAAAGTGGCTGGCCGGCCCTCGTATTCACCACCGCGATTTGCCCTGGTCCGTAGCCTTCGGAAAAGCGGACGCGGCGATAATCTTTTATCACCTGGGGCTCTATACGCAGCAGACCTTTCCCGACCAATTCGACCTGGTGCCGCTGGGCGGCACCCTGACCGATCCCCAACCCCTGAAAGGCACGGTGGTGCAGCCCCGTTATATTATGCGCCTCCAGGGAGACTGGACTCCCCGGCAAAAAGAGGCTCGGGAGGGACTCGTGGAGACCTTGTTATCGGCGGACTTTACCAGGGTCCTGGAAAAGCGCGGCCTGCTTCGGCCCCAAGGGGTTGGCGCCTTGACTGGAACCGCAAAAGAGCCTGCAACCCCTTAGTTTAAATAACCTCTTCAGGATAGATTGAGGTTTTTATGAAAAAGGAAAAATCGGCACCGGCCAACGACAAACCGGAAATGAACATCATCCAGGCCATCGAGCTGGCCATCTCCCATGAGCTGGATGCCCGCCGGAGTTACCTGGCCCTGGCCAACGAAAGCGACGATCCGGAGCTGAAGAGGCTGCTCAGGGAGATCGCCGCCGAAGAGGCCGGCCACGAAGCCACCCTGCGGAGCCGCCTGCGCCTCTATGAGCAGAAACATCTGCTCCGGGACACCATCTCCCGTTACGTCAGCCCGGAGATGTGCGAGGAGATCCTGAAGAACCCGGCCTTGCTGCAACTGGGCGGCCGGCGCCAGGAAGTGACCGTGCTCTTTGCCGATATCAAGGGGTTCACCGCCATGTCCGCCAACCTGTCCCCGGAAGAGGTGGTGGAGGTGCTCAACCTCTTTTTCACGGAGATGGTGGATTTGGTCTTCGAATATCAGGGCACCCTGGACAAATACGTGGGCGACGCCCTCATGGCCGTCTTCGGGGTGCCGGTGCCCCTGCCCGACGCCGCCACCCGGGCGGTGCAATGCGCCGTGGCCATGCAGCGCCGTCTGGCCGAGTTGCAGGCCCAGGGGCGCACCCCCATTCAGGGGATGCGGGTGGGCATCAACACCGGCGAGGCCATCGTCGGCAATATCGGCTCGGATAAGCGCATGGACTTCACCGTCATCGGCGACGCGGTGAACGTGGCGGCCCGGCTCCAGGAGCTGGCCAAGGAGCTGGAGGCCGACACCCTGGTGAGCGCCGCCACCTATCGGCAAGTGGAGGGCCGGTTCCAATTGGAGCCGCTCGCTCCGGTGGTCCTGCGGGGCCGGCAGGAGCCGACGCCAATCTATCGCTTAGTGGCTTGAACTCTTCTTCTCAAGCCCAAAATGGCCGTGAGGCCGCAGGCTGCCTGGAGATTATTGAACAAATGCTCAATTGGCTTGTCCGGCACTCCGAGGACTGCGAAAGAATCAGGCAATTTCAGATACTTGCCCCCATCAAAACCGCTCCGGATCACCTCGGCAGGAAATTAATCTGCTCGTGAAAAAATTATTGACAAGGGTTGAGATATGGATTATTGTGAGAAACTGAATGGCATGTGAAATTTTTCACATTTTTAGCAAGGATTTCGAACGTTTGGACTTTAAAACTCTATAATTCCCGAGGAGGAAGATAGATGGCTTTGGTAAATCCGCATGGTAAAGAGAAGAAGTTAAAACCCCTACTGCTTTCCCCGGCCCAAATCGCCGAGGAGAAAAAGCGGGCTAAGGAACTGACCGTTGTCACCATGACCTCCCGGGAGACAGCCGACCTCATCATGATGGGGATCGGCGGCTTCACCCCCCTGACCGGCTTCATGGGCCACGACGACTGGAAGGGCTCCTGCAGCAATGACATGAAACTCACCGACGGCACCTTCTGGCCCATCCCGGTCACCATGTCCGTCAACCAGGGCAAGGCCGACTCCATCAAGATCGGCCAGGAAGTCCTCCTGGTGGACGAAGAGACCGAAGAGATGATGGGGACCATGAAGGTCACCGAGAAGTACAAGATCGACAAAAAGTGGGAATGCAAGCAGGTCTTCACCACCGATGACATGGACCACCCGGGCGTGCAGATGGTCATGGGCCAGGAAGAAGTTAACCTGGCGGGCACCGTGAAGGTCTGGAGTGAAGGTCCCTACCCGAAGAAATATCCCGGCCTCTACTTCCGTCCCGATGAGACCCGGAAGATGTTTGAAGCCAAAGGCTGGAACACCATCGCCGCCCTGCAGCTGCGGAACCCCATGCACCGCTCCCACGAGTACCTGGCCAAGATCGCCATCGAAGTCTGCGACGGCATCCTGATCCACCAGCTCCTGGGCAAACTGAAACCCGGCGATATCCCCGCCGAGGTGCGTACTGAGGCCATCAACGTCCTCACCCAGTACTATTTCGTGAAAGACACCAGCATCCAGTCCGGTTATCCTCTGGACATGCGCTATGCCGGTCCCCGGGAAGCCCTGTTCCACGCGGTCTTCCGCCAGAACTTCGGCTGCTCCCACCTGATCGTCGGCCGTGACCATGCCGGTGTGGGCGAGTACTACGGCCCCTTCGACGCCCAGAAGATCTTCCATACGATCCCGGCGGACGCCCTGGAGCTGAAACCCCTGCCCATCGACTGGACCTTCTACTGCCACAAGTGCGACGGCATGGCCTCCATGCGCACCTGCTGCCACGGCAAGGAAGACCGTCTGATGCTCTCCGGCACCATGCTGCGCAAGATGCTCTCCGAAGACATGGACGTGCCGGATCACTTCAGCCGCCCCGAGGTCCTGACCGTGCTGCGGAAGTATTACCGCGGCCTGACCGAGAAAGTCGAGGTCAAGGTGCACGGCTTTGCCACCGGGGATATCTCGGCCAAGAAGTAAGGCGTAAAGTTGGCAAAAGGCGGAAACGGTTTCCGCCTTTTGCCTCTGCAAGCATAGTAAAAGATCAACGCTTTAACCCTAACGAGGAGGTTTTAAGTTATGCCGAGTTATGTAATCGTGGAAAAATGTGACGGCTGCAAGGCCCTGGACAAGACCGCTTGCCAGTACATTTGCCCTAACGACCTGATGGTTCTGAATGCCGAGAGCAAAAAGGCCTTCAACCAGGAGCCGGATCAGTGCTGGGAATGCTACAACTGCGTAAAGATCTGCCC
>JBIOJX010000301.1:0-3172 GCA_044451265.1 Desulfobaccales bacterium
GCCAGGGCCGTGGGGTTGGCCTGAATGCGCACCGCCGGCCGCTGGCCGCCGCTGATGCTGACCAGGCCTACGCCTGGCAACTGCGAGATCTTCTGGGCCAGCCGGGTGTCGGCCAGGTCTTCGATCTTGGGCAGCGGCAGGGTCTCGGAAGTGAGCGCCAGGGTGAGGATCGGGGCGTCCGCCGGATTGACCTTGCTGTAGACCGGCGGATTGGGCAGGTCTCGGGGCAGGAAGGTGGCCGCCTGGTTGATGGCCGCCTGAACCTCCTGTTCGGCCACGTCCAGGGTGATTTGCAGGCTGAATTGCAGGGTGATGACCGAACTGCCGCCGGAACTGTTGGAGGTCATCTGCTTCAGACCCGGCATCTGCCCGAACTGGCGCTCCAGGGGTGCGGTCACGGAAGAGGCCATGACGTCGGGGCTGGCGCCGGGGAAGAAAGTCAACACCTGGATGGTGGGGTAATCCACCGTGGGCAGGGCCGAGACCGGCAACTGGTGGTAGGCCACCGCGCCGGCCAGCAGAATGGCCGCCATCAGCAGGGTGGTGGCCACCGGGCGCAGGATGAAGAGGCGGGAAGGGTTCATTGCTTTGCTTTGGCCGGGACGGCGGGTTTGGCCGGGGCGGGGGCGCCCTGGCCCTTTAGTTCCACCTTGCTCCCTTCGCGCAGCCGCTCGGCGCCTTCCACCACCACGCGGTCACCCGGGACCAGACCCTCGTCGATGGCGGTTTCATCTCCCTCACTGGGGCCGAGTTTCACCTGACGCACCGTGACGGTCTGGTCCGCCTTGACCAGGTAAACGTAGGTCCCCTGGGGGCTGCGCTGGATGGCCGCGGTGGGCACCACGGTGGTTCCCCGCCTGGTGTCCAGCAGCAGCCGGGCATTGACGAACTGGTTGGGGAAGAGCTTATGGTCCTTATTGGGGAATTCCGCCCGAAACCGCACCGTACCGCTGTTGGGATCGATCTGGTTGTCGATGGTCAGCAGGGAGCCGGTGGCGATTTTCTTGGTCTGTTCTCGGTTAAAGGCGTCCACCAGCAGGCGCTCTCCCGCTCTGAGCTTTTCGAGCACCGGCGGCAGACTGTCTTCAGGGATGGTAAAGATGACCGTCATGGGTTCGAGTTGGGTAATGATACACAGCCCGGTGGTATCGGTGGCATGGATGATGTTGCCCGGATCGACGATGCGCAACCCGAGGCGCCCGCTGACCGGGGCGGTGATGCGGGAATAAATCGTTTGTAGTTTGGCGTTGTCGATCTGCCCCTGGTCGAACTTGACGGTGCCCTCAAGCTGCTGTACCAGGGACTTCTGGGTGGCATATTGCTGTTCGGCGATGGAATCCTGGGTGGAGAGGGTGCGGTAGCGCTGCAAATCGAGCTTGGCGTTCCTCAACAAGGCCTGGTCGCGAATCATCTGGCCCTGGGCCTGGGTCAACTGCGCCTGATAGGGCCGGGGGTCGATTTCTGCTATGAGGGCTCCCTTGTTGACAGTTTGGCCCTCCTTGTAATAGACCTTCATCAATTCGCCATCCACCCGGCTTTTCACCGTGACCGTATGGATGGGGGTGACGGAGCCGAGCCCGGTGAGATAGATGCCGATGTCACCCTTCTTGGCCGCCACCGCGGTGACCGCCACACTCATTTGATTGATGGCCGCCCCCGGCTTGCCCGGGGCTTCGGCCGTCCGGCTGGATTTAGTTAATTGAGTATAGAGCACGATCCCCAAGAGACTGGCCGCCAGCAGCCAGATCCACCAGTGCCGGTACCAGGGCAGGGGTTCCAGTAAATCATCTTTCTTTGGCAAGATTGTCATAATGATGGCCTTGAACCGCGTTTAGCCCAATAGTCGAACTATCAGGCTTCTAAAAAGAGAGGTTTGGATGTCCAAGCGAAAAGAATATCGTATTCTAAAACCCTGGATCAGGGGCAATCCGGCGTGAGCCCGGGAAAATTCCAATGCCAGCCCCGCTTATTCTGTCAGGCTGATTTTTGCAAAGTAACCCGTAGTTAGACCCAGATTACTATAAACCAGTTAATCCCCGCCTTCAAGAACTTCGAGACGAGGTCTGCGCCCCGACGGCTCGTTCACTGGCGCATTGCCGGCGCCGCCGGTAAATCCGGTTGGGCCAGAATTTTTCTAAGATTGCGCTAGACCACTTGAATTGTTGGGGCAAAATGCAGATAAATTAAGGAGGGAATTATCTCATGGGCTAATCTGACCCTGGTTTGTCCGGAAGGAGGAGATATGCAGCGTTTATTGCCAATATTTTTGGGGCTTCTGCTCTGGGTGGGCACTGGCTCCGCAGCCGTGGCGGCGAGCTCGAAGGCCGCGGCGCAGCGGCAGTCCAACGGCCTGACCGCCTTCACGCCGACCGAGAAGTTCCTGGCCGGCAATTTCGTGGCTGATGAGATGAAGCCGGCCTTCATTTTCGGGACGGTGAAGGCCTTTGCCACGTCTCGTAAGTGTCCCACCACCTGGCTCGCCGAGGCAGGCACAAAAACTCGCCCGGCCGGGCCAGGCACCCCGGACCAGCCGGCAGAGTATACCCTCTACCTGGAGGAGGACTGCCCGGATAAGGTGGTCTACTATGTCTTTATCGACCAGAGCGGCCTGACTCCCCAGCAGTGGATCGAATGGCGGGAGAAATTCGCCAAGACCAAGGCGGAGCCGATGTACGGCTCGACCAAATCCAAATTGGATACAGCCTGCACGGCGGGTTGCGGGGTCGGCGCCGAACTGCGGTTCGTTCAGGTGAACGGGGACCTGATGGCCAAATCACCGGAGGCCTTCCTGCTCCAGGACCTCAAATTTGCCCCGATTTATGATCTGAATAAGGGCCAGAAGCTCTCCAAATAGGATAGCCGCATCGGGAGATTTATGGCACGTAAAAAGGCCAAGGTGGGCCCCGCCCAGAGGCTGACCGGTTACGGTATTATCGCCTTGCTGGGCTTGATCATCATCGGGCTGCTGGTCCGGCAGGCCCGCTTCAACCCGGCGGTGAACGTGGCCCTGCGCGCCCCGTTGTCAGGCCGGACCGTGGTCGCCTCCGGCCCGGCCGCGGCGGCCACAGCCGCCCTCATCCCCGAGGTCGAGGGCTTCACTCCCCTGGCCCCCGGCGAGAGCTTCGGTCCGGACAACCTCTCCGACAAGATCGACGGCAAGGCCGAACTCTAC
>JBIOJX010000302.1:0-3146 GCA_044451265.1 Desulfobaccales bacterium
CCCTGACCTTTATATCGCAAAAAACCACTTTTTTCGGGTATGCAAACAATCCAAAAATAAATCCTTATTTTCTTGTCATTCTGCGGGAGCCACGCGACCGAAGAATCTCAGAAATACGAGATCCTTCGCTGTGCTCAGGATGACAAAAGGTTTTCGCAGAGCCCCATTTGTCTTTCTTTCAGAGCCACTTTTTAAAACCGCAAATTGCCAAAGGACGGCTCGCCGATGGGCCGGAGCAGACTCACCTCGAAGGCCATGGCCAGCCAGTCGCGCATCTCCCGGAATTTCAGCACCCGGTCGTTGAGGAGGCGGGCTCCGCAAAAGAAGGGGTGGGCCTCGCCGTCATACTTGTCGATCATCTGCTGGCGAAAGGCCTGTTTCTCCTCCTCGCTCATGGGGTTGCCGCGTTTGCGCTCCTCAATGGACATAAGCACTTCCCCGGCGGAGCGGCCGCTCATCACCGAGGTGCGGGCTCGCATGCTGGAAAAGAGAAAATGGGGCCGATAGCCCCGGCCGCACATGCCGTAGTTGGCGGCGCCGTTGTCGGGGCCGATCACCAATTGCACCCGCGGCACCTGGGCGCAGGACACCACCCGCACCATATCCGCTCCATATTTGCCGATGCCGAAGTGTTCGGACTCCGAGCCCACCATGTAGCCCGGCGAGGCCTGGACAAAGAGCAGCGGGGTCTTATCCCGGCAGCAGCGGATCACCCATTCCGTGGCCTTTTGCGCCGCCTGGGCAAAGATGATGCCGATGCCGTTGGAGGCGATGACTCCCACCGGCAGGCCCTTGAGGCGGATCTTCCCGGTGACGATGTTGTCGCCGACGCCGGGGGCGTAAGGCCGTTTGTATTCGGCAAACTGGCTGTCATCGGCAATGGCCTCGAGGAAGGCGCGCCCGTTGATGCCCTGATGGACGTTGGCCGGCAGCATCTCATAGATGGCTGCCACCGACACCCGGGGCGGCACTTCCTCATAGCGATGACTGTAGAGCTTTTGCGGCGGTTCCAGGGAGAGAATCTCCCGCACCTGGGCGATGGCCTCATCCTGACTCTCGCAGAGATGGTCGGCGCCGCCGGAGCGCTGGGTATGCACCCTGGCCCCCCCCAAATCTTCGGCGGAAATGACTTCTCCGGTGGCCGCCTTGACCAGCGGCGGGCCGCCCAGGAAGGAGTAGGACATTTTATCGATCATCACCGACTGGCAGGCCATGAAGACGATGTAAGCGCCGCCGGCGGTGTTGCCGCCGGTGCTCATGGTGATCTGCTTCAAGCCCATGGCGCTCATGCGCGCCATGTTGTAGAACATGGAGCCGAACTGCTGGTCGTCCGGGAAAACGTCGGCCTGCATGGGCAGATAGGCGCCCCCGGAATCGGCGATGTAGACACAATTCAAGCCGCAGCGTTCGGCCATCGCCTGGGCCCGCATATGCTTCTTCAGGGTGATGGGGAAATAGGTGCCGGCCTTCACCCGGCTGTCATTGGCAAAGATCATGGTCCAGTTGCCGTGGATCTTCCCCAGGCCGGTGACCAGCCCGCCGCAAGGCACATCGTAGACGTCCGGATAATCCATGCCAAATCCGGTGATCCGGCTGAATTCATAAAATTCCGTGTCCGGGTCGATGAGCTTGCCGATCAGGGCCCGGACCGGCTGTTTGCCTTGCTTGGCGAGGCGGTGGACCGCCTTTTCGCCGCCGGGCCAGATGGCCTGATTAACCAGCTCATCCAGCTTCAGCTCTTCATTTTCCCAGTGGGTGCGGTTTTGTAAGGCGAAATTTGACATCGTGCTCCCTTGGTTTGTTCAATGTTGAGTCAGGTAATGCCGACCAGAGGAATTCATCAACTGTCAGTAATGTTTCATCAATGGCCGCATAAAGGTGATTCATTTCCCCCTCACCCTAACCCTTGTATCTTAGGTTAAGATGCGCTTGATTGGTAGTGGTGGTCAAGGTTAATATTGACAAAGAGGCATGGTTTCCCGAGGTCCAGGTCTGGGGCAGGCCCTAGGGCCTGCCCCAGACCTGGACCCATGATTGCGGGCGTGGCAGGCCGTCCTAACCCTTGGTCCTTGAAGACCGCTGAGAGCGTGGCCGCCACGTCCCCTTGACCTCAACCCGAACAGTCGCCTGGGCCCCTGAGCCCGAATTTGCAAGGAAGGGAGTTCAAGGAACATGGAATCTTCGCAAACCTTTGTCGGCATCGATGTCTCTGCCAAGCGCTTGGATGTTGCCGTGCTGCCCGCCGGCACCCACTTCACGGTGGCACACTCTGACGAGGGCATCGCTTCTCTGGTGCACCGTCTTCGGGAACTGGCCCCCCACAATGTGGTCCTGGAAGCCACCGGGGGCTATGAGATTCCGGTGGCTTACGCCCTGTCGGAGGCGAGCCTGCCCGTGGTTATCATGAACCCCAAGGTTATACGCCACTTTGCCAAGTCCACCGGCAAGCTGGCTAAGACCGATAAACTGGACGCCCGGGTGCTGGCCCACTATGCCCAGGCCATTCAGCCGCCGGTGCGCCCCTTGAAGGCCCCAGAACAAGCGGAACTGGCCACTCTCATGAGCCGTCGGCGCCAACTCCGGGACATGATCGTCATGGAGGGGAACCGCCGCCGCACCAGCACCCCGAAAGTGCGAGGCAACATCGACCAGCACCTGCTTTACCTCCACCAACTCCTGGATGATCTGGACCGTGAGATCAATGACTTTATCCGGCGCACTCCCTGGTGGCATGAAAAATCGGAGATCCTCCAGAGCTTCAATGGCGTCGGCCCCAAGGTGAGCGCCTCCTTGATCGCCGACCTGGCGGAGTTGGGCACGGTGCCACGCACCCAGATCAGCGCCCTGGCGGGTCTGGCGCCCATGAACCGGGATAGCGGCCAGTGGCGAGGCAAACGCACGGTCCAGGGTGGTCGTCCTGCGGTGCGCCAGGCCTTATATATGGCCGCTCTGGTGGCTTCGCGCCGCAATCCGGTGATCCGAGAATTTTACCAACGTCTCCGCCAGGCGGGCAAGCCGGGTAAGGTCGCACTCACCGCCTGCATGCGAAAAATCCTCGTGATCCTTAACGCCATGCTCAAAAATCGTACCTTTTGGAACCCACAGCTGCCTCTTGCAGCTTGACAAAATAGACAGTCGCTCTCCCC
>JBIOJX010000303.1:0-3137 GCA_044451265.1 Desulfobaccales bacterium
AATTGCTGGCGCGGTCGGAGGCCCGCCCGCAGTTGCAGGCCTTGAAGGCCTTGATCGCCAAACAGGAAAAATCGGTGGACCTGGCCAGGAAGGAATACTTTCCGGACATGACCGTGGGCCTGGCTTACGGCTTTCGGGATACTCTGGGTCCACCCGTTAATCTGAAGCAGTCCGACATGTTCACGGGCCGGGTGATGTTTAACCTGCCCATCTGGCAGGGCTCCAAGATCAAGCCCAGGATCAGGGAGGAGATGGCCAAGCAGGACGCGGCCAAAGAGGCCCACCAGTCTGCGGCCAATCAGTTGGCCGCGGCCATCAAGGACCGGCACGCCAAGCTGCAGCGCCTGGCCAAGCAGATCACCCTCTTCGACCAGGGCATCATTCCCCAGGCCCGCCAGGCCGCGGCCGCCTCGCTGTCATCTTACCAGGTGGGCACTTTGCCCTTTAACCAACTCTATCAAAACCAGATTGCGGTCTATAACGCCGAGATGCAATTGCAGGAATATCTCAAGGATTTCGAAGAAAACTGGGCCGAATTGGAGTGGCTGGTGGGGGTCGAATTGCCCCGGCCGGCCGGAGGGAAGAAATGAGCCCCGCACGCCGTGGCAAAGTTTGGTGGAGCCTGGGGGCCTTCGTGGCCCTGGCGGTCCTGATCATCGCCTATGCTTCCGGGGTCCTGCCCGTGGGCAAAGCCAAGGAAGCGAAGCAGGCCCTGTGCTGGGTCTCCCCCCAGAACCCCAATTACATTAAGGAAGCCCCGGGGAAGGACCTGGAGGGCCACGAACTGGTGCCGGTCTATGCCACCCCGGCCGGCGAGAAGCCCGGCGGCCCGGCCGTGACGGCCGTTCCCCGGACCGAGCGCCAGATCAAATATTGGCACTGCCCCATGCATCCGGAAGTGGTCAGTGACAAACCCGGCAAGTGCCCGAAGTGCGGCATGGACCTGGTGCCGATCTATGCAGAAGCTCCGGCCGCACCCGCCGCAGCCCCAGCTCCTGCGGCTCCGGCTCCCGCGGCCAAAGCCGAACGCAAGGTCACGGCTTATCACTGCCCTATGCATCCCGAGGTCGTCAGTAGCAAGCCCGGCAAATGCCCAAAATGCGGCATGGAATTGACGCCGATCTATGCAGAGGCCCCGGCCGCTCCTGCCGCCGCCCCGGCCCCCGGCGCCCAAAAAGAGCGCAAGATCAAGTATTGGGTCTCGCCTATGGACCCGGGCTACATCCGGGATAAGCCGGGCAAGGCCCCCTGCGGCATGGACCTGGTGCCGGTTTATGAAGAAGAGGGGGGTGAGGCCGCAGCCGCTGGCGGCATTGCCGTCTCGCCCACCACCATCCAGTCCATGGGCGTCAGGACCACCAAGATAGAGGTCCGGCCCCTGGCCCACGACACCTGGACCGTGGGCCTGGTGACCTTCAATGAACGCAATCTGGCGATAATCAACACCAAGGTGGCCGGTTGGGTGGACCGCCTCTACATCAACGCCACCGGCGACCCGGTGCGCAAAGGCCAAGCCCTCCTCAGCATCTATAGCCCCGACTTGGTGAGCTCCCAGGACGAATACCTCCTGGCCCTGCGGAACCTGAAGAACCTGGAAAAGAGCCCTTATCCGGAACTGGTGGATGGCGCCCGGCGGCTGGTCGAGGCCTCCCGGCGTCGCCTGGAGTACTTTGATATCAGCGCCGGGCAGATCGAGGCCCTGAAAAATACCGGCCAGGTGAAAAAGCACCTGGTCCTGGCCTCGCCGGCCAAGGGCATCGTCACCAAACGCATGGTGACTCAAGGGCAGATGGTTCAGGCCGGCATGCCCCTGCTGGAGGTGGCCGACCTTTCCACCATCTGGGTGGACGCCGACATCTATCAGTACGAGCTGCCCTGGATCAAGGTAGGTCAGAAGGTGGAGATGAGCCTGCAATATCTGCCGGGCGAAACCTTGGCCGGTCAGATCGACTACATCTACCCCTACTTGAAGGAGGCCAGCCGCACCGCCCGGGTGCGCCTGCGCTTCCCCAACCCGCAACTCAAGCTGAAACCGGAGATGTTCGCCCAGGTGCAGATCAAGTCGCCGGTCACCAAAGAGGCGGTGGTGGTGCCCACCGAGGCGGTGCTGGACACCGGCCTCAAGCAGCACGTCTTCATCGCCCTGGGCGGCGGCAAGTTCGAGCCCCGAGAGGTAAAGCTGGGGGTCTACGGCAACGACAATCAATATCGGGAGGTGCTCTCCGGACTCAAGGGCGGGGAAGAAGTGGTGACTTCGGCCCAATTCCTGCTCGACTCCGAGTCCCGCTTCCGGGAGGCCATCCAGATGATGCTGCCGCCGCAGGGTGCCCCGGAGCCGGGCCCGCAGGCCGCGCCCCAGGCCATGCCGGGCATGAAGATGGAGGGTGCCAAGGAAGCGCCCCCGGCCCCCGTGCCGCCTGGGCACAAACATTGATTAGCCTCCCCTTCCGGTTCCCAAGTTGCACTTGGGAACCGGAAGGGAATTGATCTGTTGCTCTGCTAACGCCAAGCCCAGCTTGGCAAAACTAAAGCGTTCCCAAGTAAAACTTGGGAACGAGAACTAAATTCCTTTATGATTCCGAAAATCATCGAAGCCTGCGTGCGCAACCGGGTCATGGTCCTCCTGGTGTGGCTGATGGTCACTGCCTGGGGCATTTACTGCGCTTTCAACATCCCGGTGGACGCCATCCCCGACCTCTCCGACGTCCAGGTGATCATCCGCACCGAATTCGCCGAACAGGCCCCGCAGATCGTCGAAGACCAGGTCACCTATCCCCTGACCACCGCCATGCTGGCGGTCCCCAAGGCCAAGGTGGTGCGCGGCTTTTCCCAATACGGCCTCTCCCTGGTTTACGTCATCTTCGAAGACGGCACCGACATCTATTGGGCTCGCTCCCGGGTCCTGGAGTACCTCAACTACGTCCGGGGCAAACTGCCGGCCCAGGTCAGCCCCGCCCTGGGACCCGACGCCACCGGCGTGGGCTGGGTCTTCGAATACACCCTGGAAGACCCCACCGGCCAGCACGACCTGGCCCAGTTGCGCTCCATCCAGGACTGGTACCTGCGCTACCAATTGCAGACGGTGCCAGGGGTGGCCGAAGTGGCCAGCGTCGGCGGTTTCGTCAAACAGTACCAGG
>JBIOJX010000304.1:0-3136 GCA_044451265.1 Desulfobaccales bacterium
CGGCCGGAACGCATCATCCTGGGAGAGGTCCGGTCCGGCGAAGCCCTGGACATGCTCCAGGCCATGAACACCGGTCATGACGGTTCCCTGGCCACCATCCACGCCAACTCTCCCCGGGACGCACTGGCCCGGCTGGAAACCATGGTGTCCATGGCCGGCCTCAACATCCCCGATAAAGCCATCCGGCATCAGATAGCCTCGGCCATCCATGTCATCATCCAATTGGCCCGACTCAGCGACGGCAGCCGCAAGATGCTGCACCTGTACGAGATTGTCGGCATGGAAGGGGACATGATCACCGTACAAGAGATCTTCTGCTACGAATTGATGGGGATTACCGAAGACCGCAAGGTCAAAGGCAGATTCGTCACCCGGGGCATCCGGCCCAAGTTCATGAAGCGCCTGGACGCCCTGGGCATCCAGTTGCCGGCCCAATTATTTCAGGAGACGAGGACGGATTAGGGTCCGGCAACCCAGAGGGCTCGGGGTTAGCCCCGCAGCCCAAAATGCCACGAGACGGAATGTTGACCATTTTCCTGACCATCTGCATCTTCTCTGTGATCTTTTGCCTGGGCGCCGGCACCCTGCTGTGGGCTACCGATGATCAGGCCCGCCATCAGCGCCGCTTGAAAAAACGTTTAACTGGCCTCAGGGACCTGGGGGTCAGCACTCCCGCTGATTCCCTGTTACAAAGCACTGCCAGCCGACTTCCCCGCCTCTTGCAGGGGCGGCTTCTGGCGAAACTGGACCTTTCCTTGATCCAGGCCGGAATCCACTGCCGGACCGAGGTCTACTTGGGGTTCACCCTCCTGTCGGCCACGGCATTTTTGGGCCTGGGCCTGCTAAAATGGGGGCTCCTCGGCGCCCTGGCGGGCGGCGGCCTGGGGATCTGGCTTCCCTGCAAATTTTTAGCCTTCATGAAGCGCCGTCGCCTGGGGAAATTCGAAAAGCAGCTTCCCGACGCCCTGGAGTTGCTGGGCCGGGGCCTGAAGGCCGGCCACGCCTTTACCGCCGGTTTGCAGCTGGTAGCCGATGAGATGGGCCCGCCCATCGGCCCGGAATTTTTCAAGACTTATAAGGAACATAATCACGGCCTGGACCTTAATGACGCCCTGTTAAATCTTTGCCGCCGCGTTGACCTGCAAGACTTGAGATTTTTCACCACCGCCGTGATGATTCAACGGGAGACCGGCGGCAATCTGGCGGAGATTTTGGAGAAGATCGCCGCCCTCATCCGAGAGCGTTTTAAGCTGGGCAACCAGGTCAAGGCCCTGACTGCGGAAGGCCGTCTCTCCGGGCTGGTGCTCAGCCTGCTGCCTCCGGCCACCGCCCTGGCCCTGTTTTTTATGAACCGCAGTTACATCATGCTATTGTGGCAAACCCCCAAGGGACGGACGATGGCCCTGATCGCCCTGGCCTTCCAGGCCTTGGGGATTCTCAGCATCCGCCGGATCGTCAAGATCAAGGTCTGAGGAGACCTCATGTCATATTACCCGCTCATATTCGGCTTGACCATGACCATGACGGTTATCTGCCTGATCCTCTTTTTCCTCCAAAGGCCCTCCCGGATGAACGAGCGGCTCCAAGCCCACCTCAAACCCGTTAAGTGGGGACCGGTACTGGTTCCTCCCGGCGAGTCCGCCCGGGTCTTGCCTGCCGAACTGGTGAGAAAAACCGAGGAAAAATTTGGCCTGGCCAAAGACAGCCCCAAGGCCAAGGAGATCAAGAAGAGCCTGGCTCAGGCAGGCTTCCACGGCGAGGGCGCCATCGCGGTGTTCATGGGGCTCAAGATCGGACTGGCCCTGGCCCTGCCCATCCTGGCCCTGCCCTTTTTATCCGGACGCCACCTTAACCTCATCTTCCTCATCGGCGCCCTCTACCTGTTACTGATGGGCGGCTACCTGATCCCCTCCCTGGTTCTGAATCAGCTGGCGGCCCGGCGCAAGACCCAGATCAGGGAGACCCTCCCGGACGCCCTGGATCTGATGGTAGTTTGCGTGGAGGCCGGCCAGGGGCTTAATTCCGCCATCAAACGCGTCGGGGATGACCTGCGGCTCACCAGCCCCATCCTGTCCCAGGAAATGCTCCAGGTTAATCTGGAGATCAGCGCCGGGGTGGAACGGGAACAGGCCTTGCGCAACCTGGGGGAGCGCACCGGGGTGGATGAAGTCATCTCGCTGTGCAACATCTTGATTCAGAGCGACCGCTTCGGCACCAGCGTGGCCCATACCCTGAAGATCCAGTCCGACAGCGTGCGCACTAACCGGCGCCTAAAACTGGAGGAACTGGCCGCCAAGACCCCGGTTAAACTGGTCTTTCCCCTGCTCCTGTTTATTTTTCCGGCCATCATGGTGGTCATCCTGGGACCGGCGGCGATCCGCATCTCCGCAACCCTGCTGAAATAGCGCTGCGAAATTGCCAAGCGACAGGGACTTAATGGACTACCCGGGACGTGCTGAGAAGTCATTTCAAAAGCGATTTCCGGTCTAAGCTTGAATCATCAAAGGTGGTTAAGTTTGCAAAGAATGGCCCCCCTTTTCTAAAGGGGGGCAGAGGGGATTAAATCAGCGCTTGATAATCCCCCTAAATCCCCCTTTAGAAAAGGGGGACTTAAAACCTGCGTTTCTCAAACTATTCCTGAGTAAATACATATTTGCAGCCTAAGAGAGGTTTTGAAATAGGTTCTGGATTGGCGGGTTCTGGTTTAACCAAAAACTCAAAACTGTCTCTCTAAGCCTTTTCTTCCACCTCATACCCCGCCTCCCGCAGGGCCTGAAGCACCGCCTCGCCATGCTCCGGGCCCCGGGTCTCCAGATTCAGCTCTACGCGGGTACAGTCCAGGGGCAACTCCCGGGCCAGACGGTCGTGGAACAGGTGCAAAATATTGGCCCCCGCCTGCCCCAACCGGGCGGCCAGGCGTCCCAGGGACCCGGGGGTATCCGGCAGAACCACCCGCAGGATCAGGAGGCGGCGTTTTTCCTGCAAAGCCCGGGGGACTACCCGTTCCAGCAGGGGTATGTCCATATTGCCGCCGCTCACCACCAGCACCACCCGGCCCAGCGGGCGGGTGGCCAGGTGAAACAGGAAGGCGGCGGTGGTCACGGCCCCGGCCCCTTCAGCCAGGATCTTCTTGCCC
>JBIOJX010000305.1:0-3129 GCA_044451265.1 Desulfobaccales bacterium
CAAGCGTTGGGCGCCGGATCCCCCGCCCCCGCGGCCGTCGCCGATGCGGTAGGTGCCCGCGCCGTGCCACGCCATCCGAATAAAGAGCCCCCCGTAGTGACCGAAATCGGCCGGCCACCAGTCCTGCGAGTCGGTCATCAGCGCATAGAGGTCCTTCTTCAGGGCCTCCAGGTCGAGTTTTTTGAATTCCTCAGCGTAGTTGAACTCCTTGCCCATCGGATTGCTCATGGGAGAGTTCTGGTGAAGAACCTTCAGGTTCAACTGGTTCGGCCACCAGTCCCGGTTCGACGTGCCTCTGCCGGCAGTGGGTTTGTTAGCTCCGCCCGTTACCGGGCACTTGCTATCTTCATTCATAAAGTTTCCTCATGTCATTTCCTTGGTTTCAGCCGCTGGCCCTGCCTTCTGGCACTGGGAGCAAAGGCCGAAAAAGTTTAGCTGGTGATGGGTGATCTTAAAGCCGGTCTGCCGCGCCATTTCTTGAGAGACTTCAGTCATTCCCGCCATCTCAGTATCAAGGATTTGGCCGCACCTGGTGCAGATGACATGGGGGTGGGGATACGGCCTGTTGCCATCATAGCGACTGCCAACGCTGGCAAAGTTAAGCTCCAAAACCTCGCCGATATCCTTGAGCAGACTCAAGGTCTTATAGATGGTGGCCAGGCTGGTGGTGGGAAAATCGCCTTTTATCTGTGCATAAATCTGTTCCGCGCTGGGGTGTCCGGCGCTCTTGGCTATTATCCTTAGCATAGCCAGTCGTTGGGGAGTGAGTCGGTGCCCTTTATTCCTCAACGCCTCAATTATTTGTTCCAGACGCTTTTGAGGATCAGCCACTAAATCTCTCCAAGACGCCTCGAACGCCCTTGAAAATAGTAATAGTCATTATCTTTAGATAATCAATGTCCAAACCAAAAATTAGCGTGTTGAAGGCACACCGAGTTATCCGCGCTTTGCCCCTGCAAAAAAAAAGGGAGGCGCGGGTCTAAGAACCAGGCCTCCCGGTGGTTTGCGGGTGATTATTTACCTGGGTTCAGGCGGTCTTGACTTCAATCTTGCGGGGCTTGGCCTTCTCGACCTTGGGCAGGACCAGGTGTAGCACCCCGTCCTTCATGCTGGCCTCGATCTTGCCCTGATCGATCAGGCTGCCGACGTGAAATTCCCGCTGGAAGTCCCCGGTGTAGTACTCCGCCTCGATCATGGTCTCGCCCTGGCCGACGGGCGGGGCCACTTCGCCGGAAATGACCAGGTGGTTGTCCTTCAGGTCCACCGTCACTTTATCCGCGGCTACTCCGGGCATATCGGCCACCAGGACCAGCGCCTCGGGGGTCTCGAAGATATCCACCGCCGGCAGAAAGACGCGGCCGGGGCGGACGCGCTCCGCCTTGGCCGGAGCCTCGGCCTTGGCCTTGACTTGCAGTTCTTGTTCAGCCATGAGTCCTCCTCAGAGTACAGGCTCATTCCCTGTACGGCGCAGGCTAAAGTCTGCGGCTACCAAGCAATCGGTTAGGCCACCTTGACCTTAATCTTGCGGGGTTTGACTTCTTCCGGCTTGGCCAATTTGATGGTCAGGATGCCGTCCTTGCAGGTGGCCTCCACCTTGTCGGCTTGAATCCGGGCCGGCAGCGCCACGACCCGCCGGAAAAAGCCCGCTTCCCGCTCCCGGCGGTGAAAGTTGACCTGCTTTTCCTCCGTGGGAATCTTCCGTTCGCCCCGCAGGATGAGGCTGCTGTCCTGGACGGTGATTTCCAGGCTCTCCGCCTTGACGCCGGGCAGCTCGGCCCGGACATAGAGATGATCCCGGTCTTCGGAGATATTCACCAGAGGATAGACCCCCACCTGCCAGGGCGAGCGCTCCAGGCCGAAGGAGTTCTGAAAGAGTCGGTCCATGCGACGCTGTAGTTGCTCCAGCTCTCGGAGGGGATCCAGACCCGGTTCCCGAAAAATGATAGGCATGATCATGCTCCTCCGCATATGGAAAAGTTAGTAACCAATTTTATTAAATAAGCATGATAATTCTTAGGGTCAAGGGGCAGGGCGGTTGAAAAATCTGGGAAATAATCTATAAATATAAGAATAACTTAAGATTCGGAAGGAGGACGCATGGCGTTCTCGTGGCCAGAAATCGCCTGGGTGCTGCTGGATATGGACGGCACCCTGTTGGACAAACACTTTGACGACTATTTTTGGGAAAGCCTGGTGCCGGAGCAATATGCTCTGCGGCAAGGGCTGGCCCTGGCGGACGCCCGGGATTTGGTCTTCGCCCGCTATAAAAAGCAGGAAGGCACCCTCAACTGGACCGACATCGATTTTTGGTCCCGAGAACTGGACCTGGATATCCCGGCCCTGAAGGAGGGCATCCGGCACCTCATTGAGGTGCATCCGGACACCGAGGATTTTTTGAGGTTCCTACGGGAGCAAGGCAAGCAGGTGGCCTTGGTGACCAACGCCCATTACAAGACCATGTCCTTAAAGATGAATCATGTCGGCCTGTTGGGGTACTTCGACGAGGTGGTCTCCTCCTTCGACTTGGGGGCTCCCAAGGAAGAGCTGCGGTTCTGGGAGATTTTGCAGGAGAGATTGGGGTTTGACCCGTCGCAGGCCCTGTTGGTGGACGACAACGCCGAGGCCCTGGCCGCGGCCCGAACTTTTGGCATCAAATATCCCTATTTCAAGGCCAAATCCAGCTCCCGGCAGGAGGCCGAATCCCACCCGGATTTTCCGTCCATCGAGTCTTTTCATGAACTGATGAAATAAATCTCACCACAGAGGCACAGAGGACACAGAGGACACACAGAAAAAATAACTAAATAGGGGCGTTGCCTGGCAGCGCCCCTATTTTGCTTTTCTCTGTGCTCTCTGTGTCTCTGTGGTGAATCTTTTACCCGGAGACCCGTTTAATCCGCGCCCCCAGGGCGGCCAGTTTTTCCACCAGGTGGGCGTAGCCCCGGTCCAGGTGGTAGACCCGCAGGACTTCGGTGGTCCCGGCCGCGGCCAGGCCGGCCACCACCAGGCAGGCGCTGGCCCTCAGGTCAGTGGCCATTACCGGCGCGCCCTGGAGTTGGCGGCGGCCCCGGACCACGGCCAGGTTGCCGTTCACGGTGATGTCCGCCCCCAGTCTTCTCAGTTCGCTGA
>JBIOJX010000306.1:0-3111 GCA_044451265.1 Desulfobaccales bacterium
CCCCGGCGGTGACCGTTCCGGCCGCCAAGAGCCGGGTGGTGAGCGTCGAGGCCGCCGCGGGCAAGGTTGACCTGGCGGAGGCGCAGGTCATCGTCTCGGGTGGCCGCGGCCTGAAGGGCCCCGAAAATTTTGCCATCCTGGAAGAACTGGCCCAGCTCCTGGGCGGCGCCGTGGGGGCTTCCCGGGCCGCGGTCGACGCGGGCTGGCGCCCGCACTCCGACCAGGTGGGCCAGACCGGCAAGGTGGTCACCCCGACCCTCTACATCGCCTGCGGCATCTCGGGAGCCATCCAGCATCTGGCCGGCATGGGCTCCAGCAAGTTTATCGTGGCGGTCAACAAAGACCCCGACGCGCCCATCTTCAGCAAGGCGGACTACGGCGTGGTGGAGGACCTCTTCCAGTTCGTGCCGGCCTTGATCGAGGAAATGAATAAACTCAAGGCTGCCTGCTAGGTGACTTCATCGTAGGGGCGAACCTTGTGTTCGCCCCTTTTTTTAACTGACCCCTGGCCACTGACCACTGACCACTAATCTTGGAGGCCTTCAACATGCAACCGGGGCATTTTCCGGCTAATATTCTTTTTTTACTAATTTTCATTGCGGCCATCTACTTTTTTTGGTTAACCCCCAAAAAGCTCTACCGCATCCTGCTGCTGGGGCAGCCGGAAGACCGCTTCGACCAGTTGGGCCGGCGCCTCTGGGGCGTGGTCACCTTTGTCCTGGGACAAAAGCGGGTAGTCCGGGAGCCCTCCGGTTGGGGCCATTTCTTCATCTTTTGGGGCTTCGTCATCATCTCCATCGGCAGCCTCGAGACCTTTGGAGTCGGGCTTTATCACGGCTTTGCCTACTGGAAGCTCCTGGGCAAACCTCTCACCGCGGTCCTTTATCTGCTGCAAGACCTGCTGTGCACCGGCGTGCTCGTCGCCCTGTACTACGCCATCCAACGCCGATTTGTGATCAGGCCGGAACGGCTGCAGTTTCGCGACCAGGAGGCCCACGACCGGGAGGCCGGCATCATCATCGGCATGATCATGGTGTTGATCATACTCCTGTTCGGGGCCCGGGCCGTGGAATACCGCCTGGCCCAGATCGAGCCCGGCCACTACTTCCCCCTGACCGCCTTCATTTCGGTAATCCTCTCCGTGCCCTTTGCCTGGTTCTCGGAGCCGCACCTCCTGGAATGGTACAGCTTTTTCTGGTGGGGCCACACCCTGCTGATCCTGGGCTTTCTGGTCTATATCCCCTTTTCCAAGCACCTCCACATCCTCGGCGCCATTCCCAACGTCTTCTTCCGCCGTTTCCGGCCCATCGGCGAGCTCACCAAGATGGACCTGGAGGACGAGTCGGTGGAGACCTACGGCGTCTCCAAAATTGAGGAATTTACCTGGAAACAGAACCTCGACCTCTACGCCTGCACCGAATGCGGCCGCTGCTCCGAAAACTGCCCGGCCAACCTCACCGGCAAGCCCCTGAGCCCCAAGGAGACCATTCATAATCTCAAGAAACACCTTCTGGCCAAGGGCAAGCTCCTGCTGGCTCAGGGTGAAACCCAAGAGGGCGAACCGGCCGAGGGCGCCGCGGCGGAGTTGAGCAAGGCCCTGGTGGGCGAGGTCTGCCTCACCGACGAGATCTGGTCCTGCACCACCTGCGGCAATTGCTTGGAACACTGCCCGGTCTTCATCGAACACATCCAGAAGTACGTGGATATGCGGCGCTATCTGGTGCTCATGGAGAGCGATTTCCCGCCGGAGGTCCAGACGGTCTTCCGCAACTGGGAAAACAATTCCAATCCCTGGGGGCTGGCCTTCGCCACCCGCGGCGATTGGGCCAAGGGCATGCAGGTCCAAACCCTGGCCGAAAACTCCGAGGTGGAGTACCTGTTTTACGTCGGCTGCACCGGCAGTTTCGACGAGCGAGGCAAAAAGGTGACCGCCGCCATGGTCAAGCTCCTCAACCAGGCCGGGGTCAGTTTCGGTATTCTGGGGGCCGAAGAGAAGTGCTGCGGCGAGACGGCCCGGCGGATCGGCAACGAATATCTGTTCCAGTCCATGGCCACCGAACTGGCGGAAACCATCAACGGTTACGGCATCAAAAAGATCATCACCACCTGCCCCCACGGCTACAACTGCCTGAAGAACGAGTACCCCCAATTCGGCGGCGGCTGGGAAGTTTACCATCACACCGAATTCCTGGCCCGCCTCGTCCGGGAAGGCCGCTTGCGGCCGGTGCGGCCGGTGAACCAGGAGCTCGCCTTCCACGACTCCTGTTACCTGGGGCGCTATAACGGCCTCTACGAGGAGCCGCGGGCCCTGTTGAACGCCATTCCGGGTTTGCGTCTGCATGAAATGGAACGCAGCCGGAACAAATCCTTCTGCTGCGGCGCTGGCGGCGGCCGCATGTGGATGGAGGAGATTCTGGGGACGCAGAAAATCAATGAGGCCCGGACCGATCAGGCCCTCGCCACTAATCCCCAACTCATCGGGGTCGCCTGCCCTTTCTGCACCATCATGTTCGAGGATGGCCTGAAGGCCCGGGAACAGGACGAAATGGTCAAGGTCCTGGACGTGGCGGAACTGTTGGCCTTATCAGTGGACCTGAAGGAGTAAGAGCCACCGGCCTTACCAGGGTGCATCGGTCATGAGGCAGCGCCATGTCCAAGGTCGATAAGCGCACGGTCCAGGAGGTGCTCCCGGAGGTCAGCTGGGATAAGATTGCCCCACCCTACCGGGATTACCCTTATTTCCAGGGGACGGAAATTTATCCCTTCCGGCCCCACGCCGACGGGTTCGATCTGGTCAATGCCTGGTGGTGCATAGAAGCCGCGCCCCTGGCTTACGCCGACCCGGATTTTGCCGGGGAGAGATTTCAACAGGCGGGCCTGCCGGAAATCGCCTTTTTCAGTGGCAGCAGCACCCAGTGCTATGTGGCCAATAACGACGATTTCCTGCTCCTGGTGTTTCGCGGCACCGAGATCCGCCGCCGGCGAGATCGCGCCGATTTTGCCAATATCATTGCGGACCTCGAAACCGACGCCCATATTGCCCTGGTGGACTGGGAGCAAGGCGGGAAGGTGCACCGGGGCTTTAAAGAGGCCTTGGACGAGGTCTGGGAG
>JBIOJX010000307.1:0-3107 GCA_044451265.1 Desulfobaccales bacterium
GCCAAGTGCGAGCTCTCCACCGCCCTGGAGACCGAGATCAACCTGCCCTTCATCACCGCGGACGCCTCCGGGCCCAAGCACCTGCTCATCAAGCTGAGCCGGGCCAAGATGGAGTCCCTGGTGGCGGAACTGATCGACCGCACCGAAGCCCCGTGCCTCAATGCCTTGAAGGACGCCAAGGCCGCGACCAGCGATATCGACGAGGTCATCCTGGTGGGCGGCATGACTCGTATGCCCCGGGTGCAGGAAAAGGTCAAGCAGATCTTCGGCAAAGAGCCCCATAAGGGCGTCAACCCCGACGAAGTGGTGGCCGTGGGCGCCGCCATCCAGGCCGGGGTGCTCAAGGGCGAAGTGAAGGACGTGCTGCTGCTGGACGTCACCCCGCTGTCCCTGGGCATCGAAACCCTGGGCGGGGTCTTCACCAAGATCATCGACCGCAACACCACCATCCCCACCCGCAAGAGCCAGGTCTTCTCCACCGCGGCGGACAACCAGACCGCAGTGACCATCCACGTGCTCCAGGGCGAGCGGGAGATGGCCGGAGATAACAAGACCCTGGGCCGCTTCGAGCTCTTCGGCATCCCGCCGGCGCCCCGGGGCATTCCCCAGGTCGAGGTGTCCTTCGACATCGACGCCAACGGCATCGTCCACGTGGCCGCCAAGGACCTGGGCACCGGCCAGGAACAGTCCATCCGCATCACCGCGCCCAGCGGCCTCAACAAGGACGAGATCGACAAGCTGGTGAAAGAGGCGGAACTCCATGCCGAGGAGGACCACAAAAAGAAAGAGGTGGTCGAGGCCCGCAACCAGGCCGACTCGCTGATCTACACCACTCAGAAGACCTTGACCGACATGGGCGACAAGGTGGACGCGGCTACCAAGAGCGATATCGAGGGCAAGATCGCCGCCCTGAAGACCACCATCGAGGGGGGCGACGCGGCGGCCATTAAGGCCGGTACGGACGAGCTGATGAAGGCCTCCCACAAACTGGCCGAGCAGATGTACGCCAAGGCCGGCGCCGCGGGCGGCCCCGAAGGAGGCGCCGGCGCCGCGGGCGCGGGTCACGAAGAGAAGGCCAAAAAGCCCGAAGAAGAAGTGGTGGAGGCGGAGTTCGAGGAAGTGAAGTAAGGCTGTCTCGTTACAGCTTTAACCAGAAAAACCGGAAGGGCGGGGTTTCCCGCCCTTCTTCGTTTAGCCGCAATTGCCGCCGGAGAGCAGCCGCAAACTATTACCTTCATTTTCCGAAAATAATCTGTTATTTTTTATCGTTAACTAATGTGCTCAGCTCATTCTCAAATACAGGAAACAAGATGAAGACCTCCATCACCAGGCTGATGCTTCTATTGCTGCTCCTCTGGCTGCTGCCCACCTGCGCCGAGCTTCCCGGGTTTCCGCCTCCGGCCCGCAACCAAGAGATGGCCCGGCCGGACGAGTCGCTTTTTCTGGACGCCGAGGCCAGTTATCGCCGCCAGCAGTATACCGAAGCCTGGCGGCAATATCATTCCTATCTGGAGCGCTATCCCCAGGGCCGCCACGCCACCGAGGCTCGCCTGCGGGCAGCCGAGCTGCTCGGTCTCCAGGGGAATTGGCAGGGGTCTCTTTCGACCTACCAGGGCATCCTGGCCCGGCAGCCGGAGCCCGGCGTCGCCCTGCAGGCCCGTTATGGGATCGGTCGGGCTTATTTCAAGCTGGGTCAGTATCAAGAAGCCTCGCAGATTTTGGACAGCTTGACCGCGGCCGGCGACCTGCCCCGCTCTTTGTGGTTCTCGACCCAGGCCCTGCTGGCGGAGATCGCCCTGAAGCAAAATAACGTCCCCCAGGCCTTCTCCCGGCTGCGCCTGGCGGCCCAGGACCTGCAGTCGGGCGACCACGAGTGGTTCGAGGACCTGAAATCCCGTGTGGTGGAGGCGGCCAGCCCGGCGGACCTGGAGAGCCTGGCCGCCATGTATCGTGACAGCCCCATGGCGGCCGCCCTGGTGCTGCGTCTGGCCAAGGTGTCCCAGGAGTCCGGCCAGTCCGAGCAGGCCCAGGAATGGTTCCGGGTTCTGCAGGAGCGCTATCCCAACAGCCCGGAGGCCGCGGCCGCCAAGCGCCAGCCGGGCGGCGGCGGCAAGATCACCCTGGGCTGTCTGCTGCCCTTGAGCGGCGAGATGGGCAACGTTGGCTTTCGGGTCCAGCGGGGCATGGAACTGGCGGCCCGGCAGGCCCCGGTGAAGCTGGTCTTTAAAGATACCCAGAACGACCCCGGCAGCGCCACCCAACTGGTGCAGGAACTGGCCCAGGACCCGCAGGTGCTGGCCATTATGGGGCCCCTGACTTCGAGCGTGGCCCAGACCGCGGCCGCGGCAGCCCAAAACTCGGGAATGCCCCTGCTGGCCCTGTCCCAGAAGGCGGACATCACCCAGACCGGCAACCTGATCTTCCAGGCCTTCCTCACCCCCCGGCAGCAGGTCCGGGCCCTGGTACGGAGCGCCATGGGCCTGGCCATCCAGCGGTACGCCATCCTCTACCCCGATTCCGCTTACGGCCGCACCTTTTTCCAGATGTTCCAGGAGGAGCTGGCGGCTGCCGGCCTGGAACTGGCGGCCCAGGAGGCATATGCCGCCGGCACCCAGGACCTCAGCCCGGTGTTGACGACTCTGAAGGGTGACTTGCAGACCCAGGCGGCCGCAACCCCCGGAACCGTGGCCCTCTTTGTCCCGGACGACGCCGCGGTGGTGGCGGCCGTCGCCGGGCAATTGCCCAATCTCTCCCTGGGCGGCATTCAGATTATGGGCACCAACCTGCTGCATAATCCCCGGGTGGCGCCGGAACAGCTGGCCGCTCTGCAAGGGGTGATATTTCCCGATGCCTTCTTCCCCGGCGATCCCAATCCGGCGGTGCAGGAATTTGTCACCGCCTACCGCCAGCAATACGGGGAAAACCCCGACTACTTGGCGACCCAGGGCTATGCCCTGGTTCGCCTGATGGGACAACTGGCGCAATCCGGCGAATTGGGACACTCTCCTGCCGCGGGCGGCCAGCAGGTTTGGTGGAAACGAAGCTCGACGATGTTGACTCTCTTTCCGGGTCCCCTAATATCTCGTTCTTCCACTCTGGGGATCGCC
>JBIOJX010000308.1:0-3106 GCA_044451265.1 Desulfobaccales bacterium
TCCAACGTGGACAATGACGCCGGCGGCATTACCACGTATTCCGTGGCCGGCGCCGCCCTGGGATATAAAATCCTCTGGGTTTTTCTCCCCATGATCGTGGCCCTGGTGGTGATTCAGGAGATGTGCACCCGCATGGGCGCGGTTACGGGGAAGGGTTTGGCGGACCTGATCCGGGAACGCTTCGGGGTCAGGATCACCTTTTATGCCATGTTGGGCCTGCTCCTGGGCAACCTGGGCAATATTGTGTGTGAATTTGCCGGGGTGGCGGCCAGCATGGAGCTTTTCGGGGTGAGCAAGTATATTTCGCTGCCGCTGGCGGGGCTGTTTACCTGGTGGCTGGTGCTGCGCTGGTCATATAAGGTGGTGGAGCGGGTCTTCCTGGCTGCCTGTCTCATCTATTTTTGCTACCTCTTTTCCGGCTTCATGGCTCACCCCAATTGGGGGATGGTAGCTAAGGAACTGGTAGTGCCCAGTTTTTCCTTTGACAGTAAATACCTGATAATCCTCGTCGGGGTCATCGGCACCACCATCGCCCCGTGGATGCAGTTCTATATTCAGTCGGCAGTGGTGGAAAAGGGGATTACCGTCAAGGATTATGCCTATACGAAATACGATGTTATCGTGGGTAGTATCATGGTCAACCTGGTGGCTGTATTTATCGTCATTTCCTGCGCCGCCACCCTACACGTCAACGGCATCTCGGTGGAGTCCGCCAAAGAGGCGGCCCTGAGCCTCGCCCCCCTGGCCGGGTCCTGGGCCTCCACCCTGTTCGCCATCGGCCTGTTGAACGCCTCGCTCTTTTCGGCCTCGATCCTGCCGTTGTCCACGGCGTATTTCACTTGTGAGGCCTTCGGCATCGAGGCGGGCATCGATAAGACCTGGGGCGAGGCTCCGGCATTCTACTGGCTTTACACTGTCCTGATCGCCGTGGGCGCCGGCTTCATCATGATCCCCAAGATGCCGCTGATCAAGGTAATGTTTTGGTCCCAAGTCCTCAATGGCGCCATGTTGCCCTTCGTCCTGATCTTTATGCTCAGTTTGATCAATAATAAAGACATCATGGGAGATTACGTCAATGGCCGGACCTTCAATATCATCTCCTGGGTTACCGTGGTGATTATGATCGTCTTGACCCTGTTGATGGTCGTTACTTCTTTTTTCCAGTCGTAAACCTTGCTAAAGCAGCAAACCAGGACTGACTATTTTGAGCTTGACATTATGGTACAATATTGGTAACATTTCAATTGATCGGCCATGGATGGGGCCGGGCGGATTCCGGGCGCTCAGGTTGGCTTTTTCCCCGGATAGATCAAAGCGTCTTTTAGGCTGGACTGCTTTAGATGGAATCGATCACTATTTGGATCACCCAATACGGCTGCATTGCGGTCTTTTGCCTGCTGATGCTGGGCATTGTGGGTCTGCCGGTCCCCGACGAACTTCTCCTGATCTCCGTAGGTTATCTGATATTTGCCAAAATTCTGCACCCCGTCCCCGCGGCGGCGGCGGCTCTGTTGGGCAGCACCTGCGGCATCACCTTGAGCTACTTCCTTGGACGCACCTGCGGCCTACCCCTGGTCGAAAAATATGGTCGGTTGGTTAATTTAAAGATGAAGCACCTGGAGCGGGTGCGGCGCTGGTTTAACCGCATCGGCAAATGGACCCTGACCGGGGGCTATTTCTTTCCGGGGGTGCGGCATTTTACGGGCTTTGTGGCCGGCACCTCAAACCTGCGGCTATCGGTCTTTGCCGGCTACGCCTATCTGGGGGCTTTGGTTTGGGCCGCGACCTTCATTTCTTTGGGGTATGTCCTGGGGGGGGAGTGGCCGTTAATTTGCGATAATTGGGAGTGTATTGCCGGGCAAGTTCACCGCCTCGCCGCCATCCTGGGTCTCCTGACCCTGCTCCTCGTCGCCGGCTATCTGCTCCTGCGGCAGAGGTTCTGTCGCCGGGTCAGCCCCGTTCCGGTCGTAGCGCCCCGCCCCACCGTTCCGCTGGACTCCAAGCTGCCGCGTTGAGCCGGCCCGTTCCGCGTCCTTCCCAAGTCTTCCTTGCCACCCCGGCCCTGAATGCTTACCTTCGGAGAAACTCCGGCAGGGGCCAGCACCTGCGCGTGCGCCCTCAATCAGGGCGGACACCTAGGTCCGCCCCTACAAAAAAATTACCTTTATGAGCACAACTTGGGAGCAGGTCTTTTTTCGCAGGCGAGGGTAAAATTTATGCGAGTCTTTATGACCGGCGGCACGGGCTTTGTGGGCACCTATCTCTCCCGGGAACTGGCCATTCAGGGCCATGAGGTCACCATCCTCACCCGCAGGGCGCAACCGCCCGCTCCGGCAGCGCCCGGGATCAGCCTGGTCACCGGTGACCCCACTCAGGAGGGGCCCTGGATGGGGGCGGTGCCGGAGCATGACTGGATCATCAATCTGGCCGGGGCCTCCATCTTCAGCCGCTGGAGCGCCGGGTACAAGCAGGAAATCTTCGACAGCCGCATCCGCACCACCCGGAACCTGGTGATCGCCCTGGCCGAAGGGGACCGGCGCCAGCTGTTCTGCAGCACCTCGGCGGTGGGCTATTACGGGCCCCGGGGTGATGAGGTGCTCACCGAGGACTCCCCGCCAGACGCCTATTTTCTGGCCAAATTGGCCGAGGCCTGGGAGGCGGAGGCCCTGAAAGCGCAGGAATTGGGAGTCAGGATGGTGATCACCCGCTTCGGCATCGTCCTGGGCCGGGACGGCGGCGCTTTGGGGCAGATGGTCCCCATGTTCAAAAGGTTTTTGGGCGGTATCCTGGGCCAAGGTACGCAATGGTTTTCCTGGATTCACCAGGCGGATCACGCCCGGGCCTTCAGCTTCATCCAGGCCCATCCTGAGATCCACGGCCCGGTGAACCTCACCGCGCCCCACCCGGTGCGCAATTGGGAACTGACCCGGGCCCTGGGACAGGCGTTGCACCGGCCCACTATCCTGCCGGCCCCGGCCTTCATGATGCGCCTGGTCTTGGGGGAAATGGCCGACGTCTTGCTGAGCGGTCAGCGGGTGATTCCGCAGAAGTTGAGGGACGCGGGGTTCAGGTTCAAATTCCCGACCATTGCCGAGGCGTTAAAAGA
>JBIOJX010000309.1:0-3094 GCA_044451265.1 Desulfobaccales bacterium
CCCAAACCCCCACCCCCAATCCCTTATGTGAAAAAGTAGGGGCGACCCGCTGGGTCGCCCTTTTTATCTAATAGCCGTAGGGCTCATCAACTTTTGCAAAGAAGTTAATGAATTTCTGAAGGGGAACTCAATAGATAGAAAAAAGGCGGCCTGGTGGCCGCCTCTTTTTTCGGTGGGGTCGGGATTCCGCCGCGCGGCGCAGGCGAGACGCCTATGCCACTTGAAAACCCAAAACTTGAAACTCGGAACTGGCTTTATTTCGCTCCAAGCACGCGATTCAGAGTTACCCGCAGCTTGGCGCTGGTGTAGGGCTTCTGGATGAACCCGGCCAGGCCCTGGCCGACGAAGCGCTGGGTCACGTCTTCCTCGTTGTAACCGCTGGACAGAATCACGCGGATGTCGCTCCGCAGGCGGCGCAACTCGCGAAAGACCTCTTCGCCGCCCATCTCGGGCATGGTGAGGTCAAGGATGACGCAGTCCATCTCGCCGTCATGCTTCCTGAAGACCTCCAATCCTTCCCGGCCGTCGGCGGCAGTGAGAACTTTAAAGCCCAAGCCATCCAACATCTGCGCTGCCACATTGCGCACGGCGGGGTCATCGTCCACGAGGAGGATAGTCCCGCCGCGGGGCGGGGGAGCATTTAGTGCCGCGCTCGGCGCTGGTTCTTTCGCCTCCCAGTCCAAGGCCGGCAACAGAATCCTAAAGCTCGTCCCCTGGCCCGGTTGGCTGTGGACCTTGATGGCGCCATGGTGCCCGCGTACTATGCCGAGCACCGCCGCGAGCCCGAGCCCACGTCCAATAAACTTGGTACTGAAGAACGGGTCGAAGATTCGGCGTTGGGTTTCCTCATCCATCCCGCTTCCGGTATCCGACACCTCGAGGTAAACATACCTGCCCTCCGGGAGTTTGTCGTCCAGGTGGCTCTCGGAGAGGTAGGCCCGGTCACACTCCAGGGCGCCGGTGGAGACCGAGATGACACCGCTTTCGTCCCCCAGGGACTCGGAGGCGTTGGTGATCAAGTTCATGATGACCTGACGCAGTTCGGTGGCGTCGGCCCGCACCGCCGGGAGTTTTGCGGCGAAAGAGTAGCGCAGCGAGGCCTTCTTGGAGACCGAGACTTCGAGCATCTGCGCCATCTCCTGAACGATCTCCGAGAGGTCGTAGCGGCCGACCACGAACCGGCCCTTGCCGGAGTACGCCAACATTTGGCGGCACAGGTCGGCGGCTCGTTGCGAGGCCCGGACGATATCCTCGACGTTGGGGCGGGCCGAAGAGGCGGGCGGAAGTAAAGACAGTGCCAGATCAGCGTTTCCCAGGATGGCCATGAGCAGGTTGTTGAAGTCGTGGGCAATGCCTCCGGCGAGGACACCCAGGCTCTCGAGCTTCTGGAATTCCAACATTTGGGCTTCGAGCTTGTGCCGTTCTTCCTCGGCCTTGACCAATCTTTCTAAGCTTTCGTTCTGCTGGGAGAATTCCTTAACTAGCTTCTGGTACTTGCTTAACAGGAGAAGGGCAGTCATGGCGGCCACGAGACTCCCGGTAAAAGACACCACATTCAACTGCCAGTTGGAAATGTCATGAAAAAAAACAAATCTAACAAACTGGAAGACCGAGATCGCAATAACTATCTGGATTGCCACCAGGCTCAACCTGGCGACTGTCGAATTCATCGCCTTATATTCTTCTGTCACTTTTTTCATAGATATCCAATCCTTTGGATAAGCCTTAATGTCTATCTACCGCACTTTATCCCTCGGGTGGTGACTGGTGATCCGGCCTCCAAAATGAGGGCAGCTTCACCTGAAAATTTTTTTAATGAACTTTCCGCCAGAAGTTAATCAACCCGGCATTGACCAGCTTCTGGCCAAAGGACCTGAGGCCCTAAAGAGTATAGCTCAATCGGGCCCACAAAAAAAGCAGCCTCGCGGCCGCCTGTTTTTTTTCGGTGGCGTCGGGGTCCGCCGGTGCAGCACTGGCGCGACGCCGGCGCCACCTGGAAAATAAACACTCGAAACTCGGAGCTGTCCTTAGCTCGTCGCTTCTTCGGGTCGAAGGCATTTGAGGCTGTAGTCTTCCTTTTTAAAGGCCTGGAGGCAGCGTTCCAGGATGTTGTCGGAGGAGAGGGCCAGGTCGAGTTGGCGGCAAAAGGCCATGAGCAGGCCAGCCATTTCCATGATCCCTTCGGTTTCCAGTTGGGACAGTTTCACCAGGCGGCCCTGGACCAGGTCGCCTTTGGCCTGGGCCTTGAAGCCCATCTCGTCCAGGATCTGCTTGAGGAGGCGGGCCCGGCGCTCCCGGCGCTCGACGGCGGCGGCCCCGCCCTTGAACTGGAAGCTGATATAGTTGTCGTTGCGCTCTTCGGAGATGTAGGCGTCCACCATGCCGAAGTGGTAGCCCAGGCGGGAGTTGAAGTTGAGATAGTTGTCGGTGATGATGGCGAAGCTCTTGCCGCCCAGGCCGCGTTCGCCCTTGTTCATATCGTACATGGTGTTGGCGAAGACGGAGATGAAGCCTTTCAGGTCCGGGGCCACCTGGCCGGCCCAGCTCACCCCGGGGTGATGGAAGCCGCGCAGCAGGGCCTTAAAGGGCCGGGAGGTGATGTCGTCTTCGGTCACCTGCTCCTGGCCGCTGACCTTGAGGCCGCCGCCCAGGTCCAGAACGAAGAGGTTTAGGGGCAGGTCGGTGTTCAGGCGGCTGACGCGGCTGGACTCCACCGCCCGCTCCACGTCCGGGGTGAACATGGCGTCCATGGCCTTTTCGTGGCAGAAGCGGGTGAGGTCGTGGAGCGTCTTGCACTTGCCGGCCTGGAAATCCGGGCTCTCCGCATCGAGGAGGCTCAGGGGAGAGGCCAGCCTCAGGATGCGGCGCAGTTTCTGGAAGACCAGGGAGTTGCGCAGGTCCTGATCGGTTTTCGGCTGGCGGTCCAGGAGTTCAGTGACGATGCCCGGATAGATCCGGGCGGCGTCGGCGTCCACCGTGACGATCTGGCCGGCATGCAACACCCGGGTGGCGCCGCCCACGTCCACCAGGGTGGGGATGCGGAACTCCCGGGCCAGGATGGTCATGTGGTCCGTGGGGCTGCCCACTTCGGTGA
>JBIOJX010000310.1:0-3064 GCA_044451265.1 Desulfobaccales bacterium
GGCGCTGGGCGACCCGCCCAGCTGGCCCCATCCCGTACGGCTCATCGGCCGGGCCATCACCTACTGGCAAAACGTCCTCTATCAGCCCACGGTGATGGCGGGGGCTTTGTTTTGGCTGGCGGTGATGGGCACCGCCTTAACCGGAGTCATTGCCGTACTCTGTGTGGCGGCGATACTGCCTGCAATGGCCGGGATCGGGCTGCTCACCTACTGCCTTTATGCCGGCCTGGCGACCCGCAGCCTGCACCAGGAGAGCCGCCAGGTGGAAGCGGCCCTGGCTCGGGGCGATCTGGCTCGGGCCAGGAATATGCTATCCATGATCGTGGGCCGGGAAACCGCGCAGTTGGGGACGGAGGAGATTCGCCGGGCGGTCATCGAAACCGTGGCGGAGAATCTGGCCGACGGCGTGGCGGCCCCCATGTTTTTCACCCTGCTCCTGGGCCTGCCGGGCCTCGTTCTGTATAAGGCCGCCAACACCATGGACAGCATGGTGGGCTACAAGAATTTGCGCTATGGCAAATTCGGCATGGTGGCGGCCCGGGCCGACGACGTCCTCAACTTCCTGCCGGCCCGCCTGGCCGCTCTCCTGATGGTGCCGGCCGCGGCCCTGGCCGGCCTGAACTGGCGGCAGACCTGGGCCATGCTGCGCCGGGACGCGGGCCAGGCCAGCAGCCCCAATGCCGGCTGGCCCGAGGCGGCCATGGCCGGAGCCCTCGGGGTGCGCCTGGGCGGGGCCAGCACCTACTTCGGCCACCTGGTGGACAAGCCCTTTATCGGCGAACCTGACGCCCCGCTGTCTACCGAAAAATACCGCCAGGCCATCCGCCTCTTATACGCCACCTCCATGCTCATGGCGGCCCTCACCTTCTTCGGCCTCCTGGCCGGCGGCGCCGGCGTTTGGGGGTTATTGTCCTTGGTCAGATAAAGGCTGCTTGGTAGATCATATCTCCAATCATTGGGAATTTTGGATAAGTATCTATCGTGGCAAGATATTTTCAGTTGTATCCATGTGGGTCATTTTTTTGCCAGCCACGTATCCAGGGAAAACTTGCCGCCTCCAGCGATGAGAAGCGCCACGGCGGCGGCAAACAGGGAGAACGCGTATTCCACTCCAGTTGGCATGAAAAAGGCTCCCCAATGGACTTTGAATATCGCCACCAGCATAACTGTCGCAATGAATAAGGCGCCCAATCGGGTAAAAAGACCCAGTAATACCAGCAGGCCACCTCCGAACTCTGCGACACCGGCCAGCGTGGCCCACAGAATCCCAGGAGTCAGGCCCAATTTCCCGGCGAAGAATCCGGCCGTCCCTTCAAGCCCCTTGCCACCCAGCCAGCCGAACAGCTTTTGCCCGCCATGGCTCAGAAAAATCACCCCCAGGGCGATTCTTAAAGGAATGGTCACCCACTGTTTGTCATCGGTGCTCCAAAACTTTTTCCACATCGGCGCCTCCTGTGAAACTCAACTCTTGAGCTAATAGGCCACCAGGACCTTGACCAGCAAGCTGATCAGGATTCTCCTACTGATTTAGGCCTCCTTTCAGGTGCATGGCCGCATTGGTTGCCTGGTTATGAAAACCGAAAGCCTAGAAGTCTATCCTTACAAAATAGGCACCGTTTTTGGTTTATGCCACTTGCTAATTAAAAAACCCCCAAAAATGCCATAAGGAAACCACGCCGCGATTTGGATAAGGATTCGATCCGGCCAAGGCGTCAGGTACTGCTCTGCCTGGGGACTTATTAAAATCTTGAAAACTTCCTTTCCAGACACTTTTAACTATCTTTCTCCTTGAAATCAAAGGTCGGCTGACTTACTAAGGAACAGAGAAGGTTATGGATGAGAGAACGCGGTGGCCTTGAATATCCAAGCGGCAGGGAGCCTTGATTAAATACAAAGGAGAGAGCTAGATGAGAAAAATTATTGCCTGGACCTTGGCCGGATTGTTCCTGGGAGTAGGTCTCTTGGGGACCCCAAATGGCAGTTGGGCTCAAGACGGAAAAGCAATTTTTGGCGCCAAATGTGAGGCTTGCCATGGCGAGAAAGGGGACGGCAAAGGTCCCCTGTCCAAGACCTTCGACCCCAAACCCGACAATTTCTGTGATCCCAAGTTCTGGCAGGGCGACGTGGATAAAAAGATCACCGACGCCATTACCAAGGGCAAGAATAAAATGATTCCAATGAAAATGCAGCCCGAGGAAATCAAGGCGGTGATTGAATACATCAAAAGCTCCTGCAAAAAGTAAATTCAGCGATCCTTAGTTCTGGCAAGGGACGTCAATAAGAGGATCAGTGACCCGTAACCAATAGCAAGAATCAAATGGTTCCGGTAGACCCGAAGCTCGACCAAATTAAGCGGGTTACCGGATATATAAATAAAAGTTTTAAAAAGTTGATTATTCTGCTAATGAAAGAAATGGAGGTAAAAATTTAACCGAGGCCACGATTCTGTTGGGGAACAGGATCGAGGATGCCACCACCTTATTTCTCATCAAAGAAGGGGGGGGGAATGTTGAGAGAAAAATGTGTAAAAGTCGTGGTTGCTTTGGCTATCCTTGGTTTATGGATCTCCTTACCCACCAACCAGGCCCAGGCGGTGCCTAGTTTTGCACGCCAGACAGGCCTGGAGTGCAATTCCTGCCATACCATGTTTCCGGAGTTAACCTCGGTAGGGCGCAACTTCAAGCTCAACGGTTTTACAGCCACCAAGCACGGCGATAAATCCTATGAGTGGCCGCCGCCGGTTTCGGCCATGGTCCAGCTTTCCTTTACTCATCTGAATAAAGATCGGCCGCCCAATTCTGGTTTTGCTGGCGGGTTTGGATTAAACTTTGACCCCTCGAACCGGGCCAATGATAATGTCAATGTCCCGCAGGCCATCAGCCTGTTTTATGGGAGCCGCATCTACGGCGAGCATGTCGGTGGTTTGATCCAAGGGACCTACGATGGGGTCGGGAACAAGTTCTTCCTGGACAATACCGATGTGCGGGTAACCGTCAAACCAGAGCTATTCGGAAAACCCCTGATCTTGGGCCTGACCGTCAACAACAACCCCACGGTCTCGGAC
>JBIOJX010000311.1:0-3058 GCA_044451265.1 Desulfobaccales bacterium
CCCTCCCGGCCCTCCCGCCGTTAATTTTATCTCAAGTCTGCGAAAATGAAACCTGTTTCCCCTCCAACACCTCTTTCAACCTCAAGACTTCTTCCCGCAAACCCAGGCCAATGGCGACATAGTCCGAAGCGCCGGGGTCAATCTCCAGACCTCGCGCCTGCAACTCCTGCCAGGAATACTGCCGGCCGAAGACCACCCGGAGGGGATGCGGCCGGGGCAGGCTGGCGCCGGCAGGCCAGGCGGCATAGGCGCCTTGAATATAAACCGGCACCAACTTCACGTTCAATTCCCGGGCCAGGATGGCCACGCCCTTCCTGAATCGGCCCACCTCGCCGCTGGGGCTCCGGGAGCCTTCGGGGAAGATGGACAAAATCTGGCCGTTCTTGAGGATAAAGGACGACACCTGCATGGCCGCCAGCACGTTGCGAGCCGAGTCCACCGGAATTACCCGAATCAGTTTGAGGAGCGCCCGGAGCACCGGGACGTCGAAGTAGCGGGCGTACCCCAGGGAAAACAGGCGGTGCCGCAGGGCGCGGGGGACCGCACAGACCAGGATGAAGCCGTCCAGGAAGCTGGCGTGGTTGGGGCAGAGGACGTACCCCTGGGCCTTGAGCTTCTCCCGTCCGTAAACCTTCAGGTCGAAGAGCCAGTTGAATAGAAGGCTCATGGCCGCCACCAGCCCCTGGGTGACCATCCTGGCCCGGAACCCGCCGTGCATGCCGAGATGCCGCAGCAAGGCCGGGGGTGGCTCGTTCCGGAGAAGGTCGTCCCAAGCCGCCGACTCTGCGCCCTGATCCCGGGCCGCTTCCGGATGCTTCGCTTCGATAAAGCCGATGAGTTCCCGGACCGTGAAGATGCCGAGAAATTCGTCGTCCCGGATCTTGAGGTTGAACCGACGTTCCAGGGAAGAGAGCAGTTCCACCAGCCCCAGGGAGTCCAGGCCCAGGTCCAGTTCCAGATGGTCGTCCAGGGAGATGCGGTCGTCGCCGATACGGCGGGCCAGCACCTGCACCACGGTCTCTCCCACCGGAGACAAGCCCTCGGCCACGGCCAGCCTTTTGGCGACATATTGTTTGCCGGCCCGCTCCTGGTAGAGGCGCTGGGCTTCCTGAATCCTGACTTTCCCCAACCTGGTCTTGGGCAGTTCTTCGTTGATCAAGGCGAAATCCCGGACCCGCTTGTAGGGTTCCAGACCCCGGGAGAGCAGCTCCAGGTCCCACTTCACCCGGAAGTAGATGTCCATCTCCCCGATCTTCCGGAAAAAGTCCAGGTCCGGCACCACCAGCGCGGCCAGCTTCTCGGCCCGGGCGTCGGCGGTCACGAAAATCTCTTTGATGGACGGGGCCTGGAGATAATACTGCCCCACCTCCTCAGCGGAGACGTTCTGGCCCGAGGCCAGCACGAGGATGTCTTTAATCCGCCCCTTGAGGCAGAGATAGCCGTCCCGGTCGAGACGGCCCAAATCGCCGCTGTGAAACCAGCCGTCTTGGAGGGCCTCCCGGGTGGCGGCCTCATTTTGCCAATAGCCGGCCATGACGTTGCCGCCCCGGATGAGGACCTCGCCGACGCCGTCGGCATCGGGGTGGAAGATTTGGACCTCCACTCCCGCCAGGGGCCGACCCGCGGACCCCAGGCGAGGGGCCTCCGGCGGGTTGATGGTCACCACCGGCGCGGTCTCGGTGAGGCCGTAACCTTCCAGCACGGTAAATCCTAGCCGGGCCAGGTCCTCCGCCAGGGACTCGGGCAGTTTGGCCCCGCCGCTGACGAAAAAGCGAAATTGTTCCCCCAGGGCGCCGCGGAATTTTCGGAACAGCGGCCCGGCGGGATTTACTCCCAGCCATCGGCTCACTCGCCGGGAAAGATTGAGATAGGCCAGCAGCAGGGGGCGCAGGGGCCAGGGCAGCTGCCGCAACTGGCGCTGCATCCCTTGATAGAAATGCTGGAGCACCTGGGGCGTGAGCACCAGAATGGTGACCCGCTGTTCCTTGATGCACCTCAGGATGGCCTCGGCCTTCAGGGTGTCCAGATAAGTGATCCTGGCCCGGGAAAAAAGCGGCATTAACAGGGTGGCGGTGAAGGGAAAGGCGTGATGCAGGGGCAGGATGGCCAGAAAATTGTCCTCGGGCCGGATGGCGTTGAGCTGAGCTATCCCCTGGCAATTGGCCCAAAAATTTTTATGGCTGAGCATCACCCCTTTGGGCAGGCCGGTGGTGCCCGAGGTGTAAATGATGGAGGCTAATTTGTCCGGGGCGGCGGGGCGCAAGACCGGAAGCTCGGCTTGATCTCCGGATGATTGTAGGACTTCCGCGAAATAGCCGATTTTGCCGCCTGGCGCCCCGGGTTCCCTCACCACCACAATCTCTTCCAGAAAAGGGAGTTCTTGTAGCTGCGTCAGGGGGGCCTGGGGAAAGGTGAAGATGACCCGGGCCCGGGTCTGCTCCAGGGCGTATTGGATCAGGTCCCAGCGGGAAACCGGATCCAGGGGCACCGCCACCGCTCCGGCCAGGAGCGCCCCAAAGTAGCTCATGGGCCATTCCGGGCGGTTCTCCAGGAGAATGGCCACCCGGTCGCCGGGCTGCACCCCCCGGGCCTGGAGCCAGCCGGCCACGGCCCGGCTGCCCCGGTAAAGCTGGCCGTAAGTATACTTCCGGACTGCGTCGCCGGCTTGATGAATAATGGCGACCCGCTCGGGGGCCTCCAGGGCCACCGCGGCAAATTGGCCGGTAAGGGTTTGGATGGCGGCTTCCATAATTTTCTGGTTGGAGCTGGCGGGCGGGGACGCCCGCCCCACGATTTTTTTCCGATGGCCCAGGCCTTCCAGCCTGGGCCGGCGCAGGTTTTTTGTTAGGGCCTGCGGCTACAGCCCTGGAGCCGAAGGCTCATGCATGTTCGGCCAAATAATCAATAATCTCCCGGGGCCGGTTGGTGCCGATGGCGTCGAGGTCCAGGGCCAGGTAGGGCTCGAGGATTTCCGGATCGTCAATATTCCAGACGGTGACCTTGATCCCTTGCCGGTGGGCGGCGTCCACCAGGTCCCGGGTGACGTAGCGATAATTCA
>JBIOJX010000312.1:0-3039 GCA_044451265.1 Desulfobaccales bacterium
GGCCAGGATGGCTTCCCGAAAGACCCGGGTATAAACCTGCTCCGCGGCCCGGGCCAGATGGATGGTGGCCGGCGCCACCTCCAGCCCCAGGATGTAGGTGGGCACAGCCACTTCGCTGATGCGCTTGCGGGGGACGGTCATGATTTCCGCCATGGAGGCGATGCTGGGGTCCGGGTCGATACCGATGCCGATGGTGCTGTGGCCCTGGGGGTCCAGGTCGATGATCAGGGTGCGATATCCCTGATAAGCCAGGCCCGCCCCCAAATTCAGGGTGGTGGTGGTCTTGCCGGTGCCGCCCTTCTGGTTGATAACCGCGACTACATGAGACATGTTTCGGCCTCAGCCCCCCGCCCCCGGAAAATGATGGTATCTTTCCAAAAATCATAGAGGAAAGGACCAGTGGCGTCAAGGAATATCTAGGTGGGCGAATTTCTCGCGGAAGGCAACTTTTCCCCCGAGCTTATGGCACGCCCTCTGCATAAGGTGAAGGACATTTACCACTTTTTATGGGAGCAGCATGTTCTCCCCCTTGGAAAGAAGACGCTTTAATCGTCTCATAATTCCGTTGCCGATCTGCTACCATACCTTCCACCCGGAAAGTGGTGAACTACACCAGGGCTGTGGAGTTATCAGGGATATCAGTTTGTCGGGAAGCTATTTCCATCTCGATCACGCGGCGTCTTTCCTACCCGGTCAGCTCCTCTCCCTGACTATCTCCGCGCCCCTGCCTGGCCTGGATATCGAGCACATTTCCCACTTCACGGCCCAGGGAGAGGTAATCCGGCTGGACCCCCCGGGACCGGCCAATCCCAATTATGGCGTTGCCGTCAGCTTCCTCCAAGACCTCTCCTTTGCCATAGCTTAACCTTTCTGATATTTTAATAACATGTTCATTTTCATGAACTAGGCGTTTAGCATAATTGTCATTTAGTTTGAGAATCTTTTAACTTTCTTCATATGTTAGCCCACAAGTTCAATTTTCTACATGATTGATTAATATTTGTACTCAATTTGAGAAATTTCCTTAAGGCTGATGACGTCTGATCCAAGTCTAAGCGTGGCCGTGGCTCTGAGTGGTGGGGTGGATAGCGCCGTGGCCGCAGCCTTGCTCCTGCAACAAGGTCTCCGGCCTCGGGGCGTCCATTTGCGCTTATGTGACGACGGTCCCCCGGCCGGGCACCTGCAAGCTCTGGCCCAGGGCCTGGGCCTCCGCCTCACCGAAATTGATCTGCGGGAGGAATTTGCTCAGCGGGTGGTGGACTATTTTGTCGCCGAATATCTGCGCGGCCGGACCCCCAACCCTTGTGTGCGCTGCAACGCCGCCATCAAGTTCGGCCGCCTGTGGGAGTGGCTCCAGACCCAAGGGGTGACGCGCCTGGCCACCGGCCATTATGCCCGGCTGCAGGCCGCGGCCGACGGCCTCCCGGGGCTCTATCGGGGCCTGGACCGGCGCAAGGACCAGTCCTACTTCCTGAGCCGCCTGCCCCGGGAACTGCTGCCTCACCTCCTATTCCCCTTGGGGGAAATGACCAAGACCGAGGTGCGCCGCCGTTACCAGGAACTGGGCCTGCCGGTTAACGACCGCTGCCCCGAGAGCGTCGAACTCTGCTTCATCCCGCGGGGAAGCTATCAGGATTTCATCCGCGCCCGCCGCGGCCCCGGCGCCCCGGGCGATCTGGTGGACCTCCAGGGCCGCCGCCTCGGACGCCACCGGGGCCTGGAGCATTACACCGTGGGCCAGCGCCGGGGTCTGGGCATCCCGGCCCGGGAGCCTTACTATGTCGCGGCCATCCACCCCGAGACCAACCGGGTGGTGCTGGGCCACAAGCAAGAAATTATGTCGCCCGGCCTGGTGGCGGTGGAACTCAACTGGCTCGTCACCCCGCCCACCGGCGACCTGGAGGCCCAGGCGGTCATCCGCTATCGCCACCCGGGAGTGGCGGCCCGGATTACCCCACTGAACCCCACCGCGGCCCGGGTAATCTTTGCTGCGCCGCAATCGGCGGTGGCCCCTGGCCAGGCCGTGGTCTTCTACGACGACCACGACCGGGTCCTGGCCGGCGGCTGGATTGAAGAGAGGCTGGAGGGATGAGGTAAGGGGGGCGATGGTCCCTGCCCCCTTCCTCAAACTCCCTCCCCCAACGCCTTAATTTTCTAATGACCATCGAACCCAGAGAACCTGTTTTTATAATGACCACGGCAAACGGCAAACGGCAAACGGCAAGCAGTCTTTTCCGCATTATCACCTTCGGCTGCAAAGTCAACCAGGTCGACACCGCCGGCCTGAGCCAGGCGCTGGCCCACCAGGGCTGGCTCACCGCCCCCCCAGGGGCGACCCCCGACCTGCACCTGGTCAACACCTGCACCGTCACCAAACGGGCCGACCAGCAGGCCCGCCAGGCCATCCGCCGCCTCTCCCGTGAATTTCCGAGCGTCCCCATCTGGGTCACCGGCTGTTACGCCCAGCGAGCCCCGGAAGAACTGGCCGCCCTGCCCGGCGTCACCGTGGTCCTGGGCAACCGGGAAAAGGCCGACCTGGCGGATTTCTTGGAAAAATCCACCCAAGCAACTGCACCTGGTCTTTGCGTCAGCTCCTATCAGGCCGCCGAACCCTTTCACCCCTGGCGGCTCCGATCTTTTCCCGGTCATACCCGGGCCTGGCTCAAGATCCAGGAGGGCTGCAGCCATCATTGCAGCTACTGTATCGTCCCCCAGGTGCGCGGGCCCCGGCGCAGTTGGGCGCCTGCAGAGGTGGTCGCGGCCTTGCAGGGAATAACCGCCGCCAATCACCAGGAGGTGGTCCTCACCGGCATCGATTTGGGCCAATACGGCCAGGACTTGAGCCCGACCACCAGCCTGGCCGGACTGGTGCGGCGGCTGAAGCAGGCTGAACTGCCCTTCCGGATGCGCCTCAGTTCCCTGGAACCCCAGGAGGTCACGGTGGAACTTCTGGCGGAGCTCGCCTCCTGGCGGGCCTTCTGCCCCCATTTTCACCTGCCTCTGCAAAGCGGCGCCGCGCCGGTATTGGCCGCCATGAAC
>JBIOJX010000313.1:0-2990 GCA_044451265.1 Desulfobaccales bacterium
ACCCTACACAGCACAGGCGGGACGCCTGTGCCACCAGGAAGACCACAGGCTGGAAGCCTGCGCTACCCAAAGCCGACAGAGGAATCTAAGTTAACCGAAACTGACAACTGACCACTGACTACTGGCAACTGACCATGGCGTTTATCCCGGAAGACAAGCTCCTGGAGATCAAGGACGCGGCCCGCATCGAAGAGGTGGTGGGGCAGTACGTCCAATTGACCCAAAAGGGCAAGAATCTTCTGGGGCTGTGCCCCTTCCACGCCGACACCAGCCCTTCTTTCACGGTATCCCCGGAGAAGGGCATTTTTTATTGTTTCGGCTGCGGGGCCGGGGGCAACGTCATCTCCTTTTTGATGCAGCACCAGCGCCTGAGCTTCCCGGAGGCGGCCCAGGAGCTGGCCCGGCGCTACGGCATCCCGCTGTCTTTCAAGGAACTGGGGCCGGAAGGCTCGCAGCAGACCCGCAAGCGCACCCTGGCCTATGAGATCAACCAGGTGGCGGCCAGTTTTTATGAGGCCACCCTGAACAGCGCCGCGGGCAAACCCGGCCGGGATTACCTGGCCAGGCGGGGCCTGACGCCGGAGGTCATCAAGGCCTTTCACCTGGGCTATGCCGTGGACGAATGGGACGCCCTGCGCCGCCATCTGCAGGGCCGCGGCCTCTCTTTGGAGGCGGCCCGGGACGCCGGCCTGCTGATGCCCCGGACCAGCGGCGGCTTCTACGACCGCTTCCGGGATCGCATCATCTTCCCCATCTTCGATCGGCAAAGCCGGGTGATCGCCTTCGGCGGCCGGATTATCGGCAAAGGCGAGCCCAAGTACCTCAACTCCCCGGAGAGCCAGCTCTATTCCAAGGGCCGCAATCTCTACGGCCAGCCCCAGGCCGCCGACGCCCTGCGCCTCACCGGCGTGGCCCTGGTGGTGGAGGGTTATCTCGACCTCATCTCTTTGCAGACCAAGGGCATCGCCAACGTCCTGGCGACGCTGGGGACGGCGCTCACCCGGGAGCAGGTGCGCTTGCTCAAAAGCCTGGCCGATAAAGTGGTCCTGGTCTACGACGGCGACGCCGCCGGGATCAAGGCCATGCAGCGGGCCTTTCCGCTCTTTGCCCAGGAGGGTCTGCCGGTTAGGGCCCTGGCCCTGCCGGCCGGGCAGGACCCGGACGACTACGCCCGCAGCCAGGGGGTGGAGATCTTTAAAAACGCCTGGGGCTCGGCCCAGCCCTGGTTCACCTTCCTGCTGGAAGGGTTGATTGCCACCCACGGCCTGGAGGTGGAGGGCCGGGTGCGCATCCTGGAAGAGCTGCGGCCTTATTTTCAGGCCATCACCGACCCGGTGGAGCAGGATTTATGGCGCAAGGCCGCGGCCCAACGCCTGGGCGTGGATGAAGGCGTCCTGCGCCAGAGCCTGGCCTCCTTCGCCCCCATCGCCGCCAGCCGGATCAGGCGCACCGCCGGGGTGACCGTCAGTATGGAAAAGGCCCTGCTGCGCTGGGTGTTGTGCCAGCCCCAGGCGCTGGACCTGGAGGAATTGGAACACTGGGCCCTGGAGTTCGAAACCGGGGATTTAAAGGAACTCCTGGCCCTCATTATCGAGAATTACCGGCAACATGGCAGACTGGATCACGGCTTGCTGGTGCAGCAGGTGGAGAGGGAGAGCTTGCGCCAGCAAATCTGCGCCTTAACCCTAACGGAGGAGGAAACGAGCGGACCCGCAACAGATCTCCTGGCCGATGATTGGCACCGGGACCTGGAAATTCGGCGCCTCAAGAAGGCCTCGGCCAAGTTAAAAGAGAGACTGCAACAAGTCTCCGCACAGGAAAGCGGCGAGGAGCTTACGGCCTTGCTGACCCAACGGCAGGAGATCGACCGCCAACTGGAAGCGTTAAAATTTAGCGCGAGCGCAAAAGGAGAAAATGGATGAACAAGGGGATCGGAATGGATGGGTTTCAGGAAATTATGCCCATGGGGGATGATGACACCTTGATCACCGTGGATGACCTGAATGACTCATTATCTCCCGAATGTCTCTTGAACGAACAGATGAAGGATATCCTGATCTTTGACGAACTGGACTTGCCGCCCGCCGAAGTCGCCAGCCTGGCCATGGCTTCCCCTATGGAGATCGGGGAAGCGGAGGGCGACCTGAGCCTGGAGGCCGATGGCGGCGCCAAGCTGGATGATCCGGTACGCCTTTATCTGAAGGAGATGGGCACCGTTTCCCTGCTCACCCGGGAAGGGGAGGTGGAGATCGCCAAGCGCATCGAAGAGGGGGAGAAAGAGGTGCTCCACTCCCTGTTGGAGGTGCCCGTCACCTTAAAAGAGATCATGAAACTGATTACCCGGCTGGAGCAGGATAGGCTTTCGCCCCAGGCCGGCCAGGACGCTTTTGAAGATGACGACCCCCTGGACTTGCCCACCCCGAAGTCCCGGGTCATTGCTCTGATTCAGAAGCTGCGTTCCCAGGATGAAAAAATCCGTCAGTGGCAAAAGGAGGCCGCGCCCCTGCCCCGCAAGGAGGAGACCCGGCTGCAGTTGGAGCAAAAGATCGCCAAAGAGCGCCGCAAGATGACGGATAACCTGAAGAGCCTGCGGCTGGAGCGCCAGCATCTGGAAGGAGTGCTCAACCGGCTGCGCTTTTGCGGCTGCCTGTTGCGGGATTGTCAGCAGAAAATGGAAAAATGCCTGGCCGCGGCCGGTCTGAACGTCACCAAGTTTCGCAACCTGAAGCGCAGCCGCCGAGAGAACGACGGCCAGGTTCCCGATCCGCCGGCCGTGGCGCCGGAGCGCCTGGCGGAGTTGGAGGAGGTCTGGAACCAGGCCCGCAAGCGCCTGCGCAAGGTGGAATCCGAGGCCGGCATGGCCGCCGGGCGGCTGCTGACGGTGCTGGTGAAGGCGGAAAAGGGCGAATACCAGGCCCAGAAGGCCAAGCGGGAGTTGGTGGAGGCCAACCTGCGCCTGGTGGTGTCCATTGCCAAGAAATATACCAACC
>JBIOJX010000314.1:0-2943 GCA_044451265.1 Desulfobaccales bacterium
CCTTAGGGCAGCTCCGGAAGGCCGAGGGCGTCTGGCTGGCCAACGCCCTCATGGGCCTGATGCCGGTGGCCGCTATCGACAGCGAAAAAATCACCATATCCAACCAGTCGGAGTTCCTGCAGAAAATCCTCTGGGCTGAAGCTCGATAGCCGCAGGCTTGCTATAAGAGTGTAGCGCCGGCGCCCTCGTCGTGAGGAACCGCCGAGGGCGCCGGTGCTACATGGTCAGCCTGCGCCCTCCAGGGCCTGGCGCAACTGCTCAGCCGTTTTTTCCATCTCACCCGCCTGGTAATTACCTTGGGGGAACAGTTTCAGACCATCGCCGGAATAGCGGGGAATGACGTGGACGTGAGCGTGAAAAACCTCCTGCCCCGCGGCGGCAAAGTTATTCATGCCGATATTGAAGCCCTGGGCCTTGAGGCTCAACTGGATGGCCTGGGCGACGCGGCGGCAAATCTGGCCGATCTCCTGCCAGAGTCCGTCCGGTAGGTCCAGGAGGTTTTGATGATGGGCCTTGGGAATGACCAGGGTGTGGCCGTAGTGCACCGGGGCGATATCCAGAAAAGCCAGGACGTCTTTGGTCTCCAGGACTCTGGCGGCGGGCAGTTGGCCGGCGGCGATGCGGCAAAAGATGCAATCCTGCATGGTTACCCTCCGGGTTTCGATTTTTAAGTTTTTAGTCCGGTTTTGGCAAGCATTTTTTCCCGGACAGCTCAATAGAAACTGCATCCGTGCTGATTAACAAATAAGGGATTGGGGAAGGGGGTTTGGGGGAATCTTTTGTAAGGGTAAGGCCTGCGGCCCTTAGCCTCTTCTCCCCGGGTTTTTCCGGCCCTGGTGCCGCAGTTCCAGGCCCAGGCGCACCAGAGCCGCCTCCAGGTCGGCGAGGTCGAAGCCGGCCGCGGGTTGGGCTTGCCAATGGCGTTGCAGCTCTCGCCAGGCCTCCCGTGGATCGAGGCCCCGGTCCATTAGCCCCGAATGCTCGGCCGCGGCCTGGGCCAGGGGGCTGAGCGGCGGGTCGGCCTTGGCCCAGATGCCGCGCAGTTCCCGCAGGAAGATGTTGACCGTGGTGGGGCCGATACCGGGGGCCAGCTCCCTCAGGCGGCGCTCCAAATCTTCCGGGTCCGCGGCGGTTTCGTGCAGGCGTTCCAGGGAACCTCGATAGTGCGCCTGCAAAGACTCCATGATCTTCAGCAGCTTGGTGGCGGTCTTGAAATCATAACGGGTGTAACCGCCCTGGTCCAGGAGCACCACCAGATTGTCCCAACCCTGGCCCAGGATGGCTTCCGGGGAGTAGACTCCGGCTGCCATGAAGGTCCGGAAGGTGCGGGCGGCCAGGGCCCCGGAAAGGCGCGCCCCAAAAAAGACGGCGGCCAGGAACCACTGCTGGCGCGCCCCGGACCCGGATTTGAGGTCCAGGCCCAATTCCGTGGCGAACCTGCCTGGGAATTTCTCCAGCAATTCCGTAATTATTTCCATGTTAGAGCCTTTGTCCGGTTTAAAGTAATTGTCAATCTAGCCGAAAAGTAGTAACTAGAACCGATCCCGGCAATGACCCCTCCGAAGAATCCCAGGAGATCAGGCCATGTGCATGAATGAGCGCCGCTTTTGTGAATGCGGCCGGAATTCCGCCTTTCTCAGCTTCCGGGACAATCTTCTGCCCCCGGAAATCCTCCTCAATCTTTATTGTCCCCAATGCCGTGAGCAGGCAACCTGGGATGAAACCGCCATGCTGGCGGACTGCGGCTGGATCCTGGAGTACGACGTGGACCGGGCCCAGACGTACCTTGACCTACGAGGGATCAAGCCGCGGGCCACCCCGGGGGTCCTTTTTGATGCAGGCTACCTGAGCTGGCAGGGTCTGGCCCCCGGGGATGAGGAAGTGAATGCCCGGCTGCATCGGAGCCTGACGCCCTTGGTCCGGCAGGACTACGCCCTTTACCTGGAAACGCTGAAAACCGCATGGTGCGCCCACGTGGCCGGGCTCAAGGCCGCAGGCTGGCGCAAGGCCCAGGCCACCTGAGGTTGATGGCTTCTTAGCCTCCAGCGCCAAAGGAGTCAGTAATATTATTTTAGGGCAGGGCCAGTGCGACTTCTAAACCAGTCCGAAGCAATAGGGACATATGACCCTAAAAGACATCGAGGCAGCTAAAGAGCGGATTAGCGGGGCAGTCATCCACACCCCGCTGATCCATTCCCAGACCCTGAGCCGGATCAGCGGCCGGGAGGTCTATCTCAAGCTGGAGAACCTCCAGACCACCGGGTCCTTTAAACTCCGGGGGGCGCTGAACCGTCTCACCCTGCTGAAGGAGCGGGGCGAGGGGGAGCGAGTAGTGGCCGCCTCCGCCGGCAACCACGCCCAGGGGGTGGCCTACGCCGCGGCGCAATTGGGTCTCGCGGCCACCATCGTCATGCCCGAGGGGGCCTCCATCTCCAAGCAGATGGCTACCCAAAACTATGGGGCCCAGGTCATTCTCCATGGCCAGGACGTCTCCCAGGCCGTGGAAAAAGCCCGGACTCTGGAGGCCGAGGGTTACGTCTTCATTCACCCCTATGACGACCCCGAAGTTATGGCCGGACAAGGCACCTTGGGGCTGGAGATCCTGGAGGACCTGCCGGAGGTGGACACGGTGGTGGTGCCGGTGGGGGGCGGCGGCCTGGCCGCCGGCCTCACCCTGGCCCTGCAGGAAAGCAAACCCGAGGTGTTGGTCATCGGGGTGCAGACCATACAGGTGCCTTCTCTGGTGGAGGCTTTCAGGCGGGGCGCCCCGACCCCGGTGCCGGCCCATCCCACCCTGGCCGACGGCATCCGGGTGCCGCTGATTGGGAAACTGCCGTTCGCGATCCTCCAGAAGCACTTGCGGGATCTGGTATTGGTGGAGGAGCGGGAAATCTCCCAGGCCCTGTTATTCCTGCTGGAGGGCAAGAAGATCCGGGCTGAAGG